>NZ_DASQMZ010000077.1:0-12117 GCF_035645235.1 Paenibacillus sp.
AGAAGCGCCGCTCGGATCCGTCGCCCGCAAGCGCACGTCATATACGCCTTGCTGCACGTCCGTCAGCGCGACATTCGTCGTCGTTCGGACGAGCGTCGACCCGTCGGGACGCGTAATCGTCCATACATACGTCAGCGCATCCCCCTCCGGATCGCTCGAGGCGTTCGTCAACGTCACGTCGTCGCTTTCGTAAATGAGCGCCGGCGACACGGCGAAATCGGCTACGGGCGGACGATTCGCGATCATCCAGCGCACGGCGGACCATGGCGACCAAGCGGCGCCGTCGCTCACCCGTACCCGCACCCTGAGCTTACCGCTCGGCAAATCGGCCGGAACGGTCCAGCTTGCCGTCATCGACGCGGTGTTCTGGGAGACTTGGCCGGAGGACGCGACGACTAACGTATTGGCTTCATTGATGATTTCGACCTCATACCCGCGAAACACGGCGTCCGTATCCGGATCGGTCTGCGTCCAGGCAATCGTCGGCCGCTTCGTCGTTAAAATTGTCGGGTTGGCCTGCGTACCGGTCGGGTACGTAAGGCCTGCTGCCGGCGCATTGTTAATTAAAATCCATCGCTGCGCCGACCATGCAGACCACTCCATCCCGTCATTCGTCCGTGCCCGTACCCGTAGCTTCTGCGCCGAGGGCAGTAGCGTCGTCGGCGTCCAACTGCCCGTCGTCGAGCTTGTATTCTGGTTCAACTCGCTGCTATCGAGTACCGTCGTCGTGTTCGCTTCGTTTGTCACTTGAAGCTGGAACATGCGGAACACGGTCCCGGGATCTGCGTCGGTTTGCGACCATTGCAAGGTCGGTGTACGATCCGTCGAGGCCGTGGGTGCCGATTGCGTCCCACTCGGGAACGTCATTGCTGCGACCGGCAGCGTGTTCGTGGTCAACCAGCGGTCCGCGGACCACGCCGACCAAGTCTGTCCGTCATACACCCTCACGCGCACCCGGAACTTTCCGAGCGGCAGATCCGCCGGCACCGTCCAGCTTCCCGACGTTGACGTCGTGTTTTGCGCCGTTTGCCCGGATGTCTCGATCGTCGATGTGTTGGCCTCATTCGCGATGATGACCTCGTATGCTTGGAACACCGCGTCCGTGTCCGGATCGGTCTGCGTCCACGTGATTGTCGGTCGTCTTGTCGCGATTCGGGTCGGACTCGTTTGCGTTCCTGTCGGGTACGTCACGTTTGCCGTCGGCGCATTGTTAATGACGATCCAGGTCGGCGTCGACCATGCGGACCATTCCAGTCCGTCGTTCGTACGCGCCCGCACCCGCAGCTTCTGCGTCGTCGGCAGCAGTGTCGACGGAGTCCAGCTCACCGAGGTCGACGTCGTGTTTTGGCTCAGCTCCCCGGTGTCCACGTAAACCGTCGTGTTCGTCTCGTTGGCAACTTGAATCTGGTACCTGCGGAACACCGTGCCGGCATCCGCGTCCGTCTGTGTGAACGTCAGCGTCGGCGTCCGATCCGTCGATGCCGTCGGGCTAGCTTGCGTGCCGGCCGGGCTCGTCATCGTTGCGACGGGGGCTGCGTTCGGCGGGAGCGGCTCCGCGACGGTAATGGTCCGCTCGGCGAAATCCGACCAGGCGCCGTACTCGTCCATGACCGCGAGGCCGACTCGATACACGCCCGCCTCCGTCGGACGGGTAAGCTGCTGCGCGACATATGACCCGCTCGGTGAGATGTAGTAATACTTGCGGTCGAAAATGCCCCGCGTCGCCTGATAGTTCTTCCCGTCCTCTGTCGGCGAATACGATGAGCTGCTCGCCCACCGATCCGGATCGTAGCTCGTATCCGACCAACGAATCGTATCGTCCGCGTTGAACGCCGTCGTGAACGCCGCGACGGGCTTCCGATGTACGATGATACGTCTCGTAAACTCGTTCGATGCTTTCCGGTAGCCGGCGAACACCGTGCTCGGGTACAAGTAGCTCGGGTGTGGGTCATCCTCTGCCGACATCGTGACATCGTAAATGCCAACCTTATCGAAAATGAGCTGATTCGACGAGTATGTCTTGTTATGCAGCGTCGACGTCCCCTGGTTCGCGATAAATTTCGGCGTGTGAACGTACTTCCAGCGGTACGGTCCGGCGGGGTCGTTTTCCGGATCTGTAAACACGATGTTCGAATAGCGTACCTCCGCGCTTGCGCTGCCCGAATCCCAAAGCGCAACGTCCTGATCCCAGTACGTCTGCGGCGCTTTGACCTCCTTTACCGAGACAGACCCAAAGTCCACATAGGATTTGTTCGAAAACGGCCCAATCTTGCCGCTTGTCCAGCTCGAGTCCGTCTTATCGAAGTAAGGGGCGCCATTGACGAACACCTCGATACGCGTCCCTAACGTCTTAATTCGGAAGCTGACCGGCACATCGTCCGCGAACGGGTAGTTCGTCTGTTGCAGCACCGTTCTCACACCGTTGACGTACTTGCTCAGGAATAGCGTCGCTCCGTCCGTCTCAAGCGCGTAGCGGCTTCGTGCGTTTTGCGCCCGGAAGCTGAAGCCTACGAGATCCCGATCGGCGTCCGCATCTTCAAGTTCGAGCGTGAAGCTCATCTCATGATTGCTCAGGTTGAACGGCGATAAAAGCTGTCCGAGCGTAAAACCGAGCCCGACGGCAGGGTCCGTCGTCGGTGTCCCTTTCGTGAGCCACGGAATATAATCGTAAGAGACGTACTGATACCCTCTCGAATTCAGGAACGTAAGCGCCAAACCATCGCCAATGAGTTCGTGATAATGAGCCTCGTCCGTCGAGGTGGCGTACATATAGCTCGTTTGAAGGGTGCCGCCCACCGTATATTGCGCTAACGTCGTACCGTCGGTGTTTATGACGCGTCCTTGCGAGGACGTGCCGTTGTAGTACGGCCCCATCGTCCGATTGTCGAGCGTTCGCGACCTTTGATGCGGCGCGGCATAGGTGGAATACGCCCCCGACCATTCGATCTGGAAGTTTTTCGTCTGTGACGTGAACGACAACCCGCCCAGCATTCCTTTCGGCTGCCCCGTCGTCATATCAATGGTCTGTACGTACTCATAGCTATCCCAGCCCTGGCTGCTGAACGTTTTTGTCATGATCTCGTTCCGAAATGGATTTACCACCATGGCTGCGTCGTCGAACCCGCCGCCGTTCCATTTCCAGCTGAAAGACTCTCTTGGGGTCATTTGACGCCCCTTCAGTTTCAGACGCCATGCTACGGTGTAATCTGGGTTGTACCTAACAAGGTGTGTCTCGTCGAGCATCTGGTTGTAATACTCGTAACTGCCGGATGTCTTCCAATACTCCCGGCCGTAGCAACGATATTCTTCGTATCGATACATCTCTCCGTCCAACCCGAAATACCATTCGTGCGGGTACGCGCTGCATCGGTAGTTATAAGACGGGTCCGACTTTTCGATGACGGGAATTGCGGGCAACTGAATATCTAAGACGAGATTGGCTTGCCGATTAAATTGTCGCACCGTCCTGTCCCAATTGAAAACCGCGTTGTCTCCTTTGGAATACACATAGCTATCGTGGTAATATGCTTCAAAATAATAGAAGTCCGTGAAAAATACGTTGTGTTCTAGGGAACTCTCGATATACTCCCCCGTTTCAAGGTCATACGTTCGAATTTCGTAAAAAATATAATCCTCATAGCTCCCGTCCACCATACGACAGGAACTGCAATTCCACTCGTTGAGCTGATATACGGTATCGTCTGTCGCGTGGTATGCAAGTGTTCGTTTGAAGTACACATTTCTGTACCAAACAGGGTCTTGTGGCGTCTTCTTTCGGAACGATACCACTTGCTTCCCGTTTACGTAGGTATAACTGCCCAAAAATTCTTCTGGACTCTTTAACACCGTTGTTGACGGGTCCAAGATGTAATCATAGGGCGAACCGTCGAGCAGGCGATGTTCATAGTCGCCGTAGGGTAACATTTTGAACTCATAACGCCCTATTTTACTTTTGTTAAACGCGTAGAAAGACAGCGGCTTATTGCTTCCTCTCGGTTTCGCTTGAAAATAAAAGTGCGTTCGCGTTGTCTTGTACTGATTGATATACCCCATGCTTCCAAATTGAACGATATCCCAAATCGGGTTTTCCGGCGTTCCTCCCGTGGGAACAAGCAGCGGTTGCGAGTACGCCATATCTACCGTCTGGATCGGTCTGTACGGATTTAAGCCGTTCGCGCCGAAGCCCGTATCCGAGAACGGATGAAACCATGTGTCCTGATAGGTATTCCCGTAAGTCGTGTACGACTTATAAAACGGGTACAACCGCTCCTCCCTTTTTCCAAGCCCGCCCGACAACGTCGTTCCCGCCGTCCAACGCATTCCCTTCCCCGGCAGCGCCGCGGTCGAGTTCACCTGCGAATAGGCCCAGCCCAACATCGTCTGCGGGTTGTAGATCGTCACGGTCGGATGATCCGGCTCCGGGTTTTTTCCCTCGATTTGAAACGAAACCTCCGGCGCCTGATTCTGGATATCGATGGTCGTGACGTTCAGCGGGTCGGAGAGCGTGTCGTCCGTCTTCCCGTAATCCTCCGTCGCCTTCACATATAGCTGGTATTTCCCGACGCGATACGGCGTAAATGGAGCTCTCATGATATTGCCGCCCGTGAGCGTCGTCCACGAATCGTCGCTGAACCCGTTGTTGTTGGCGTCGTACCGCATCCGGTATTCGACCGAAGCAATCGTGTCGCCGTCATTGCTGACGGATTTGTTGTACACGTAGTAGGTCTGGCCGCGAATGCCGATCGGCACGACTTCAAGCTTCGCCACTGGAGGCTCGTCCGCGATAACCGTAAGCGTATGGCTCGCCTGCTGCAGCGACTTTCTCCCTTGATCGTCGTACACATGTAGCCGAATAATTTCGGTGCCGGGTGTGGTGTAAGTTGATTTTTTATTGGTCCATTCGTCCTTCGAGTGGTCGATTGGGCGACCGACCGGCGAATAGCTGTTGGCCGAGCTGAACGGCGTTGGCAGCGCACGTCCTTCCTTCACCTGCGTCGGACCTGTAATGACGGCGACCGGGTTCGGCGGAATCACGTGGATCATCGTCTGCGCCGTGGATTGCTCCCCGAATTCATCCGTCATCGTCGCCTTGATTGTGTGGTAACCGGGCGTGTTCATAACGATGCCATCGAGGTAACTTGCCTGTGGGTGAAAACCATAGGTCCCCGGTAACGACTGCGTCCAAGCGTTATTCGAGAAATCCCAGCTTGCGATCCAGATCGCGTCTCCGTCCGGGTCGCTAGGCGACGCCGGAGTCGATCCCGAAGCCGGCGTTTCGATGATGCGAACCATCATCGTGCTGCCTTGAACGACCTGCGGGACGCTTGTTGTGCTTGTCCAGTCCCCGTTCGCAAACCACCCAAGCTTAAAATAAGGCGGGTCATTGTCGGCGGGTCCAAGGATGGTTAGTGTCTTCGGGCCGAGCCAGCCGCTGTCTCCGCAGGTCCCATTGACCTTCATTGAAATTTGATGACTTCCTACACCGATCCCGTACGGATAATTCCCGTGGGTGTAGGTGGATGTCGTGTTTTGCCCAGTTACGGGCGTTAACACTCCCTTGCCTTCAATACGAAACTGGTGCGACGTATATGTACAGCCATTGGTACCGACAATGTTCTTCGGCTTCAGACTGAACGAGTCGCGGTAGTTGATCGTCGTGGGTGTGATGTCGAAATCCCCGGTAATATTGGCCGGAGGAGGCGGAGGCGGCGGTGGATCTTCCGGATCGCCGCCTCCTGTGACGGTGACGGGGAAGGTGCGGTAAATCTGGAAGCCATCCTCCTTCCAAATTACCGTGATATTGGCAGTACCCGCCCCTACCGCAGTAATTAGTCCGGATGACGAATCGACCGTTGCGACGGCGCTCTTATCGCTGCTCCACGTCGTCGTCGCCGGGTTATTGTTTACGTCAACGGTACCCGCTTGGTATCCCGTCGTCGTCACGGTCGCCGTCGATCCGGACGTTTCCCCCACCGTCATCGAGGACTTCGACGTCGAGGCGTTGAGCGTCTTCGTTTGGTGGATTTCGGCGTACCAAACGAGATCCATATGGATATCGTACCTAACAGCCCTTTTTACAGTAAATGGGGGTACAGTAATTTGCCCCCCGTTTGTAAATGGTTCGTTTGCGGAATATCTAGACCCTCCTACCTCGACATCAACTGTCAGCGTTTGACCATCCGACGAAATGCCCGGTTCACCAAATCCCTTGTAAGCTCCTCCGGTTCTGTAACTCGCTTTTCTAATTGCCGGAACGGTCGTGACAAGCGATGCGTCATATGGTTCATTATAAAAATCCCTGAATTGATCTGTTGGACGGTACGGAGTCATTGGGAGCGGAAACGCTCTCTGGTAGGTAGTAGGGTAATCTGGATCTCCGGCAACGTAATTTACCTCTACCTCGCCATCGCCATAGTTCACGTGAAATTTGCGGTTGTTTAGCTGCGTAAATTCAACATATGGATACGGGCTTTCTTCATTTTCCACCTCGATGATTTTCTTTTGCGTATTTTGCGCTAAACCTGATGGTTGAAAGTAGGGTGCATCCAGTTCTGGAAGTTTCGGAGCCGCTTTTACTTCCGATAATTGGATTCCCGGTACGAGCGGGAGTAAAAAGCTGAGAATGAGGAGGCTGTTAATGATCCGGTTTCTTCTCTTCCGTCTCATCTCAATTACTCCTTATCAATTACAAATCCGCCGCTACCGCCATTAAGCGTGCTTGATGCTATATAACTGCCAACGTCCATGGAACGAGTACTCCAATATCGGCTTGTGACTCCCTGTTTCAGCATCGGGTTAGGGTTGTTCGCATCCAACGCCGTGTAACCGTAGATTACCGGGAGCTTGTGCCGTACCGATCCTCCCGCGAACGAATTGGCTTCTTGAAAGATGCTCGTGTTCACATCACGGCTAAAGGTTGTCGTCATTTCCGAGATGTAGTAGATAAGGTTATACTTTTTTGCGTTCTCCCGCATTTCGGCATCGGCAAACATATCCGCATATACGCTTGTCATAGCGGGATCAAGGGCAATGAGACGATTAAGCTGCACTACCCCAATATCTCGACTCAAGAACAGATCCTTATTGAAAATCTCGTACAACGGGGCTTCTTTTCCCCCAGTACCCTTCGTCCACTTAAACTTCCCTATCGCGTTCCCGATGGTCATGACGTTCGTGCCCGTCGTGCCGACTTCCCGCAGCTCGTTCAGCGCTTGGTACCCGTCCGCCTTCTTCCCCTCTACGGCCAAGTAACGCCCGAGCAGCACAACTACCTCCGCTCGCGTCGTCGTTCGATCCGGGCCGAAGGAGCCGTCCGGGAAGCCGCCAACTAAACCCGTGCCGCGAGCGACCGCGATGTACGGAATGTCCGCCTCCTTGAATTTACCCGGGAAGTACTCCGTGAACGGCAATATCGTCTCCCGCGTATCCTTCAAGGCAGCTACAAAGCTAGGATCCGACTTCGCCAATCCGCTGACGAGCCACTTCACCATTTCCGCCCGCGTAAGCGCCTGATCCGGTTTGAATGTCGCTCCGTACTCCGCCGGGTTGATAAAGCCCATGCCGATCCCTTTATTGAGCGCATCGACCGCCCAATGCGTCGACGCGACGTCGTCGAACGGCTCATACGCCGAAGCCGCCTCCAGTTTCGAGGCACGGGTGACGATCGCAAGAAACTCGGCGCGCGTCACTTGGGCGTCGGGCTTGAATGTGCCGTCGGGGTATCCTCGGACGTAACCCTTTTCTACAGCGGAAACGATCGCCCCCCGCGCCCAATGGGAGTCGATATCGCTAAAAGCCTCAACCGAAGATGCGGATCCGACGCCCGGGGCGAACCCAAAAATCCATAGCACAAGCAGTGCCGTTGTCCATTTCCTCATAAAGAATCCCCTTTCTCTCCTGAATCCCAACAAAAAAAGAACCGCAAACAAGGGGCATTCCCCTGTGAGCACGGTTCTTCCGGCTGGTTCGGTTTTCAATTACTCCAATTATACGAAAATTGCCCTCGACTGACAATCATCGCCACAAAAAAACAGGCCACGCTTCCTCACCGGAAGAGCGGCCGGATCTATTAAGATTGCGTTTTGCGGAGCTCCCGAATGGATGCTTCTTGGTCGACCGACTTGACCGACAGCAGCTCCAAGATCCGCTCATGGCGGTGCTGCGTGTCCTTCATTTCGGCCATATCCGCCTTCATGACAGCGACATCGGTCTTCAATACTGCGACATCCGTCTTTAGTACCGCGACATCCGACTTGATCGCCTGGATGTTCGCGCCCATCTCGTCGAGTCTGCCTAAGATCGCCGTAAGGATTTGCTTTGTTTCGTCCATCATTCCACCCCCGACCTCGTAAATCTACTATACCACAGGTTCTCCCCGGGCACAGCCTCCGTATTCGTATCGATTCCCTCCGTTTTACGACTCGTCCATGGGTCTTAGCCCCCTCCCCGAATACGCAAAAAAAGCCCCGACCGATCGTCGCGCCGATCGCCGAGGCATGCTTTGCCATTCGTAAGATATTGGATTTCAAATATACCATACGGCCCCGCACAACGACAAGACAGAGCGCAGGGCGTCACCGCCGCTGCGACAACCGCTGCCTCGCCCGGCGCACGACCGACTTGACCGTGTTTTCCGGGCACCCGAGCGCTTCGCCGATCGCCCGGTACGTCTCTTGCCCATATATCATTCTTTGGAAAATGTACCTCTCGACCGTCCCCAACCCGCTCAACAATCCCTCATAACGCAGCCGGGTTTCCCGCTCCAGGCATGCCTCCTCGGGCGTCGGAGCGGCCGGATCGGGTTGTCCGGCCAGCAGCTCGAACGGTAGCCATTCCCCGGCCGGGCGCCGCCGGCGGCAGCGATCGACGAACAGCCGGTACCCGACGCGGCGAAGCCACGGCACCGCGGGCATCGGCGTCGAACGGCTGACGAGCAGCCGCACGAACGTCTCCTGCGCGAGGTCGGCGGCCTCCTCCGCGTCGCGGGTGTAGCGAGCCAAATAGGTCTTCAACCCGGCGAAATGCGCCGCGTAGCATTCCGAGACGAAACGTCGGAACTCCTCGTCGGCGGAAGCGGCCTCGGCAACCGAGGCGGGTCGATCGTCGAATCCGTCGCGCCGCGATCGTCCCCTCGGCGTCTGTTCGCGGACCGTTCCTCGCATCGGGGCGAGCGCGAGCGCCGGCTTCGCCACCGCATCCCCCGCAGCCGCCGAAGCGGCCGACATTGTCCGCGCGCTCATGCGCTCGCCTCCGACGCGTCCGGCCGTCCGATGGTCACGCGCGTGCCGTCCCACTCGAGCACGACTTTATCCGTCGCGCCCAGCCGGTCGAGAAATTCGCGCGGCACCTGCAGTCGTCCCGCCTTATCGAGCACCGCGTACTCGACGTGCGCCGAACGGCCCGCGAGGCCGCCCTCGTCCGCCCCCGCCTCCGCGGAGCCGGCCCCCTGCGCCGCATCTGCCTTCCGCAGCCACTCCGAGCTCGTCATGCCGTCCCGAATCGCGACGACGCGGTCGACCTGCTTCGCCAGCGCCAAATCGTGCGTGACGATGACGATCGTGACGCCGAGCTCCCGGTTGAGCGCGCGGAACACGCCCATGATCTGATCGGACGTGCGGCTGTCGACCGAGCCGGTCGGCTCGTCGGCAAGCAGGAGCGGCGGCCGGTTCGCCAGCGCGATCGCGATCGCGACGCGCTGCTGCTCGCCGCCGGAAAGCTGATGGAGCTTGTTGTGCATCCGCTCCTCGAGGCCCACCGACGCGAGCAGCGTCTTCGCGTACGCGTAATCGGGCCGTCGGCCGAACATCATGGCCGTCTCTACATTTTCCAAAGCCGTCAGGTAGGGCAGCAGGTTGCGCGCGTTGTTCTGCCACACGAATCCGACCGTCGTCCGCGTATATTCCGCGAGCTGTTTGTCCGTCATCGTCAGCAAATTCCACGAGCCGACTCTCGCCGTGCCGGCGGAGGGACGGTCGAGGCCCCCGAGGATGTTAAGCAGCGTCGACTTCCCGCTTCCGCTGTTGCCGATGATCGCCATCATTTCGCCTGCGCGAACGGACAAGTTCAGCCCTTGCAGCGCCACGGCTTCGACGGTTTCCGTCTTATAGATTTTCACTAAGCCTTCGCATTCGATCATGTCCTGACCTCCTCCCGAAAATGATCCCCCGTCGCGCCGCGGCCCGCGCCCGTTACCGCTCTTCGCCCAGCTTCACGGCTTGATGAACGCGCAGCCTGCGAATGTACGTCGCCAGCGCCAGGGCGCCCAAGCCGAGCATAACGCCGGTGATGGCCAGCAGCCGAAGTCCGTCCGCCGCGTCGGTAACGACCGCGAACGGCGGCACTTGACGGCGGCCCGCCTGCAGGAGCGGCAGGAACGCCGAGCCGGCGAGGCGACCGAGCAAGAGACCTACGCCGATGGACAGCCCCGTCGTCAGCAGCTGCTCCGCAAGCAGCATGACCGTCAGCTGGCGACGGCTGAGCCCCGAGGCGCGCAGCACGCCGAATTGCACCGTCCGCTGCGACAAGGTAAACACCCAATACAGCAAGTAGCCGATGAACGAGAGCAGGACGGAGACGAGAAAGCCGAGGCTGAGCAGGCCGAAGGTGCCTTCCTTGGACGGGTCGAGCCGCATGCGGATGAGCTCGCTGCGCACGTCCCGCGCGGAGGCGATCCGCAGGTCGTTGTCCCGCATCGCCTGCAGCACCGGAGCGACCTTCGCGCCGGGCTCCATCTTCAACCAGACCGCGTACGGGACGAGCGGCGTCTGGTCGTACACGTAGTCGAGATTGGCCACGACGAACGGCGACGCCGCCGGGTCGAGCGCCGGCCAGTACGGCACGACGGCGACGACGATGAACGAGATCGTCGTCTGGCGCACGTTCATCTGGATCGAATCGCCGGGTTTTAGTCCGTGCGCCTCGGCGAACGATTGCGAGACGAGCGCCGCCTGCTCGTAGGCGCCGAGCAGCCGCAAATATTGGTACGGATGCACCGGATAGTCGCGGGGGTCGAACGTCGCGGTTCGCGCGAAGTCGACGTTTTGGATCGCTTGGAGCGTTCCCTTCCCCGCGGGCTTGCCGGCGACCGACAAGTCCCCTTCCTCGGTCAGCACCTTCGCCGCCGACCGCACCCCTTCGATGCGGCGAATCGGCTCGAACGGCGGCTCCGTGTAAATGACTTTCCGCGCTTCGGTCTCCTCCAAATATTTGCCTTCCTCGTCGTACTCCTCGGTGTAGCCTTCCCACGACGGCTGCAGCACGACGTCCGCGCCGGCGGCGTAGGTCAGCGCCCGGGCAGCGTTCGCGTCGATCGTCCGGGCGGCGGAGGCGTGATACGTGCCAAGGCCCAGCGTGAGCATGAGCAGCAGCATCAGCGGGTAGGCGGCGGCGCTGGACCGCGACAGCGTCAGCAGCGACAGATGCAGCGGCAGCGGGAGCCACCGCCCGAAGGCGACGTGCAGCAGCCGCAGCAGCCACGGAAACAGCCGCAGCGCGCACAGCCCGGCGGCGAACACCGCGAACGCCGGAACGAAGAACAGATACGCCTGCGCATCGCCGGACGCCGCGTCCCCCGCGGCGGCGGCCCAACCGCTTCGCTCGCGCAGCGCGTACCAGCCGTACCCGGCCGCGGCAAGCGCGGCGACGTCGAGGTACAGCCGCTGCCAGAGCGGCGCACGATCCGCCCGCGCCTGCTCCTGCCGCGCCCGGACGATCGAGGAGCGCGCGTAGCGCCAGGCCGGCACGGTCGCGGCGACGACGGCGAACGCGACGGCGGCGCCGCCGTACGCGAACGCGACCGGCGAATACGAAAGCGCCAGCTCCTTTCCGGAGACGAAGCGCAGAAAGCCGTCCGTCGAGCCGATCGCCCGCGCCAGCCCCCAAGCGGCCCCCATGCCCGCGGCGTACGCCGGGACGCCCAGCAGCAGGCTCTCGTACAAAAACAAGCGGGCCAGCTGCGGCGGACTGCCGCCGCGGCTGCGGAGCACGGCGATGTCGGTGCGCTGCCGCGCGAGCGATTGACGCGCCCCGGTCAAGATAAAGTAGAAGGCTATCGCGAGCATCGGCGCGGCGAGCATGAACAGTGTCGTCTCCAGACGGAGGCTCTGACCGCGAAAGTCG
>NZ_DASQMZ010000078.1:0-14190 GCF_035645235.1 Paenibacillus sp.
GCCTATTCCTCTGCGGCAGCCGCGTTCGCCTGCTCCTGCAGCATGCGCTCGATCGCGGCGTCGCCTTCGGTTTGCCATTCCTTCAACGCTTGCCGCGCTTCCTTCTTGCCGTCGAGCACCTCTTGCAGCTTGTTCGCCCCTATGTATTGAATCTCGTAGATTTGCGGGAATTTCCGATACAGCTGGTCGTTCACGACCGACGGCGCCGGCTTCAGCAGCGTGAACGCTTCGACGTTGTACCGGTGACCCGGCTTCGGCGCCACGAACTCCCGGAACGTACTGAGCTGATACAGGCTTCGCGACTTGAGCCTCGCCCATTCGCGGGAATTGACGAAGGAAATCAGCGATCGGCCGGCAACGTCGGCACGAGCTCGACCCGGATATGCGGATTTGCGAACTCGAACAATTCCGTCCACTGCGTTCGCATATATTCATCCCCGGGGATGAATCCCCAAGCGCTCGCGATACGAAGCTATCGTACCCCGTATCCCATATTTTTTCAATTCTCCATTGCGAAAAAGGCCGCCCCGGCGTCGAAACACGCGGAGACGGCCTTATCGCCGTACGATGAAATTATTCGTGGAAATCAAGACCCGAACGGGTTTCTTTCACGTAGCCCGCGCGGATGACGAAGTCGCCGAAGCGCTCGCCGTCTTCGCGTTCTTTCGCGTATCGCTTGAGCATCGGACCGAGCTCCGCCAAGATGTCGCTCTCGCCGATATTTTCGCGATACAGCTTATTAAGGCGCTGCCCCGCGAAGCCGCCGCCGAGGTACATATTGTATTTGCCCGGCGCCTTGCCGATGAAGCCGATCTCGGCCAGCATCGGCCGGGCGCAGCCGTTCGGGCAGCCGGTCATGCGGATGACGATGTCGTCGTCTCGGAGACCGTTTTCCTCGATCAACGGTTCGATCTTCGAGAGCAGCTCCGGCAAATACCGCTCCGCCTCCGCCATGGCGAGGCCGCAGGTCGGCAGCGCGACGCACGCCATCGAGTTGCGCTGCAGCGCCGTATGGTGCGCGCCGTCGTGGAGACCGTACGTCTTGATGAGCTCTTCGATTTTTTTCTTCTTTTGCGACGTCACGTTGCTGATGATGAGGTTTTGGTTGGCCGTCAGGCGGAAATCGCCCGTGTGCACCTTCGCGATTTCGCGAAGGCCCGTCATCAGCTCGTAGCCCTCGAAATCCTTCACGCGGCCGTTCTGGATGAACATCGTGAAGTGCCACTTGCCGTCCGTTCCTTTGATCCAGCCGTACCGGTCGCCGTTGCTGTCGAAGTGGTACGGCCGCGCATCCTCGAGCTTCCAGCCGAGACGCGACTCGAGCTCGCCGAGCACCCATTCGAGGCCGCGATCGTCGATCGTGTACTTAAAGCGCGCGTGCTTGCGCACCGAACGGTCGCCGTAGTCGCGCTGGATCGTAACGATCTTCTCCGCGACGTCGACGATTTGCTCCGGCTTAATGAAGCCGATGACGCGCGAAATTTGCGGATACGTCTTCGGATCGCCGTGCGTCATGCCCATCCCGCCGCCGACAGCGACGTTAAAGCCCGTCAGCTTGCCGCCTTCGACGATCGCGATGAAGCCGAGATCCTGCGAGTACACGTCGACGTCGTTGGACGGCGGCACCGCGATGCCGATCTTGAACTTCCGCGGCAGGTAGACCGGTCCGTAAATCGGCTCGACCGGCTCGTGCTCGCGGCTGTCGAACACCTTTTCCTCGTCGAGCCAAATTTCGTGATACGCCCGCGTGCGCGGATCGAGGTGATCGCTCACCTTGCGCGCCCATTCGTACACCTCGCCGTGCACCTCGGATTGGTGCGGGTTCGGGTTGCACATGACGTTCCGGTTGACGTCCCCGCAAGCGGCCAGCGTGCTGAGCAGCGCCGCGTTCACTTCTTGGATCGTCGATTTCATATTCCACTTGAGCACGCCGTGGAGCTGGAACGACTGGCGCGTCGTGAGGCGGATCGTGCCGTTCGCGTATTTTTGCGCCACGCGATCCATCATCAGCCATTGCTCCGGCGTGACGACGCCGCCGGCCGCGCGGACGCGGAGCATGAATTGGTACGCCGGCTCGAGCTTCTGCTTCTTGCGCTCGTTGCGCAGGTCGCGATCGTCCTGCATGTAGCTGCCGTGGAACTTCATCAGCCGGTTATCGTCCTCGGGGATCGACCCCGTAATGCGATCCTCGAGCGTCTCGACCAAGGAGCCGCGCAAATAATTGCTTCGCCGCTTAATGTCTTCGACGTCGCTGTGCGGCGCGCTGTTCGGATTCAGTAAGTTATTTTCGGACATGTCGTGCGTTCACTCCTTTCGCGTTGCCTCTTAATAGACGTCTCGTTGGTATCTGCGGTCTTGCTGCATGCGGCTCAGGTACTCCGCCGCTTCTTCGGCGCTGAAGCCGCCCTCTTGCTCGATGATCGACGCGAGCGCGGCGTGCACGTCGTGCGCCATCCGTTTCTCGTCGCCGCAGACGTATACATGGGCGCCTTCCTGCAGCCAAGCGTACAGCTCCTTGCTCTTCTCGAGCATCCGATGCTGCACGTACACCTTTTTGTCCGTGTCGCGCGAGAACGCTACGTCCATGCGGGTCAGCACGCCGCCTTTCAACCAGCGCTGCCAATCGGTTTGATATAAGAAGTCCGTGGAGAAATGCTGGTCTCCGTAGAACAGCCACGTCTTGCCGGTTGCGCCCGTCTCCTCGCGGTCGCCTAGGAACGCCCGGAACGGGGCAACGCCCGTGCCCGGCCCGATCATGATGATCGGCGCGTCCGGGTTCGACGGCATTTTGAAGTTCGGGTTGTTGTGGATGTACACCGGCACCTTCTCGCCCGGCTCGAGCCGCTCCGCGGCGAACGTCGAGCAGACGCCGTAGCGCTGGCGGCCGTGCGCCTCGTATTTCACGGTGCGGATCGTCACATGCACCTCGCCGGGGTTCGCCTTCGCGCTGCTCGAAATCGAATACAGCCGCGCCGGGAGCTTGCGCAGAATGCCGACGAACTCGCGAGCCGGGATGCCCTGAAGCCCGTAATCCGTGATCAAGTCGAGCAGGTCGCGCTCGCCCATATACGCCTTCAGCTCCGCTTCGCGGCCCGGCGCAGTTAATTCTTGCAGCGCGCTCTTCCCGCTCAGCTTTGCCGCGGCCTCGATCAACGGCTTCGTCAGCAGCGTAATTTCGTAGCTGCCGGACAAAGCGTCGCGCAGCGGCCGCTCCTCGCCGTTCTTGCCGACCGGCACGAGCTCGTCCGCCTTCCAGCCCATCGCCGCGAGAATGTCCTCGACGAGCTGCGGGTGGTTTTGCGGGAACACGCCGAGGCAATCGCCCGGCTCGTAATTCTCAAGCCCGGAGCCGTCGAGCGACAGCTCTACGTGGCGCGTTTCGCGGTCCGAGCCGCGGCCGTTCAGGTTCAAATTTTCCAGCACTTCGGCCGGGAACGGATTCGTCCGCGAATAGAGCGACTCGCCCGTCGCGACGCTGGCCGCCGCGGCCGCCGATGCGCCCGGGGAAGCGCCGCCCGCGCCTTCGTTCAGCGCCGCGAACACGCGCTCCATCCACTCCGCCGCCGCCTCGTCGTAATCGACGTCGCAGTCGACCCGCGGCGCGAGCCGCGTCGCGCCGAGCTCTTCCAGGCGCTTGTCGAAATCTTTGCCCGTCTGGCAGAAGAACTCATACGACGTGTCGCCGAGCGCCAGCACGGAGAAGCGCATGCCGTCGAGCTGCGGCGCCCGCTTGCCGAGCAGAAATTCATGGAACGGAATCGCGTTGTCCGGCGGATCGCCTTCGCCGTGCGTGCTGACGACGATCAGCAGGTTTTGCACCTTTTTCAAATTATTCGTCTTGAAGTCTCCCATCGAGCTAAGCGTGACTTGAAAGCCCTGCGCCTGCAGCTTCTCCGTCAGCTTCTTCGACAGCCGCTGGCTGTTGCCCGTCTGCGACCCGTAGAGCACCGTAACATCTTTCGATATTGACGGCGCCGCCGTTGGGACCGTCCCAGACGCCGTCGCCGCAGGCGCCGCGCCGACCGCCGCCGCGCCCGAGAGCGCCGATAAATAACCGCTCAACCAAATCCGCTGCGACTCCGTCAATGCGGGCAGCAAGCGGTTCAACAGCTCTACCTGTTCTTGACTGAACGGGCTGTTCGTTACCTGAAGTACCAACCCAGACACCTCTCATAGCGTTCGAATGTAATTCCGAGCATTCTACTTACATTTTATCCTCTCTAGAACCTACCATACGGACGGTATTCGAGCAATCATAATGATTTTATAGGAACGATTAGTTTAACTGATAAATGAATGAACCGCCGGAATTCGAAATCATCGGAGAACAGCGGAAAGGGAGTCGCCGCGGCGACTCCCTTAGCCCAAAATTAACGCAATAACCAACCGAGCAGCATGAGCGCCAAGCCTAGGACGACCGCTCCTCGTTTCGCGCCGCGATTCGTCTTCGGCGCAAGCAGCAGCAGCATCCCGACGACGAAGCCGACCGGCAGCGCGAGGTCGTTCAAGCGGATATAAAACGCGCCCAGCACATAATAGCCGATTAACTTCAGCGCGAGCCACGGTTCGTCGGCGTCCCAGCTGCGATATAAGACGATGATCCCGGCCGCGACGAATACGATCCACAAAATATACATGGAAGCCTCCTTCCCATATCCCTTGGATATGTGGAAGTCGCTTCCATTATTCCCTCGTCGCCACAATATCGCTCAGCGCATCCTCGAGCTTGCCGTACCGGAATTCGAAGCCTTCCCGCCGCAGCCGAGCCGGCAGCACCCATCGGCTCTTCAGTACGAGCTCCGTCTCGGTGCGAAGAAACCAAGCGCCGATCTCGAGCATCCAGCGCTTCGCCGGCAGGCCGACGCGCCGGCCCAACGCTCGACGGAGCAGACGCATGAGCTCGCGGTTCGTCACCGGCTCGGGCGCGGATGCGTTGAAGACGCCGGACAGGTCGTCGCGGGACTCGACGAAGCGCACGATCCGGAACAAGTCCTCGACATGGATCCAGCTGAACATCTGGCGCCCCGTGCCTTGTACGCCGCCAAGTCCGAACCGGACGAGGTTGACGTACGGCGTCATCACGCCCCCTTCCGGACCAAGGACGATCGCGATGCGCAGCGCGACCTGCCGCGTCTTCGGCAGACGGAAGCGGAAGAAGGCGTCCTCCCACGCTTTGGCGACGTCGACCGAAAAGCCGGAGCCGATCTCGCCATCCTCCTCCGTCATCGGCCGATCCTCCGCATGGCGGTAAATCGTCGCCGTACTGGAGTTGATCCAAAGCCGCGGCGGCTCGCCGCACGCCCCGATCGCTTCGCCGAGCAGCGCCGTCGTCTCGGTTCTCGAGCGCAAGATTTCCTCGCGATTTTTTTCGCCGTATCGACAATTCACCGACCGCCCGGCCAGGTTGATAAGCAGATCCGCTCCGTTCAACGTTCGAACGATTCCCTCGCGGTCGTCCCACGACACGTGCCCTGGACGGCGCGAAATCATCGCGACCTCATAGCCCTCCGCTTCGTAACGCTCCCGGAAATAGTTCCCGATAAAGCCGGTTCCCCCGGCGAGGACGACGTTTCCAGCCGGCATTCGCGCACCTCTTTCCATCATGAGACTCTCGCTAATAATCCAGGCCTCGTACCTTCGCATACACCTTCGTATTTCGCAGCGAGCCGTCGGTCGCCCGCGCATCGCTGCGGAGCACGCCCTCGAGTGGAAAGCCGAGCCGCTCGGCGACGGCGGCGCTCCGAACGTTGCGCTCGTCGCACCGAATTTCGACGCGGTTCGCCGCCAGCTCGCGCACGGCGAAGCCGAAAATCGCCTCGACGGCCTCCGTCATATAGCCTTGCCCGACGCACGAAGTGCGCAGCCAGTAGCCGATCTCGAATTTGCGGACATCCCAATCGATGCGGTGCAGTCCGCTGCCGCCGATATACGCGCCCGTATCCTTACGTACGAGCATCAGCCGCAAATCGACGCGCTTTAAGAAGTCCAGCCGCGCTTGCCTCACGTTCGCCTCGCTCTCTTCGACCGTCGGCGCCTGCTGCGCCCAGGGCATCCACGGCCGCAGCTCCTCGAGGCTTTCAAGAACCGCTTCGTTAACGAGCGCTCCGTCCCCCCACAGCGGCGCCCGGATGAGGAGACGCTCCGTCTCGAAGCATTCCGGGAACGCGAACAATATCGGGTCCGTCGCCATCGCCGCGTCCTCCTTACGGCAACACGGACGTCACTTCCGTGTAGCCCTTCTCTTCGGCCATCGCGCGCGCGGTTTTCCCGTCGTCGTTCGCAACGTCCGGGTCGGCGCCGTAACGAAGCAGCAGCTTCGTCATCTCGGCGTCGCAATGATTCGCGGCCTGGTGAATCGGCGTCCAGCCGCCGCTCTGGCGCGCGTTCGGGTCGGCGCCCTTCTCGAGCAGCAACGCTACGATATTCGTCCGGTTCCCCGCGGAAGCCGCATGGATCGGCATGTTCGACATCGCGTTCGTCGATCGGGCGTTCACGTCCGCGCCGCGCTCGATGAGCAGCTTCGCCGCCTCGAACCCGCCGAAGAACGCAGCCAGGTGCAGCGGCGTCCAGCCGTCGAAGCTGTACTGCATGAGCAGCTGCGGCTCCAATTTCAACATATAGTCGATCGTCTCGTCGTCCCCGAGCGCCGCCGCCTCGTGAATCGTCACCTTGACGCCGCGCTCGAGCAGCCATTCCACCGCCGCCTGCTTGCCGTAATACATCGCCGCCATGAGCGGACTCATGCCGCTCGGCAGCGTCTGCTCCGCGAGCGCCGGGTGTTGCTCCAGCAAAGTTTGCATCGTTTCCGTATCGCCGCTGGATGCGGCTTGCACCAACTGTTCTATGCTCATCGCGTTATTCCCCCTAAGACTCTCATCCACTACGATTCTCTTATCATACTTCATTCCGGCTCCGCGTGAAAATCATCGCGTCCGCCGGAATCAATTTTGCGTATATTCGCCGAACAGCGCAGCGAAGCCGCCGATCGTCCCGTCGGCGGCTTCGCGTTGTCCATCGGAAATTCATGTCCCCGGCTGCGTCGTTCGCTCCCGCTGCGATTATAGGAAGCGAATCGTCAGCGGATACCGGTATTCGACGCCGTCGTTCGCCTTCAAGGAAGCGATTATCGTCATAACGAGCCAAAATATGCCTACCGCGATCGAAAGTAAAATGCCGATTCCTACAAAGATAAGAATAGCGGATGCGATACCGTAAATGGCAATGCTGATTTGGAAATTGAGCGACTCTCTTCCGTGGCCGTCGATATAGGGAGAAGCGTCCCTCTTCAACAGCCAGACGACGAGCGGCCCGATAATCGATCCCAACGGGATCACAAATCCGCAAAGCGCAATGAGGTGGCAAAGCATCCCGAACGTTCTTTCGTCTTTCGAAAGCATACGCAATCTCCTCTACTTGTCGTCAATCGAATGACGACATAGATATGGTTACCCCATGCATATTCGAAAGTTTACCATATAGACTTGCTAAATTAAACCGCATATGGGAAAAGGAATGTTGTGCGAACGCGATTTTTACAATAATTACATACGATATTGCTGCAAGCGAATCGTTCGACTGCACAGCCGCTCCAGCAGCGCGCGCTCGTGGCTGACGACCAGAACGCCGATCTCCCGTTGTTTCGCACGGCGCGTGACGGCGTGCCAAAGCTGCGCCTGCGTAATGGCGTCCAGCATCGTCGTCATCTCGTCCGCGATGAGAAATTTTGTGCCGGCGTTCCCGAGCGCGCGCGCCACGCAAAATCGCTGCAGCTCCCCGCCCGACAGCTCGTTCGGCCAGCGGTCTAACCATTCCGGCCGGATGCCGAGCGCATCGAGCAGCTCGGGGTCCGGCTCGCCCGCTTCGTACAAAACCTCCCGCATCCGCCATCTCGGGTTGACGGCTTTCTCCGGATGCTGAAGCACGAGCTGCACCGGGTTATAGCCGCGAAGCGGCAAAGGCTCGTTCGACAGCGTAACGGTTCCCTCCGTCGGCCGCTCGTAACCGGCCAGAATGCGGGCCAACGTCGACTTGCCGGTGCCGCTCGGCCCTTGCAGCCCTACGACTTCCCCGGGCTCGATCGTCGCATGGAGCCCTCGGAACAACCAGTCCGCCCGCTCGTAACGAAAACCGATATGGTTCGCGCTAAGTGACATGCTCGCACCATACCGATCCGCCGCGCACCTGCTGCAGCCGGGGTTTGCGCGCCGCGCACGCCGGCGTCGCCATATCGCAGCGCGGCTCGAACAAGCAGCCGTCCGGCAGTGCGTCCGGCGACGGCTGCGCGCCCGGGATCGGCGCGAAGCCGTTCCGCGGCAGCGCCCGCCACAGCGCTCGCGTATACGGATGCCTGAGCGCCGCTCCGTCTCCCGCGAAGTCCGTCGCCGGCGCGATCTCGACCGTCGTGCCTGCGTAAAAGACGGCGATTCGATCGGCGATCGTCAGCGCCGATTCGATATCATGCGTGATGAGCATGACGGCCGCCCCCCGGTCGGCGAGCTCCCGGAAGTACCCGAGCGCCTGCGCCAGCGCGGCGGGGTCGAGACCCGGCGTCGGCTCGTCCGCGATCAAGACGCGGGCGCCGCTCACGACGGCCGTCGAGACGAGGACGCGCCGCGCCATGCCGCCCGAGAGCTGGAACGGGAACAGCTTCTCCGTCTCCGCCCGCAGCCCGTACCGAGCGAACGCCTTCCGCTGCTCCTCAGCCGGATCGCCCGTTCGTACCGCCGTGCGCACCTGCGCCCCTACCCGCATCAGCGGGTCGAGATAGCCGACCGACTGCGGGATGAGGGCGATCTCCTTGCCGCGCAAGGCGGCCTGCCGTTCGCCGGTCAGCGGCTCCCCCGCATAGACGATTTCTCCGTACCTCTCCGCGTTCGGCGGGAGGATGCCGAGAATGGCATGCGCCAGCAAGCTCTTGCCCGATCCGCTGGCCCCGACCACCGCGAGCACTTCCCCTTCGTTCAGGCTCAGCGAAAAGCCCGAAACCGCCTCCAGCGTCCGCCGGCGGAGGCCGTTCGTATATTGGCGGAAATGAATCGACAAGTTCTTCACTTCCAAGATCGCCATGACGGCACCTCCTTGATTCGGTCCTTACCGATGCGCTTGCCGCGGGTCGTACAGCTGCCGCAAACCGTCGCCGAACGCGTCGAAGACGCGGACGACGAACAGCAAGCATACCCCCGGGAAGAACGCCAACCACCACATGCCGGTAGACAAATAACGCATCGACTCCGAAAGTATGATGCCGATCGCCGGCTGATGCGGCGACAGTCCGAGCCCGACGAACGTAATCGCCGCCTCGTGCAGCACCGCATGCGGAAACAAAATTAAGACGCCGACCGCAAGCTGCGGGCGCAGATGCGGGAGCATATGCTTGCGCGCGACCCACCATCGGGACTTCCCGAGCCGCCGCGATACGTGAATATACTCCGCAGACCGCAGCTGCATCACCTCGGCCCGGATGACCCGGGCGAGACTCGGCCAATGCGTGACCGCGATGCCGATGACGACGCCCCGCAGTCCTCCGCCCAGCGCGAAGGAAATGAGAATGAGCGAGACCAGATGCGGGACGCTTAAGAACAAGTCGATCAGCCATGTGACGATCCGATCCGCCAGCCGCCCCATCGTCGCCGCCGCCAACCCGAGCGCCAGGGAGATCGCCGCGCTCCCCAGCGCGGCGAGCAAGCCGACGCCGATACTCAGCGACAACCCCTTCATCGTCCTCGCGAACATATCGCGGCCGAGCCAATCCGTTCCGAAGAGATGCTGCAGCGACGGCGCGGCGTTGCGCATGTCCAGTCTCGTCGCGTAGCTGTCTCCGTCGAGCAGCAAGCCATAGCCCCACATCGCAGCCAAAACAACGGCGGCTGCGCCCGTCGTCCAGAGCGTCCCCGCGCGCCGGTTCCACGATCCCGCAGCGGGCCTCATACGCCAGCCCCCTCTCGAATGCGCGGATCCACGATGCGGTAGAGGAGATCGGCGATCAAGTTGCCCGCGAACACGAACAACGCGCTGAAGAGAACAAGCCCGAGCAGCAGCGGCACGTCGCCCCGCAGCCCGGCGCTCACGGTCGCTTGGCCCAGCCCCGGGTACGAAAACACCTGCTCCGCCAGCACGGCGCCGCCGAACAATTCGCTGAACGACGCGAATTGCAGCGTCACCGCAGGAATCGCGATGTTGCGCAGGCCGTGCCGGCGAAGCAGCGTCATGCCGCGCTCCCCCCGCGCCCGCGCGAACAACACATAATCGCTGTCGAGCACGTCGATCAGCTTCTGCCGCGTATGCAGCGCCACGTTCGCGACGCCGATGACGCCGAGGGTGACGGCCGGCAGCGCCAGATGCCGAATCCGGTCGCCGAGCGTCACCTCGTCCGCGAGCACGCCCGCCGGCACGCCCATGCCGATCGGAAACCATGGCAGCCATACCGCGAACACGACGAGCATCAACAGCCCGAGCCAGAACGTCGGCGTCGACACGAGCAGGTAGCAATACCATCTCGCCAACCGATCGATCCAAGTGTTCCGCTTCATCGCGGCGACGACGCCGAGCGCGAAGCCGAGCGCGCCGGACATCGCCCAAGCCGCCGCCATCAACGCGAGCGAATTCGCGAACCGCTCGCCGATCACGTCCGCCACCGGCTGGCGGTAGATCATCGATGTGCCGAGGTCGCCGCTCGCAAGCGCCGCCAGCCAGTTCCGGAACTGGACGTGCGTCGGTTCGTCGAGTCCCCAGTACGCCTCGATTTGCGCTCGCTGCTCCGGGCTCACCCGCAGCATATCCGCTCCGACGTACGCCTGTATCGGATCGATCGGGGAATGCTTCGCGAGCAGGAACGAAAGAAAGCAAACGGCCGCCAGCAGCGTAACCGCCCGAATGCTCTTCCGCGCAAGCCACCGCGCAACGGCGAGCGCCCCGCGCCGGCGTTCCCTACTCATGCCAACGCCACGTCTCGATGTTGTCGGTGACCGGCCACCCGTGCCCGTGCGGATGAATTTTCTGCTCGCCGATATCCAAGCGCTCGTCTACCAAATAAAGATGATCGAGATTGACGAGCCACGCCCACGGCGCATCCCCTCTTGCGCTGAAGCCCGTCTCCCCGTCCCACTGCGCTTTCTTCCAAAAGGCATTCGCTTCCTCCAGCGTCTCTGCGCGCAGCGCTTGCTCGAAGTAACGTTCTACGGTCTCATTTGCATAGAAGCCTGTGTTAAAGTACTCCACGCCCGCATTCGTTCCGCTATATAAATTGTACATTTCCAGCGGATCATGGCTGCCCCAACCGAACACGACCGCGTTCGAGTACATCAGCTTCCCGATGTCGTCCCAGCTTTTGCCTTCGGCGCGAATCTCGATGCCCAGCGGCTTCATCATATCCGCGACGGCGATCGCGAGCGACTGGCGCGTCGCGTCGCCGGCCGGGTAGAGCAGAGCGAACTCCGCCTTCCGCGCGTCCTTCTCGACGATCCCGTCGCCGTCGGCATCCGCCCAGCCACCGTCCGCGAGTATGCGCGCCGCTTCGTCCAGGTCCCCGTCGGCGATGACGGTTTCCGGATTCCACCACGGGAGGCCGTCCGCCGACGTGTACGCCGGCGTCCCGCGCCCTTCGAGCACGCCGTCGATAAGCGCTTGCCGGTCGACGGCCACGTTGATCGCCTTGCGGATCGCGAGGTCGGAGGTCACGTCGTTGCCGATCGGATAGCCGTCCGCCGTCGCGGCGCCAGACTTTACATAGGGGAACAGAATACCGCGGTTGTCGACGCTTCGCAGCGATTCGAGCCGCATGCCGGGGACCGTCTGTCTGCTGAACAGCGCCGGGACGGCGGCGATATCGACCAAGCCCGCCTGCGCCGCGGCGAAGGCGGCGTCCTCCTGCAGGAAGAGAAACGTGAGCTTTTCGAAAACGGGCTTCTCCCCGTAGTACAGCGGATTGGCGCTGACGATGAGCTGTTGCCCGCGGTCCCACTGAACGAGCCGGAACGGACCCGAGCCGATCGGTCGCTGCGCATAATCCGCGCCGTGCGCATGCTTCGGCACGATGCCGGTCGCGGCGAGAACATGAACGAACGCGGACTGGGGATGCTTAAGCGTAAAGGTCACCGTGCGCGCGTCGCTCGCTTCGACGCGCTCCAACAGGTGAAGATCCACGACCGAACCGCCGGCCGCCGCCGTCTCGAAGGTGTATTTGACGTCCTCCGCCGTCACCGGCATGCCGTCCGAAAACTTGGCGTCCGCGCGAAGCTCGACGGTGATCGCCGTCCCCCCCTCGCCGATCCGGTAGCTCGTAGCCAGGTCGGTTACGATTTGTAGATCCTTATCATATTTCAGCAGCGTGCTCTGAAAGAGCGGCGAGCCGTACCGGCCCCACCCCGTCGTAGGGTCGAAGCCCGCCTCCGGCTCCGCGCCGACGGCGAGCACCAACTCCCGCTTTTCGGCGGCGGCCCCGCCCTCTCCGGCCGCGCCGTTCGGTAACGCCGGAGGCTTCTCCGCGCAAGCCGTCAGCATCCATAACCAGAGCAGCAGCAAAACATTGAATTTTGTCCCCCATGCCCACTTCAAGCGCGGTTCCTCCCTTTCGTCTCCCCGGTCCGCCCGTGTTACGATTATTCACAATAGTAACACGGAAGCCCGCCAAGGTAAAAAGGAATCGTAAGCGCTCCGGAAATACGAAAAGCCCGCCGACTTCCGGCGAGCCTGCCTCCGTTCTCCGCTTCGCGTCAGTCCCGCACCGCGATGACGGACACTTCCTTCTCCTTCGTTCGTCCGGCGCGCGCGGTCCACAGCTCGAGAATTTCCCGTTTCGTCGCGTCGTCCATATCCGACAGCCCCATATCGTCCCCGAAGCAGCCGTTGCTGAGCGAGACGTTCCCGTGATGCGCAAGAACGCCCCACCGCGTAAAATTCAGATTGGAGTATGGCGCCCAGTTACAGCTCCAAGCCGTGTTGCGCCAGAGCGGAAACCGGAAGCAATCCCAGCTCATCGGCCAGCACATCACATCCGTGAACAGCCCGTCGGCGTACAAGCTGTATGGGAACGCCCGCTTCTCGAGCCGGCTGAAGCCCAAATTGTCCGCCGTCAGGAAGGCGAGGGAAGGGCGATAGTCGTGGCACAGCGCCGCCAGCTCCTTCACGAGCGTCAGCTGCGCGCGGTCCGCGTACCCCGGGCAAGCCGCCGGCCCTAACGTGCCGTACGGGATGTAATACGCCTCGTCCATGACGAGCGCATCGGTCAAATCCCCGATAACGTCCAGCAGTTTCGAAATATAGGTTTTGAAAAAGCTCCTCACTTCCGGCTTCAACGGGTTCTTAATGTAGGAACGGCCGAGCAGCTCGGGGCCGACCCACAGCGGGAAATCCAAATCGAGCGCGTCCCCGGTCGGGAGGCCCGCCTCCTTGTCGCCGGCCGCTTGCAGCCCCGTCATCGCGTAGAACGCCGTGCGGAAGCCGCGGTCTTTCGCATAAGCGAGACGCCGCCGAATCTCGCCCCAGGTCAGCTCCACCGGGCGATACCGCTCCAAATTTCGGAACGCGTACGCATATAACCCCGGCGTATCCTGCACATGCGGTTCCTTCGTCGACAGCGCGGCGACCTCGGGATGGTTGATATACGGGAAGGCGGTCCAGCGGTCGGCGAAACGGCCCGTCTCCGCGTCGAAGCAATAGCTGCCCACCTCGTCGTACCAGCCGTGCAGGCAGAAAATCATCCGATGGCGCTCTTCGGGCGCGATCAGCTCGCAGGCCGCGTCGATGTCCGCAAACCAGCCTTGTCCGTTCTTCGACAGGAAGTCGTAATCCGTCGCGGCGATGTCGTGCAGCCAAGCCGGTCCCGGCGGGATGTCCGGCGTCGCGTATCGGAACCAATCGTCGAGCGCCGCTCGCTCGTTCGCCGTCGGACGGACGAACAGCCGCCGGCGCTCCTCGCGGTGCACGCCTGCGGCGGCGAGCCACGTCCACGAAAACTCGACCGCCTCCGGCCTCGCCGTAAGGGTCGTCGCGAAGGTCGGGTCCGCTCCGGCGATCCAATACGAGCCGTCGTTCGCCGCGACCGCCATCGGCAGCGACAGCCGATGCCGGGAGTCGAGCGGCAGCCCCGGCGTCCCCGGCCCGCGAAACTCGCCGTGCCGCTCGTCGACGAGCTCGTAAGATTCGTAGACGCCGTGGTACATCGGCCACAGCACCTCCCGCGCCGCCGCGGGG
>NZ_DASQMZ010000079.1:0-27875 GCF_035645235.1 Paenibacillus sp.
AGCCGCTCCAAGGAAGCGCGGTCCTTCGTCATCCGCCCGACGGGGAGCTTCTGCGACGGCTGCAGGACGATGGCTCGTCCCTCCGACTCCAACCGCCTGACGAGGGCCATGCTCTCGTTGTAGACCCGCTCCCGCCGCGCCATCGCCTCGACGAGCCGCGGGTACCGGCGATACACCCATTCGGCGAATCGCCGCCGCTTGAACGGCTGAATTCTGTAGGAAGCGTCCTTCGTCAGCACGACGACGAGCCGTTCGCAGCCGTCCTCGAGCGCCCGCGCCGCCGGGATCGGATCCGCGACGCCGCCGTCGAATTGGAGGCGCCCGTCGACGAGCACCGGCGGCGAGAAGAACGGCAGACTGCTCGATGCGCGAAGGACGGCCATGAACGTCGCTTTGTCCCTTTTCCAAACGTCGTTCCCGTAATAACGGGCCTCCCCGGTTTCCGGGTCGGTCGTGCCGACCACGAACGTCTCGGGGCAAGCGAATAACGCTTCGTAGTCGAGCGGATCGAGCTCGTTCGGAATCCGGTCGAAGATGAAATCCATCCCGAACATGCCCTTCCCGCGAAGCCAATTCCGAATGCTTAAATAGTCCGGATGATCGACGTAATCGATCGTCACCCTCCGATTTCGTCCTCGCTGCCTTGCCAAATACGTGACTGCGTTGCAGGCGCCGGCGGAGACGCCGATCACGTAAGGAAAGTATAGGTTCGACGCCATGAAGCGCTCCAGGACGCCTCCGGTATAGACGCCTCGCATGCCGCCTCCCTCAAGCACCAGTCCGATGTTCTCCCCCACCCGTATGTACCCCTCTATCCTTTTATATTTCTATCGTATCGCCGGGGGACATCGCATGCCCGGTCATGCCCCGCTCCGCTAGACGACGCACGAATGCCGCGCCGTCCTGCCGAATCGGCGGGAACGTATCGTAATGGATCGGGATGACGTGCTTCGCGCCGATCCACGCCGCCGCCTCGAGCGCGTCGTCCGGCCCCATCGTAAAGTGATCCCCGATCGGCAGCGCGGCGACGTCGATGCGGTGCCGCTCCCCGATCAGCTTGAAATCGGAAAACAAGGCGGTGTCGCCGGTATGATAAAGCGTCTTGCCCCCCATCTCGAGCAGAAGGCCGACGGCTTGTCCCGCGTAGAGCGCGACGTCGCCGTCCTGGTATGAAGAGCTGTGGAGCGCCGGCGTCATCTTCAATCGTACGCCGTCCCAAGCGTAAGTCCCTCCCGTGTTCATGCCGACCGTCTTCGCGCCTTTGCGCGCGAGAATATCGGCGAGCTCGACGACGGCGATAATCGGACAATCGTTCGCCTTCGCGATGTCCGCCGCGTCGGACGCATGGTCGCCGTGCGCATGGGTTAACGCGATCGCGTCGACCTTCAGCTCCGACGCCTTCATCGCCGCCTTCGGGTTTCCGGTGAGGAACGGGTCGATCGCCACCCGCCTGCCGTCCGCCTCCGCCAGCAGGCCGGCATGACCTAAGAACGTAATCCGCATGTTCATCTCTCCTTCGTTCGCGCCATAAGAATGGTAAAGCCTTCTTGTTTCTACGATACCATAATCGTCTCAAAATCGAAAAATGCTGGTGTATTCCAAGCCCGCTTCGCTTACAATGGGAAACAACGAAGGCGGCAGCCAGAATCGACCGGAAGCGAGGAATACGGCATCATGTTTCTGCATATTGAACGCGCGACGATCGTCGTGCACTATTGCCGATTCGACGGCGATTACGAAGGATGGAACGTATGGGCATGGCCGGACGGCCGCGACGGCGCTTCGTTCCCGTTCGCGGAACGCGACGGCTTCGGCGCCAAGGCCCGAGTTTCGCTGGAGCATATGTCCTCCTCCACGCGCATCGGCCTGCTGCTGCGCCGCTCGACCGGAAGCGACGACTGGGCGGATCGCGAAGGGGCATTCGACCGGTATATCGAAGAAACGGACGCGTCGGGCGCCGCCGAGGTTTGGATCGTGGAGGGCGACGAGCGCCTCTACCGCGACGAGACGCTGGCGAAGGCGCGTTGCGCGGCGCGCATCGTCGAAGCGACGATGGTGTCGACGCACGCGGTGCGAGTCCGGACGAACCGAAGAGTCGACGACCGCGACGCGGCAACCCTTGAACTGGAAAACGAAGACGGCGCCAAAATCGAGGTTTGCCGCGTAGAGCGCGAGGACGGCGGACGTACCGTCGTCGCCTGCGCGGCCGCGCCCCTCTCGCTTGCCGAGCGGTATGTCGTTCGCCTCTCCGGCCTCCGCGCGAACGTGACGCTGCGCGGGATGTTCGATACGCCGGAATTCGAGCGGCTATACGTCTACGACGGCGATGATCTCGGCGCGCGATGCTCGATGGACGGCACGACGTTCCGTCTTTGGGCTCCTACCGCCGAACGGGCGGAGTTGATCGTGTTCGAGGGGAACGATGCGTCCGAGGGCGTGACGCATCCGATGGCCCGGGCGGAACGCGGCACCTGGACGGTTCGGCTTCCCGGCGACCTTCACGGAACCTTATATCTTTACCGCGTAGAGATTGACGGGGAATGGCGCCAGGCCGTCGATCCGTACGCGAGATCGTTATCGGCGAACGGGCGGCGCGGCGCCGTCCTCGACCCGTCAAGGGCGGCGCCGCCGGGCTGGGAGACGGACGCGCGTCCTCCGCTCGCGGCGCCGACCGACGCGATTCTTTACGAGCTTCATGTCCGCGACGCGACGATGCATCCGGCGTCCGGCGCGGCGAAGCCGGGAACGTTCCTCGGGCTGGCCGAGGAAGGGTCTCAGACGCCGGGTGGCTTGCCGACCGGCCTCGACTATCTCGCCTCGCTCGGCGTTACGCACGTGCAGCTCCTGCCCGTCAACGACTTCGTTTCGGTCGACGAGACCGATCGGGAGCGACTTTACAACTGGGGGTACGATCCGGCGTTCTGGTTCGCGCCGGAGGGATCGTACGCGACGGATCCGCACGATCCGGGCGCGAGGGTTCGGGAATTCAAGCGGTTGGTGTTGGGGCTCCATCGTCGAGGGTTGCGCGTGTCGCTCGACGTCGTCTTTAATCATCAATTTTCCGCGGCGCGTTCGGCGCTGGAGCGGCTCGTCCCCGGGTATTATTTCCGGTCGCGCCCGGACGGGAGCCTCGCGAACGGCACCGGCGTAGGCAACGATACGGCGTCCGAGCGCGCGATGATGCGCAAGCTGATCGTCGACGCCGTCGAATATTGGGCGAGGGAATACCGCGTGGACGGCTTTCGGTTCGATCTGATGGGCATTCACGACGTGGAGACGATGCGCGCGGTGCGCGAGCGATTGGACGGCGTCGACCCTTCGATTCTCGTTTACGGGGAAGGCTGGGTCATGGATACGCCGCTGGCCGAGGAGCGGAAAGCGGCGCTTCCGAACGCCCGGGCGCTGCCCCGCATCGGCTTCTTTCACGACCGGTTCCGAGACGGCGTGCGCGGCGGCGTCTTCGACGCGGCGGAGCGCGGCTTCGTCGGGGGCGAAGGCGCGAGGGCGCATGACGTCTGGACCGGCGTCGTCGGCGGGATCGATTACGGCCGCGGCATCGTCGGGCACGCATCGGAGCCCGAGCAAACGATCAACTACGTCGAAGTGCACGACAATCATACGCTGTGGGATAAGTTGGCCAGCTCTAACGCCGAAGACGACGAAGCGGCGCGAGCCGCGATGCAGCGGCTGGCGACCTCGATATTGCTGACGTCCCAAGGCATCCCGCTGCTGCACGCCGGACAGGAATGGCTCCGCACGAAGGGCGGCGAGCATAACAGCTACCGCGCGCCGGACGACGTGAACCGGCTCGACTGGCTTCGCGCGGAGCGGTACGAGGAGCACATCGATTATGTAAGAGGGTTGATCGAGCTTCGGAAGGCGCATGCGGTATTCCGGCTTCCCTCGGCCGAAGCGATTCGCGCGCGGCTTCGAGTGCTGGACACCGAGCGTCCGGGCTTGCTCGCGTACGCGCTCGACGACGCGAACGGTTCCACGCCGGGCGTCGCCGAATGGGTCGTCGCCCACAATGCGCTCCGAGTCCCGGCGGCGCTGCGGCTTCCGACGCCGGGCGCCTGGCGCGTCTACTGCGACGGACTTCGGGCGTCTCCCTTGCCGTTCGGGGACGTCGTCGCGGGAGAAGCGCTCCTCCCCCCTTTGTCCACGATCGTCTGGGCGCGGGGGTGAACGCAAGCAAAGAGGCGCCCGGTCCGTTGCGGACCCGGCGCCTTCGCGTTATTCGGTAATTTTCTTCGGAATTTGGTTCAGGTTCGGCGGGTACGCCTTCGCCTTCTCCGGACGCAGCGTCTGGTATTCCTCGGCAAACTCGGCGTGGTTTTTCTGGTCGTTATAGCTTTTGCTCGGGTGTTTCTTATGGTACGGATTCGAACCGGATTTCATACGCTTCATCCTCCTCGTTTATCGCTCCCGTTGTCGTTCCGCCAGCTGGCGCTGCGCCAGCTTGATCAGCTCTCGCACCATGAGGCCGCCCATGACGCCCCCGACCTTCCCCGCCGCTTCCGTGTCCAAATCCCCGTTATATCCACGTTTCAGCGGAACGCCGATCGATTGCGCCACGTTATACTTCGCTTCCTCCGGACGGGACGGATCGACCGCATACCCTTCCTTGCGGAGCACCTCGGTGCGGAACGCAGCCATCCCCGCGCGGGAATCCGGCACGAGCAGGCGATTTCGGTTTCTTCGCGCCATCGGTCAAACCTCCTTTCGCGTCGCCTATAGTATGACCCCGAAGATGCGCATATAAAAAGGCGACGAATGGGAAAATTATGGGGAGCGCCACTTCAAGCTCAGGGAGGAGGAACGGCCATACGCAAAAGCTTCTTTGCGCTCGCCGCATGGTTGATGCTCGCGTACGCGTTGTCGGCACCGGCCGTCGCGTCGACCGCCGCGCCGGCGGAAGAACAAGTCACCTTGGTCGTTTCGAAGAAACGCCACACGCTGACCGTCTATGTGAACGAAACGCCCGTGCGCACGTTTCGCGTCGCGACCGGCAAAGGAAATCTAACGCCGGAAGGCGAGTTTACGATCGCCAATAAAATCGTGAATCCTTGGTATTTGCCGAAGAAAATTCCCGGCGGCGACAAGCGGAATCCGTTCGGCACCCGCTGGCTCGGGCTCGCCGTCCCGAACACGGGCGGATATCGGTACGGCATCCACGGCACGAACCGCCCCCACTCGATCGGTTACAGCGTCTCCTCCGGTTGTATTCGGATGCGAAACCCGGATGTCGAGTGGCTGTACCGGCATATTCCGGTCGGAACCCCGGTGACGATTCAATAAGACGTATCATATAAAAATGCCGGACCCGCAGCACGCGAGTCCGGCATTTTCTTAAATATGCGAAAATTTGCTGTACCGCTCCTTGTACAACGTCTCGAGGCCTTTGGACACGAAGTAAAACCCGACGATGAGCGATACGTATGCCGCAAGCGGAATAAATAATATCCATTGGTATACGTAGATGCCGTTGCGCGCCGCGCCGATCAAGCCCGCCCATTCGTTGGTCCGGCTGACGTATTCCACGGGATCGACCGTCATGATCGTCCCGCCGATAAACACCTGGAAGATGGCCAATTGCCCGAACAACGTCAACGTCATGATAATTTCGTTCACGAACAACACCAGGAAACTTTCCTTCAGGTGCGGGAACAGATGGGATCTAACGATTCTCCATCGCCCGGCCCCGAGCGAACGGGAGGCGAGCACGAATTGCCGCTCCTTCACCTCGAGCGCCTTATCCCGCACCGGACCGACGACCGCCGGAATGCCGACCAGAACGAAGACCGCGCCTGCCACGACGGCCATAGTCGTTGCAGACAACGTCGGGTTGATCGAGATGCCGAAGACGATAAACCAAATGATCAAAAATACCGGGATGCCGTTCAATACGCTCCAATAGGCCGGCGCCTTCTTCCTCGAGGGAGCGCCGTTGCCGTAATAACCAAGGAATAATCCGATCAATCCGCCGATCAAGACGCGGGCGAACGCGACGCCAAGGGCCAAAAACACCGTAAACTTCGCCCCGTACAGCAGCTTCGTCAGGATATCCGCGCCGTTAGGGTCCGTGCCGAACGGATACGCCGCGCTCGGCGGCACGGGCGGGGCGAGCAAATCGGCCTCCCCCTTCTCGTTAATAAAGAAATGGATTTCCGCCCGATGTTCCGGATCGTACGGAGCGAAGCTCGGACCGAACAGCGCCGCGACGACCATGAGCACCGTCACCGTCAAGCCGAAGGCAAGCGACTTATTCAACGCGCGAACACCTTCTCCCATCCGAAAATATAAAGCCGCAGCAAGGCGAACAAGGCTCCGTACAGCACCAGCAACGTCGCGAGGCCGTTCACGACGAGGTCGTACTGATACCCGTAATACCCCATATACGCATCGGCGAACAGGAGCTTGGTGATGCCTCTCATGTTGTAAAAATACTCGACAATAAATAAATTCCCGACCAAGATGCTCATAAACTTATGAAGATCCGCTTTTATGTAGGGAAATACGTTCGGCAACGCATGGAAGAAGGTAATATAAGGCTTGCTGAGACCTTTTGCCTTCGCGTTACCGATATAATCCTCCGTAAGAGCGAGCCGCAGCTGAAGCGCCACGTTCCGGGTCATATACAGGGCCGGGATGACGATCATCGAAACAAGCGGCAGGACGATGGCGGGCGGCTCGTCCGTCGAAAAGTTCGCCACCTTAAATAGTACCGTCCCTGTCTCTTTCGCGATTTGCACGATGGCGAATTGCAGCAAAATAATGAGCACGAAGTCGGGCAACACGCCGGTCATCTCCACCGCGCGCTTCCACCACTCGCTGCGGGAATACGCGAACGCGATACCGGTCAGGATGCCGAGCGTCGTACCGACCACCGCGCCTCCGGCGATATAAGCGAACGAAATTCGGAAATACCCGCCGATCTGCTCCCAGAACGAGAATTCGTTCCTGCCGGAGAAAAACCGGAACGATTCCCCCGTTACGAATCCCTCGACATAACCTTTCAATTCGTCGACTCCATGCTTCCATACGAGGGCGAGCGAGCCTCCGTCGGGTCCGGCGGTTTGTATTACGAGCGGCATCATCGCTAAGACGAGGATGAATGCAACTATACCCGGCAGGACAAGCAAGTCGCGCAGCGTTTTCGCCATCCCCGGTTTCCCTCCGATCCATGATCAAGTTCAAGGCGCTGATATCAAGTATAGACGCGTATTTACCGTTTGCAAGTCACTCGCGGTCACGAGTTTCGTCACAATCTATCTTCGGAACCAAGTCATAATTATCCATTAGTAGAATAATAAGCTAGATTAGGTGCTTTTGGCAAAAACAAAATCAAAGGGGCCGAGGAGGCCCCTTCGCGATAAACTTTATTGCTTTAGAACGACTGTGCTGTAACCGGGCAACTCCAGGATCGTTCCATCCAGGACGGCGTCCGGCGAGGTCGCGAACGAAAGCTTACGGAAGGCGCTCGCCGATTCGACTTCGGCAAGATCGACGGATCGTCCGTCGGGGGAGACGTTATGAATGACGAGCGACGCTTCGCCGTCTTCGGGCACTCGAAGGAACGATTCCAAGCCGCCGCCTACCTTCAGCGGCTGCAAGGCGCCTCCGCGGAGCGCAGGGTCCTTCTTGCGGTATTCGATCAGCCTTCGGTAATGGTGATATAAGGAATCCTTGTCCGCTAACGCGGCTTCGACGGTCGGCGAACCGTCCGCGTTATGCTTCGGCCGCAGCCACGATGTATTCCCGGGCGCCGACCGGTCGTTCGTCCAGGGCATCGGCTCCCGGATATATTCGTCCGGCTTCATGCCTTGCATCCCGATTTCCTCGCCGTAGTAGAGGAACGGATGGCCCGGCAGCGTTAGGAGCAGCGACGCCGCGACGCGGGCTTTGTTTTCGTCGCCGCCTAGGACGCTCATCACCCGGTTTTGGTCGTGGTTGGCGAGAAACACGGAATCGACGAAGGCGCCGCCGGACGCGTCCGCATAGAGCGCATGGATTTTCTCGAGGCGCGGCGCGATGTCATAAGCCTTGCCCGCATTCGCCATGTCGAGAACGGTCTGGGCGAGTTCAAAATTAAATACGGAGCTCATCGCGCCGTCGAAATACGGTGCGACGACGGCCGGACCGTCCCACACCTCGCCGATCAGCAGGACGTTCGGATTCGCCTCTTCCATCGCGGCGCGGAACGACTGCCACCAAGCGACGTTCTTCTTCGACGTCTCGGGATCTTTCCCGTCCCCTTCGAAGTCCTCGTAAACATGCTTCGCCGCGTCGAGCCGAAACCCGTCTACGCCGAGCTTAAGCCAATACGTTCCGATCTCGATCATCGTCTTTCGAACGTCCGGGTGATCCATGTTCAAATCCGGCATGCCGTCCCAGAAAACCCCTAAATAATGAGATCCGTTCTTGGCATGCCAAGCTTTGCCCCCGGTCGCGCTAATCGCCGACGTATCGTCGCCTTCGTCCGCCCACACGTACCAGTCCCGCTTCTCGCTGCCGGGGCCTTGGGACGCTTCCGCAAACCAGGGATGCTCGACGCCGGTATGGTTGACGACCAGATCCATGATGACTTTTATGTTGCGCCTTTCGGCTTCCTCGAGCAAGCGCTTCATATCCTCGATCGTTCCGTACTCCGGCTGGATCGCGTAATAGTCGATCACGTCATACCCATGGTAGCTGGAAGACGCATGCACCGGCATCAGCCACAGCCCTTCCGCTCCGAGGGATTCCAAATAATCGAGTTTCTCCGTCACGCCGTTCAAATCGCCGATGCCGTCCCCGTTCGAATCGTAAAACGAACGAACGAAAATTTCGTAAAACACCCGGGTCGGAGGCTCGGCGTTCGTCGCGGCGCCTCCTGCGCAGCCGGCGAGCATCGCCAACGCCGTCGCCGCGCTCCCCCATAGCCGCAGCCATCGCGTCTTCATCCTTTGGAAGCCCCCGCCGTCAATCCTTGAATCAGGAATCGCTGCAGGAAAATAAACAACAGCGTCACCGGAATCGCCACGATGACGGCGCCCGCCGCGAACATCGTAAATTGCGTGGATTGATACGAGCTAACCATCTGCCAGAGGCCCACGGCCAGCGTACGCTGCTCCTCCGTCCGCAAAATGAGCTGCGCGAAGATGAAGTCTACCCAGGCCCCATTGAAGATCATTAAGCCTACGTAAGTGATCATCGGCCTCGTGAGCGGCAGCATGATCTTGAAGAAGATCGTCCAATGCCCGGCGCCGTCGATGCGAGCCGCCTCCTCCAAGCTGCGAGGGATCGAGTCGTAGAAGCCCTTCCCGATCCAAATATTGCTCAGGATCGCACCGGCGCTGTACACGAGAATCAACGCCCAATGATTATTGAGCAGCTGCAGCTGATTGAGGAAAATATAAACCGCGATCATCGCCATAAAGCCCGGAAACATCTGCAGCACCAAGGCGACCGTCAAACCGTGCTTGCGCCCCGCGAAGCGATACCTCGACATGGCATAGGAGGTCAACGTCGATAGGAAGGTTCCGAAGATCGTCGACAGCACGGCGATTTTCAACGTATTCATAAACCAAAGCGGATAGTCCGTGTCGGCGAACAAATCCCGGTAATGCTCCAAGGTGAATCTCGTCGGAATCAGCGTTTCGCTGTATAAGCTGTCGCCGAATTTGAACGAGGACATGATAATCCAAAGCGCCGGATAAAGCGCCAATATAACCAGAACGCTTAGCGTCAAGTAGCTTAACGTCAGCCCGACGTACCCTTTGCGTTTCATTATTGAATCATGTCCTCCTCTCGGAACGATCTGCTTCTGCGGAAGTTATATATCGAGAACGATGCGAGCAACAAGAAGATGACGATGCCGAGCGCGGACGCAAAATTGTATTGCTGATAGTTGAGCGTCAGTTTGTACAGCCACGTCACGAGCAAATCCGTGCTTCCGGCGTACTGATATGCAGGATTGACCGGATCTCCGTTCGTTAATAAGAAAATGACGTTAAAATTATTAATATTGCCGGCGAACTGCATGATCAAGATCGGCGCCGTCGCGAACAGGACGAACGGCATCGTGATGGTTCGGAAGCGTTGGAACGGACTGGCGCCGTCCACCTCCGCCGCTTCGTATAAATCCCGCGGAATCGTCGTCAAGACGCCGGACACGAGGATCATCGATACCGGAATCCCGAGCCACATATTGGCGAGGATGACGGTGACCTTCGCCCAGAACGGATCCGTCAACCATGGCAAGCCGCCGAAGCCGAGCCACTTCAAATATTGATTGATCGGCCCGAATTGCCCGTTAAATAAATTCCTAATGACGAGCAAGGATACCAAATTCGGGATGGCGAACGGAATGATCAAAGCGGTCCGCCAAAATTTTTTAAACCGAATTCTCGGCTGCTCGATCAAGAGCGCGACAAGCACGCCGCCGAAATACGTCGTGATCGTTGCGAGCACCGCCCACACCAGCGTCCAAGTCAATATGCCGCCGAACGTACGACTCCATGTCTTTAACTGGACGAGGTCGAAGAACGTCTTAAACCCCACCCAATCGAGCAGCGACGCCGGAGGCAGCACCGGATCGGCGTAGTTCGTGAACGCGAGCAGGATGCTAAAGACGAGCGGCAGCACCGTTAGGAAGACCGTAAAGACGATCGGCAGAAATAAAATGATCAGCGGAAAATGCTTCTCATGAATATTCTTCAACGTTTGTTTGAAATTCGGAACCGGCTTTCCCGCTTCGCGGAGTACCCCGGTTTTATAGGCATCTTTAACATTAAGTACATAAAAAAATAGGAACAACCCAAAGATGACTATCGAAATTAACCCTTCGATCATTAAGAAGACGGAATGGTCGCCTTGCACCATTTTCGTAAGCTTGCCGACCTTCTGCAGGCCGGTGGGCGTATCGCCCAAGGTGATTAACCCGCGGAGCGCTTCCGCCAGCGAAGCGATAAAGAAATACCAACCGGCGACGCCCGTCAATACCAGCAAGAACCCCTTCAGCCATTGGCGGTGGTACAACTGCCCGAGGCCCATGAACAAGACGGATAGCAAAGACGCGGTTTTCCGTGTCTGTCTTTCCAACGCCGCAGCCTCCTTCGTTTTAGAAAATGGCGGGATTCCGCTTCCGACCGGAGGCGAAATCCCGCTTTTTCAACCTATTTATTCTGGGTCGCGATTTTATCCTTGATCGTCTGCACGTTCGTGTCGAGCGTCGTCTTGACGTCGGCCTTCTCGTTCCAGATGGTCGAGAGCGCGGCGCCGGCCGGTTCCCAAATGCTGGCCATCTCCGGAATGGAAGGCATCGGCGTCGAATTCGCGAACTGCTCGGAGAACCCGTTCGTGATCGGATCGTTCACGATTTTCGGATCCGCGGCCGCTTCTTTGTTCGCCGGAATTTGCCCCGTCATTTCGAAGTTCAGCAGTTCGATTTCTTTGCTGGAGGCGAAGTGCGAGAACAGTCGAGCCGCGTTCGGGTATTTGGAGTACGAGTTGACGTAGTACGCCTTCACGCCGGAGAACGAGGTCATCTTCTCGCCCGTCGGCAGCGCCGGCAACGTCGTTACGCCGAAGTTTACGCCGGCATCGCGATAAGAGCCCACGGCCCACGGACCGTTGATATCCATCGCCAGTTTCCCTTCCGTAAACAACTGGGATTTAACGTCGTACGTAATGTCGCCCGTATTCAGCGGCAAAATGTCCTTGAGGCTTTGGAAGAACGTCATGCCCTTCACGGCGCCTTCGTTGTTCAGACCGACATCCTGCGGATTCGTGTTGTTGTCGCCGAACACGTACCCGCCGGTGCTCGCGAAGAAGCCGTAACCGAAGTAGAAATTGCCGACTTCCCACATAATGCCGTATTTATTTTCCGCTTGGTTGTTGAAGCTCTTCGAAAATTCGATCACTTCGTCCCACGTCTTCGGCGGGTTCGGAACCAAGTCTTTATTGTAGAACAAAGCGTACGTCTCTACCGACTTCGGGTAGCCGTACAGCACCCCGTCGTAGGTCGTAGCGGTCAAGGCCGCTTCTACCGCGGATGCCCGCGTTTCTTCTTCGAAATAGTCGTTAGGCAAAATTAGGTTTGCTTTCACCGCCGGACCGATATGATCGTGCGGCATCGTCAGCACGTCTGCCGCCAAGCCAGCCGGACCGTCGGTCGAAAGACGGCCGCCCTGATCGCCGCCGCCGACGACCTCGACCGTAACCGGTACGCCGTATTTTTCTTCGAAACGCTTCCCGACCTCTTCGATGAACGCTTTCTCCTCGTTCGATTCCCAAACGACCAGCTTAGCTCCTTCTTCCGGCTGCAATCCCGTATCTTCTTCCGTCTCTTCGACGGCGGTCTCCGGCTCCGCTTGCTCCGCGGAGCCCGTACCGTCCGCGTTACCCGAACCGCCTCCGCATGCCGCCAACGTAAAGGCCAACATGGAGGACATTCCGACCAGCATCCAAGGTTTCGTCTTCATTTCGTAAACGACCCACTTTCTTATCGATGATTTTGCCGGAATCGACATCCCTGCCCCGCTCCGCCGTCACCGCTGTGCAAACGATAGCGCACTGCCTGAGGTCGATTTCCGTGGCCGATTTCCGTTCAAACGTTTTCACACGTCCGATAATCGCGACTTGTAAACGCTTTTCCGTAACCGATGGATTGATTATATCGCATGCAAGAAATCGTTTGCACTAGACGTAATCCGCCATTTTTAGTCGAATTCTATGATTTATCGCATCATCCGTTCATAATTCCACTGTATTTCTCTTGTTTTCTTCATTTTTCGGTTGTTTAACCACATATAATTTCATGTTTACAAGGTTTGATTCGTAAGGTAACATTATTCTATTAGTGAAAACGATTGCGCAACCTGCGCTGGGTAGGTGTTGCTTCTTATGACCGTAACGATTAAAGACGTCGCACGCCGGGCGGGCGTTTCCCCTTCCACCGTATCGCGAGTCATTTCCAATCACCCGCGCATCAGCGAGGAAACGGCGCTGCGGGTGAAGAGAGTTATGGAGGAGATCGGTTACCATCCGAATATGATGGCGAAGAGCCTGGTCTCGCGCACGACGCAGACGATTGCCGTCATCTTGCCGAGGCCGGCGGACGAGCTGTTTCAAAATCTATTTTTCTCCGAAGTGATTCGCGGCATCGTCGCCCAATCGACGCGCTCCGGATACGATTTATTGATGGCGACCGGCGCCTCCGAACGGGAGGAGCTCGAAACCGTTACGCGCCTTGTGCGCGGACGCCGCGTGGACGGCATCCTCCTCTTGACGTCCCGGGCGAACGATCCGGTCGTCGCAATGCTGAAGGAGGCGAAATTTCCTTTCGCATTAATCGGTCGGCACGAGGACGATTCGGAGCTCTTGACGATCGATAACGACAATGTCCAGGCTTCCTACGACGCGACCCGGCACCTGATTTCTCAAGGGCACGAACGCATCGGTTTCGTCAGCGGGCCGCCGAATTTGGTCGTCTCCCGCGATCGGCTGGCCGGGTATCACAAGGCGTTGAAGGAAGGTGCCCTGCCGTCCAGGCCGGAATGGATCGTCGAAGGGGAGTTTCTGCAAGAGAGCGGCTACCGGGCGATGTCTTTGCTGATGGGGCTGCCGGAGCGGCCGACCGCGCTCGTCGTCATCGACGACGTCGTTACTTTCGGCATTCTCCGGGGACTGATGGAGATCGGCTTCAGCGTGCCGAAGGACCTTGCGCTCGTCAGCTTCAACAATATCGTGTTTTCGGAGCTGGCCACGCCGCCGATCAGCTCTATCGATATCGGGATTTACCAGTTAGGCTACACCGCCTCGCAGGAGCTGATTCGATCGATCAACGCCGAAAGGCCTTCCCCCACGCGGCGGCACCTCATCCCGCATCGGCTGGTCGTTCGGGAATCGTCGTTACGCCGAACCTGAGGAAGCAAAGTTGCAAGGGAAACCGAATAGATGGAATCGTAAGGGGATTTTGCCGATGATTCGGCAAAATCCCCTTCTTGCGTCCGTTGCAAATCCGACGCAGTCCGATATAATGGTAACATTGTTCGTTCATCGTGCGTCTATACAAAGAGAGAGAAAAGGATACGGGGTGATCTTCGCGATGAAACGCTTGTTTCCGTATGCTTCGACGCCGTTCGTCGCATGTACGGTCGTGCTGATTTTGAAATATTACGGCCTCCAATACTTTATATTCGACAACTGGAACCCGATCGATTGCTTGAAGGTGGCCTTGCCTTCGCTGCTGCTGTTTACGATCCCCGTCGAACTGTTGTTTCGGAACGAGCGAAAGAAGCTGCTGGCGTACTTCGCGTTGAACGCGGCATTGTCCGCCATGATGGTTTCCGTCATCGTGTATTTCCGTCAGTTCGGCATCGTCGTGACCTACCACGCGTTCATGCAGGCGCATCAGGTGCTCGACGTGAGCGACAGCATCATGGATTTGCTTCAACCTTTATATCTGTTATATTTCGCGGATGTATTCCTGTATTTGGTTCTCCGGCTCTTCCGGATCGCCCCCCCCTTCTCCTCGCTGCGGCCGTTCCGCGGCAGGACGCTGGGAGCCGTATGGACCGCTTGCGTCGTCGTCTTGGCCGGATTCGGCTTGATGTACGGTTCTCTGCTTAACGAGTTAAAGCAAGCGGAGCGGATGGGGCTTGTCAGTTACGAGCTCCATACGATCGTTACCGGCGTCGCGAACGCCAACGCGGCGTCCGGAGCGGAACCGATTACGCCGGACGCCGTACGTTCCGTCAAGAACGTCGATCTTCCGCCGGCGCCGTTCGGCTATGGGGATGCGAAGGATCGCCATTTGATCGTCGTACAGCTGGAGTCGATCCAAAATTTCCTTGTCGGGCTTGAAATCGAGGGCATAGAAATTACGCCTGTGTTGAACGAGCTCGCGAAGCGGAGTTACTACTTCTCCAACGTCTATCAGTCCATCGGTCAAGGCAATACGTCCGATGCCGAGTTTATCGTAAATACGGGCTTCTATCCGCCCGCCCAGCAAGCCGCGTCGCAAGCGTACGGAAGCAAGCGAATCCCCAGCCTGCCGCGCCTGCTCGAAGCCCAAGGCTACGAGACGTTCACCCTGCACACGAACGAAGTGAGGTTTTGGAACCGGGTGCAGATGTACCCGGCGCTCGGCTTCGGACGTTATTACGACACGGAGTACTTCGGCAAAGACGATATTATCGCCTTCGGCCCTTCGGACGAGGTATTGTACGACAAGACGATCCCGCTGCTGCAGGCGCATCATGCGGAAGGCAAGAAGTTTTACGCGCACGTCATCGCGCAGAGCTCGCATCATCCGTTCACCCCGCCGGAATCGAAGGACATGATCGCGCTCCCGGAAGCATGGGAAGGTACCGATATCGGCAATTACCTCAAGATGGCGAATTACGCAGACCGAGCGCTCGGCCAATTTATCGATCGACTGAAGGCGGAAGGCCTATGGGACGACACGATGCTGGTCGTGTACGGCGATCATTTCGGCGTGTCCGCCCACTCGCTGGCCGAAGACGATCGGGGGCTGCTGGAGTCGGCCATCGGGCAACCGTACGACCCCCGCGTCGTACACAACGTCCCCTTGCTTGTAACGATTCCGGGCAAGACCGACGAAGGCGCGCGGATCGAACGCCTCGGCGGACAAATCGATATTATGGCGACCGTCGCGAACCTTCTTGGCATCTCCTTGTCCGGCCATGTCCAGTTCGGGCAGGATTTGCTGAACTCGCACGACAACATTCTGGGAAGCCGTTTCTACTTGCCGACGGGGTCGTTTTATAACGATGAAATTATGTACATTTCCGGGGAGACGTTCGGAGAGGGCACGGTCATTCCGCTATCGGTGGACGATCCCGCACTCGAGGCCGACCCCATGCTGTACAAGGACGATTTCGTTCGGATCATGCGGCTGCTGCAAATGAACGACGCATATCTCGAAGCATTGCCGGAACGTTATTAATTGTAAAGGAGCCGCCTTACACCGCGCACTTCTCGGCGGAGGGCGGCTCCTTTAGCGTTCTGGGCGGCTTTCTACCGATACCGACGGCGCAGCTCCTCGAGCGAATAGAACGTGCCCCGCCAATATACCCCTTTGCGCGCATGCGCCAGCCACACCGACCGCGCAAGCACCCAGACGAGCAGAAAGACGACGGCGGGCAACGCCGCCGCTTCCCCTCCCCGCTCGTCCGCCAATTTTCGTACATGCTGTAGATAAACCAATACCAGCAACGCATCCGCAACCAAAAACAAACCGAGCGAAGGACCGCGGCTCCACAACGGAGCCGTCAACGGCAGCGCCATCAAAGCCAATTGACCAAACACGCCTGCGAGCGCTAGCGCGGGGCGATAACGGAAGCCCGAGTATAAGTTTTTTTCCAGCCCGCGCACGGCGTCGCGGAGCGTCGGGTACCACTCCACCGCGATCCGCTTCGCGCCGGCCGCCACGCGCTGCCGATAGCCTCGCTGCTTAACGAGCATGCCGAGCCGCAGATCGTCGTCCGGCCGCATCGCGAACGCGCGGTGCGTGCCGATGCCCTCGTACGCTTCCCTTCGAATGAGATTGAAAGCGCCGACGCCGACGCCGTATCGACGCTGATCGTCCCGATTGCCCACCCACGGCGGAACGAGAAGGCAAATGCTAAATAAAAAATAATGCACGAACGCCCGCAGCCAAAACGTCCTGGCTACGAGCTTCGGCAGCAAGGTGACGTGATCCGCTCCCTGGCGGATCGCATACGCCACGGTATCCCGGATCGCATCCGGCTCGAAGCGAACGTCCGCATCGGTAAACAGTAGATAAGAGCCTCGCGCCTGCTGATACCCTTGATATAACGCATGGTTTTTCCCCAGCCAACCGCCGGGCAAGTGCGTGACATGGATGATCCGCAGCGACGGCCCCCGCTCCGGACGGCCGTCCGACCACGCCTTCAACGCCTCTAACCTCGTGCCCGTCGCGTCGCTTGAGCGATCGTTCACGGCGATAATTTCGAGGCGCGGATACGTCTGCCGCATGAGATGCTTGATCGTAGCCTGGATGTTGTCCTGCTCCTCCTTCGCCGCGACGACGACGCTCACGAGCGGGGGCTTGTCCGGAAGCGGCAGCCCGGAAGGCACGCCACGGACGGAGGGCATGCCGAGATAGGTGCGCACGAAGACGAATCCCCAGACGATGCATAATGCCAATGCCGCGATCGTTGCCGCCAATCGCCTCGCCTCCTTTTCCAAATCATTATAAAGGCACCGCGCCGCCGCGCACAAACCCGCGAATGGAAGGACGGCGTTCGGGGAAGCGTAACAGGCAAGACGAACGCGAGAAAGAGGTGTTTGCCAATGAGGAGGAAGCGTCGCGCTCGAAACGACAAACCGGAACAACGCCAAGCCTCGAACGAGAGACTCGACGAAGTCGTCCACGCCATGAAGCATACCTTCACCGGGGCGGGAACCGAGCAAGGGCGGATCGGCAAATAATTCGTCAGCCGCGCTCGCTCCCGTAGGTCTGGCGAAGCCGAAGATTCCCGCTGGCGACGACGAACGTCGCCCTCGTCAACACCGGCGCTCCGCGCCGCGTTACATACGGCACGATTCGGTAATCCGTTCGCCACTCGTCCGCATTGACGCGGCATACGACATAACCCCGGTTCCCGTTAAAAAATTTCAGATGCGGGTTGTGGGCCAGCTCCGCATCCGTCCGGCTCGTTCGGTCCGATCCGTCCCCGGCCGAGCTGATCGAGGTGCCGACCCACTCGACGCCGATCGGCTTCGAGGTCGGACGGTCGAAATCGGACAATATTTCGTTCGCCCAATTCGCATGCACATCGCCGGTCAGCACCATGAAATTCCGCACCCGCCGTTCGCGCACGCAGCGCAGAATCCTCTCCCTGGCGGCAGGGTAGCCGTCCCACGCGTCCTTGCTGACCGAGACGCCGTCCGTAAGGTCGCCGTCGCGCCGGGCGAAGAACACCTGCTGCGCCGCCACGTTCCACACTGCGCCCGATTCCGTCAGCCCGTCCAGCAGCCACGCCTCCTGTTCTTCGCCGAGCAGCGTGCGCGCTTCCCGCCTCATCCTTTCGTTCGGCGGTCCCCAGTTCCGGCGGTCGGCCTGCGCGTCCCGGTACTGCCTCGTGTCCAACACGTGGAAGGTCGCTAGCGTTCCATATTGAAAACGCCGATACAGCCGCATGGACCCCCCGTTCGGCATCGAAGACATCCGCAGCGGCATGTGCTCGTAATAAGCCTGGAAAGCCGCCGCGCGCCGCCGCACGAATCGATCGATCGGTCCGCTCTCCGGCGAGCCGGCGCCCGCCCAATTGTTGTCCACCTCATGGTCGTCTAAGACCGCGATCCATGGGAACGCCGCATGAGCGGCTTGGAGATCGGGATCGCTTCGATACAGCGCGTACCGGTTCCGATAGTCCGCGAGCGTAACCGTCTCGCCTCCCTCGTGCCGCCGGACGCCGGAAAACTTCGCGCCTCCTTCGTAAATGTAATCGCCAAGGTGAAGCACGAAATCCAAATCCTCATGGCTCATATGACGATACGCCGTAAAATACCCGTCCTCGTAATTTTGGCAGGAAGCGAAGGCGAAGGCGCATCTCGTCGCGAGCGCATCCGACGGCGGCAGCGTCTTCGTCCTTCCGGTCGGACTGATCTCGTCGCCGTAGCGAAACCGATAGTAATACACCTGATTCGCAGCTAATCCGCTCGTTTCCACATGCACCGAATGTCCGAGCTCCGGCCTCGCGTATGCGACCCCGCGCTGCACCGGCTCCGCAAACCGATCGTCCGCGGCGAGCTCCCACTGCACGGGTACCGTCTCGTTAGGCATCCCTCCCCTGTGCAGCGGGTCGGGCGCGAGCCTGGTCCATAGGACGACGCCGTCGGGCAACGGGTCCCCGGAAGCGACGCCGAGCGAGAACGGATACCCGACGAACGCGGGCGAATCCGATGCCACCCCCGCCGTGAAGGCGACCCCGGCCAATCCGAGCCCCGCCGCGGCCGCCATCCAACGGCCAGCCTCTATGAGAAATTGCCGTCTCGAAAGTTTCTTGTCGTTCTCCCCCATAGCGCTGCCCTCCGAACGGATATTCGAATCATCCTTATGTGATCTTTATCGGAAGGCAAGCGTTCCATCGAGAGAGAGGATTATTGGCAATGCGATGCGGCATTCCTTCGTGCCGCGGCATTTGGTATAGTTAGGCTATCGATCGAGGAATACATAGAGGAATTGAGAGGAGAGCGGCCATGTCCATGTCATCCGAAATGCCGTCCGTCGAGCAGCACCGAAGCGAGGCGCCGTCCACCGTCCGCTGCATGGTGGTTACCGTCTCCGACACCCGTACGCCCGAAACCGACAAGAGCGGGGCGGCCATGATGGCTTTGCTGGCGGAACACGGGTACGAGGTCGCGCGGTACGAAATCGTGAAGGACGAATACGATCTTATCCGCGCCATGATTCGGGAGGCTGCGGACGATCCGCGCATCGAGGCGATTTTATTTAACGGGGGAACGGGCATCGCGCCGCGGGATACGACGTACGAAGCCGTCAGGGATTCGCTGGACAAGGAGATGCCCGGCTTCGGGGAAATCTTTCGATATCTTAGCTTCGCCGAGGATATCGGACCGGCCGCGATCCTAAGCCGCGCCGTCGCCGGCGTCGTCGGAAGAACCGCCGTCTTCTCGACCCCGGGCTCGACCGGCGCCGTGAAACTGGCCATGACCCGTATCATCGTGCCGGAACTGCGTCACGTCATGCGCGAAATTTATAAGGCATAATTATCTTTGGATTCGGCGAGTCCAGAATCCGCCTTTAAAAAACTTAGGTTCATACGAGACGATGAACGCCTTCGGCGACAAATCGTTAAGCTGCGTCATGAGCAGCTTCTCGTTGCTGCGTTTCACGAGCACCTGCATCATGAGCCGTTTGCCGTCTTTGCCGTCGGCCGCCCAAGACGTGACGCCGTACCCGAGCGCCCGGAGCTGGATCGGCAGCTCGTTCTCGAACGAGTCGACGATCACCTGCACCTGCGAATAGCCGAGCGCGAGCCGCTCCTCGATGCGTCCGCCCAAATATACGCCGATGCCGTACCCGAGGCAATACGCCGCCACGTTCCACGGATTGTTCAAACTGTCCAGCACGATCGTCAGCCCCATTAAGTAGATGAACACCTCGACGACGGAAAGGACAGAGGCCAAAGCCTTCTGTCCTTTGATCGTCAAAATCATCCGCAAGGTGAACAACGATACGTACACGACGTTAATGCCGACAATAAGCAAAATAAACGTAAACGGCCACCACATGATGTATGCCTCAGTCCCTTGTCGCGATGTAGTCCGGCCTCGGCCGATTCGAAGCGAACGGCGCTCCGAGCTTATTTTCCACGCTGTTAAACACGTAAAACGCGTTACTCCGAGGATGCGGCGTAATGTTGCTGTTCGAGCCGTGCATGATGTTGCAGTCGAAAAAGACGACCGAGCCGGCTTTGCCGGACGAGACGCGTCAGGCGCGCCTCGTGCGGTACGCCGAACGCGGCGCAGCGAGCTTTCGTAGTTGTTGTCCGGCGTCTCGCCGACGCACGCCACATAGCGCTTGTGCGAGCCCGGAATGAAAGTTGATGCGCGACTGATGCACGCACACGTCTCTGACGAGAATTTGCATCGCGGCCCCGACCGGCTTCGGATAATCAGCCAACGCCTTCGCTGGCATGTCGCTTCGTTCCCTTTACCAAATTTTATCTTGCCGCCTGCTCAGCGGTTCTATGTAAGCAGCGGGTGCTTATGAACATTCCAAATGGTAACATACTTCCAGCAGATGCTCACCCGCCGTATGGTCCCGTATCTTCGCCTGAGACTCCCTGATTCCGGATTTCGGGAAATTACGTGATGAATACTCCCGATTCCTGCCTTCTCATTCCATCTCCCGTCCGACCGAACTCTCCTGTTCCCAATTTTCCCGCTATAACAACAAAAAACGAGGCCCCCTTACGGGTGCCCCGACGTTAAAAATAATTATGATCCGGTCATAAGTCCGCCGTTCACGTGGATCGTCTGCCCCGTCACATAGCTCGCGTCGTCGGACGCCAGGAAGACATAGGCCGGCGCAAGCTCGTAAGGCTGCGCGGCCCGCCGCATCGGGGTATCCACGCCGAATTGCTTCATCCGCTCCGCCGGGAACGTCGCCGCGGTGAGCGGCGTCCACACCGGCCCCGGCGCGACGGCGTTGACGCGGATCCCGTACTCCGCCAGCTGAAGCGCCAAAGAACGGGTGAACGACACGTTCGCCCCCTTCGTCGCGGAGTAATCGAGCAAATCCTTATTTCCGTTGTAAGCGACCACCGACGCCGTGTTCACGATCGCGCTGCCTCGCCTCATATACGGTACCGCCGCTCTCGAGAAATACACGTATGCGAACATATTCGTACGGAACGTCGTCTCGAGCTGTTCGTCGGACAACGTAAGAATGGAGGGCTGGTACGGCTGGAACGCCGCGTTATTGACCAAGATATCGACGCTGCCGAACGTCTGCAGCGTACGCTGCACGACTTCGTTCGCGAGCGCGGAGCGGCGCACGTCGCCCTCGATCGCGAGGCAGCCTGCTCCGATTTCCGCCACGCGTCTGCGCGTCTCCTCCGCGTCCTCCCGCTCGTCGAGATAAACGAACGTCACGTTCGCGCCTTCCTTCGCGAACGCGTACGCGACCGCGCGGCCGATCCCGGAATCGCCCCCGGTGATGATCGCGCTCTTCCCCTTGAGCTTGCCGGATGGAGTATAGTAAGGATTTTCCGAAATCGGACGCGGCGCCATCGGCGCTTCGAACCCGGGCTGGCGAGGCTGATGCTGCGGCGGGAACGCGATCGGCCGCTCTTCGCAAATCGTTTCCTTCCCAATATACGTATAAACCGGATACATGGCTTCCTCCTGAACGGGTGCCTATGCGGATAGGCGTAGGCGTTTACCCCAGTATATTCGCCTTTAAGCCGATGGTGCCCCGTCATCGCCTTGCATAAAGCCGCGTCGTTCCGGCAATACAGCATAAGGAAACAACTATGATCGCCGAGGAGGGTACTTCATGTTCTCGTTGCTCTTGAAATTTCTGCTCGTTCCCGCGTTGGTCGGACTCGCGGACGTGATGCTGGCGGATTTGTTTTTTCCTTCGGTTTGGTCGATGATCATCGTCGGGCTCGCGCTCGCCGCCGTCGGCTTGCTGGTCGAGTCGGCGATGCTGCGCCGGGGCACGCTCTGGCTGACGACCGTCGCCGATTGGGCTTTGTCCGCCGCGGGCCTGTATGTCGCTCAATTCGTCTTCCAAGGCGCCTACGTCAGCGTCGTCGCGGCGTTGCTTGCCGGCGGACTAATCGCCATCCCGGAATATTTCGCGCATCGCGCCGCGATCGAACGGGCAAGCCGCTGGCGGTATTAGCATCCTGAAAACAAAAATGGCGCGTATCGACCGAGGCGTTCCGCCTCCGATACGCGCCTGCTTGCGGCGTTCCGTTTTATTGACGACGATATTCTTCGAAACGGTATACATACGGATTCGCCGTATTCATCGGTCCCGCCGCTTCCCATACCAGACGCCATTCGCTCGCGTTCCAGTCCGGGAACGAGACGTCTCCGTCCCAAGTATGGTCAATGCGCGTTAAATACATGGCATTCGCGTGCGGAAGGAATTCCTCGTAGACGATGCCGCCTCCGATAACGCACAGCCTGTCGGCATCCAATGTCATCGCCAGCGCTTCCTCGACGGAGCCGGCTCTCTCGACGCCTTCCGCGGCGAATCCCGCGTCGCGGGTTAAGACGATGTTTCGCCGGCCCGGCAACGGTTTCCCGATCGATTCGAACGTCTTTCGTCCCATCACGATCGGATTCCCCTTCGTAACGGAGCGGAAAAACTTCATATCCTCGGGCAGCCGCCAGAGCAGCTTATTGTCCCGCCCGATCGTCCTGCGTTCGTCCATCGCTGCGACCAGCGCGATTTCTACGGCCATATCCGCCGCCTCCTATACGGCTACGGGCGCCCGGATCGCCGGGTGCGGATCGTAGCCCACAAGCTCGAGATCGCTCAGCTCGACATCGAACACGGAGCGGACATCGGCATTCAGTCGCAGCGTCGGCAACGGGCGAGGCGTACGTTCCAGCTGCTCGGCGATCTGGTCTAGGTGGTTTACATAAATATGCGCGTCTCCCAGCGTATGTACGAACTCCCCGACGCCGAGGCCGCATTCGCGCGCGATCAGATGCGTTAGCAACGCATAGCTCGCGATGTTAAACGGGATGCCGAGGAACGTATCGCCGCTTCGTTGATACAACTGGCAGCTCAGCTTGCCGCCGGAGACGTAGAATTGGAACAACGTGTGGCAAGGCGGCAGGGCGGCCCGCGCCGGCGTTACGTCCTCCGGCGACCAGCTGGAGACGATCAAGCGGCGCGAATCCGGATTGCGCTTGATCTCCTCGATTACGTTCTTCAATTGATCGATCGTCTCGCCGCGCGACGTCTCCCACCGTCTCCATTGCTTGCCGTATACGTTTCCCAGATCGCCGTATTTCGCCGCGAACGCATCGTCCTCGAGCACGCGTCGCTCGAACGCCTTCATCTCCGCCTCGTACAGCGACCGGAACGCCTCGTCCTTCGGCGCCCGCAAGCCGAAATCGGTCATATCCGGCCCCCGGTACTCCTCGCTCTCCACCCAACGCTTGAACGCCCATTCATTCCAAATGGTATTCTTATGCTGGAGCAAATAACGAATGTTCGTATCGCCCTTCATAAACCAAAGCAGTTCGCTCGCGATCAATCGGAACGAGACGCGCTTCGTCGTTATCAACGGAAAACCTTCGTTCAGGTCGAAGCGCATTTGATACCCGAAGGCAGAGATCGTGCCCGTCCCCGTCCGATCGGCTTTCCGTTCCCCATGGGCGAGCAGGTGCCGCAACAAATCCAAATACGTCGTTTCGCTCTTGCTCATTTTCTCATCCCCTGCTATACGTCAATGATTCCCCCCATTATATCAGGTTACCGATCAGGTTGTCCCGAATAAAGAATGAATCCTGTTCATTCCTTGAAACGCTCTAGCCATTTCTTGACCAACCCCTTCGCACTGATAGAAACCGTGCCATATTTACCGTTTTTTGTATCTTTATCATCAAAAAAAACGAGCGCTCGTCCCTCGTCGAATGATTTCACTTTTTGTAAATTGACTAAATTGGTACGATCGAGCCGCTGGAAGCAGAGCCGCTTTAAATGGTGTTCGTAAGTCGACAAAGTCGGGAGCAGTGGGTAATACTCCCCGTCCAGCGTATGAAACACGACCGCGCGCTCATAGGTTTCGATGTAAATGACGTCATGTATGTTAATGGTTATGAGCTCACCCATATTTTTCGGATCTCGGGTAACGTATAAGATCATAGTAGGTTTCACTCCGAAAGTCGGAATAGGCTGCCAGCCATCGAGCCGGCAGCCTTCCTTTTCTTTACTTCTTCAGTTCTTCCGGCAACTCCGGACGGTGTCCGGCAAACGGGGATGCGGTAGCTGCGAAATAAGCGGCGATGCGATTTAAAACAGCAGATACATGCTTAGCCATCAATTGTTTCATGATTTCACCTCCTTATTCGGAATTAAGAGAGACACACCTTGGAGTAATAATATAAGAGCAATGATCGGAGATTCGATAAAAAAATTGCTCCCTGCGATGATGACAGAAATCCATTTCATGACGGGGAAATACTTTTCCGGCATCCTAGCATAGCCTTGAATGTTTGCTGGAGCATAGAGAGCAAAGAGGACGAAACCAATCGCTGTCAGGTAAGTTGTCCAATCGCTTGACATTTGGATATGCGGCGGAAGAACGGAAACGATTGTGGTGACGATCGTGCATGCGATGGTAGATCTAAAATGATATCCTCCGGAGCTTGCACGTACAGCAATTAGGGAAAATGCAGCGAGCAAGGTCTCGAAAAACATCCCTGTTAGCCAACCGATCAGTAATGCCAGCGAATAGGGGATCAAAAAATTAAATACAATGGTAAGAGCGTATTTTAAAACTTGCACGCTCACGGTTTCTTTCTCATTCGCATTTTTGATCGTAATCGCCAATCTTTCCGCCCATGTTTCAATCATTCGCATTCTCCTTCTTTTGTGCATAATAAAGTAAAACACCTAGGATTATAAAAACGAGCAACTTTAATAGAGTCGGAGTGATAGGTGAAAACGTGATGTAATACGAAACGGATATCCAGCCGTAACCCACTAGAGTCAATAAGAGCAATCTAAAATTAATTCCCTTTAATATAACAGGGGAGTATTCATAATCGGGAACGAAAGAGTATCCTATTCGGAATCGATGCAACAGCCATAACACAATAACCGTTGTAAGAATCGTAAAGGTTTGAATCACGTAAAGGGACAAAGAATTCGGCACGATACTTTCGTAACTGATTCCGAAATTCGTTGCTACAAGCATGACGGCAGTTTGCAAAGCCATGTAAGCCATGTATCCATAGATCGTCATGACGCCCGAATAAAAAATTTGAATCCGAAACATCTGCCATAAGAAAAGGAAAATGACGGGTGGTTGCAACGTGGTGGCAAGGAACCTTATTTCAATTACCTGAAACACAAAGTGCGACAACAGCGACATAATCGCTGATGTCAGAATGACCTGCCCCCAATACCCTTGAAGCCGAAACTTGAACATTGCAAACATGAGCAAGATCAGTGCCAACCATTCGATGCTCGAGAAAAATAAATAGAGGAATATATTCATTTGTACGCTCCCGGTTTTCTATCTCTTCCCGTGCATAACTGGAAAAATAAGCCTTACCGACATTATACCTCAAATTTCTCATCTTAGTAAGCGTTTCCTAGACATTTTTGTAAAATTTTCGTCAATATATTTAGCTGCCGATGTTCCCCTGCGTTTCACATATAGACAGTAGAGGGAAGTTCTCTTAAAATACGATAGGAACCATAGGAAACTTGATCTTCCATAGTAGGAGCCTTGCGAGCATGCACGAGTCGAAACGTATAAATTGCGCGAAATGCAAATATTATTTTGTCACCTGGGACCCCCACCACCCGAGGGGATGCAAGGCGTACGGCTTTAAAACGAAGTACATGCCGAGCGCCACGGTGCTGTCCTCCTCTGGCCAGCCATGCCTCCATTACGAAGAGAAACCCTTCCCTGCGCAGGGCGGCCCTGGCGCAAAGCGGTAACTTCGCGCCGCCGCATCCGCACGTCCATCGTCCTTCGCGAAATACGAAAAAGCCTCCGCGTCGCGGAGGCTTCTTCCGTCTTCTTAGGCCTTGTCGTCGTAATATCGATGCGCCGCCACGATCCGTTCCCCCAGCTCGATGATGCCGTAGGAATACCGCGGCTGCCATCGCTTATCCGTCGGCGATCCCGGATTAAAGAGCAGCACGCCGTCCGGCGTCGTCTCGTAATAAGGAATATGCGAATGGCCGTAGACGACGATGTCGACCTTCTCGTCCCGGAAGGCGAGCAGCGCCTTCGACTCGGTCGACCGCCCGGGCCCTTCGTGGCCGTGCACGAGGCCGATGCGTCGGCCGCCCGCGACGACGACCCGCCGGTAGCCGTACCGCCGCACGATCTCGAGCCCGTCGTTATTGCCGGCTACCGCCTCGAGCGGCGCGATCGATTCGAGCAGCGGCACGACCGCCGGATCGGTGAAGTCGCCCGCGTGCAGAATCAGGTCCACCCCGCGGAGTCCCGCCGTTACCGCGTCGGGCAGCTTCGCGCCGCGGGAGAACATATGGGTGTCGGAGACGACCCCGATGCGCAGCGGCGCGCTCCCCATTAGTCGAGCACCGCCTGCATGTGCTTCTTCGTGACCGACCAATGGGACGTCGTCCAATATTTCGCTTTATCTTTCACTAGAATCATCTGCGGCGACTCATGCTTCACGCCGAGATCCTCCGCGATCCTGTTCGACACCGGGCGCGCCTCGATCACTTTCACCAGCACATACTCGACGCCCTCTGCGGGTTTGTCCTTTAAATATTCTTCGTATTCCTCCAGCGCCGCGGTGCTCACGGGGCAGCGTGTGCTATGCTTGAGCACGAGCACCGGCTTGTCCGCCGAAGCTTCCAGCGCCTGCTCCCATTCGGCTTCCGTCGTAATTTCTCGATATGTCGTCATGTTCATCCGTCCTTTCGTCTGATCGGGGCTTCGCACCATAATCCGCCTGGATCGCTCGTCTCGTCCCCGCAGCAGCCGCTCCATTGGCCGCAGTTGAAGCACTTCCACTTCGCCATCCACCACTTCATCGAGAAACCGCAGACGGGACACGGCGGAACGACGTCCGCGTTGCGCGGCTCGACCGCTCGCTCCTGAACCATCGCGCACTCCCCCTTCGAGCGGACTGACGCCGCCGGATCGTTATTGCTTTCCCTATTGTAGGCAATCCGACGGCGATTTTCAACGGAACGCGCAACGTCAGCCGCCCTTAACTGGCGCCTTCGCCTCCGCAACGCAGCCGGCCAGCGTCGCGTGCCCTTCCTCGTTCGGGTGGACGCCGTCGTCCGCGAACAAATACGCCTCCCGGCCGAAGAACGCGTCGTACGCGCGCGCCACGAGCACCTTCCCGCCATAGGCGGCCGCGCAGCGGTGGATGCAGCGATTGACGAAGCTGATCCACAGTACCGCGTCCCGCACCTGCGGGAACGGGTTGTAGCAATCCGCGACGACGATGTACGCGTCCTCTCTCTCGAGCGTGCGCTGCACGGCGACGAGCTCGGCGAGCAACTCTTTGTACGCGAGCGCGAACGCGCGCATCGGGGGCTTCATCGAGCGCGTCTCGCCTTGAATATACATGCGCATCGCCGCGCGGATCAGGTCGTTCCCCCCGGCCGTCAGCGTCACGACGTCGGCCGC
>NZ_DASQMZ010000080.1:0-18179 GCF_035645235.1 Paenibacillus sp.
CCTTCGGCCGCGATGCGGCGGTACAGCTCCGAGACGAGCGCGCTGGCGACGCCGACTTTCGCGCCGTGCAGCAGCTGCCGCCGGCCGGCGCGGATGAATTCCATCTCCCAGTAATGCGAGAGATGGTGCTCCGCGCCGGACGCCGGGTGGGACTGCCCCAGGATGAGCATCGCGAGGCCGGATTCGATAAGCGCCCCGGTCAGCGCCGCGATCCCTTCGTCCTTACCGGCGCCGATGTCCGCGGCGCGCTCGACGCAAGCGCGCAGCGCCCGCTCCGTGATCGCCGCCACGAGCGGCGAGTACGGCTCGCCCGCGGTCGCCGCGCCGAATTTCCAATCGAACAGCGACGTCGTCTTGCCCAGCATGTCGCCGAAGCCCGCCGCGACGAGCGGCCTCGGCGCCCGCGCGAGCAGGTCGGTGTCGGCGAAGACGGCGACGGGGCCGACGGCGGGCACCGTAATTTTCTCCCCGCGGACGAGAAGCGGCGCGCCCTTCGAGGCGAAGCCGTCGACCGAAGGCGCGGTCGGTACGGAGATGAACGGCACGCCGAACGTGAAGGCCGCATACCGCGCGACGTCGTGCAGCGTGCCCGCCCCGACGGCGAGGACCGCTTGCGCCTGCGACCGCTGCAGATCGAGCAGCGTCTGCACGACGGACGCCTCGTCCGCGACGACGTCGCCTTGCGCGTTCGGCTTCACCAGCGTCGTCTCGACTTCGAGGCGGCGCGCCTCCGCGCCCTGCCGAAGCCGCCGGCCCGCCGCCTCGAAGGTATTCGCGTCGGCGACGAGCAGAAGCCGACGATATCCCGCCTCCTCCGCGAAGGCTGCCGCATCGGTCGCCGCCCCCGGCGCTACCGCGATGCGCTCCGGGAACGACGCGTTCGCCGCCGTTTCGCCCATGCGCTCCGCCAATGTCCGGATGTTCCCCAATATGTCGATCATGAAGCGCCTCCCATTTTCTCTTGGACCGTTCGAATGCTTTTTTTCTATTATAGGGCAGCGCCCGCGAGGCGTCGAACGCTGGAACCGGGTTCTCTCTAAACGCGAACGGGCGCATTCCCTTGGAATGTATGTCCAAAACTGTCCAATATACCGGCAGTAAACAGGCGCGGCGTCTCCGGCGAATGCGGCGGGACGGAGCCCGAGACCGCACGTCGCCCGGCGACGCCGCGCGTTCGATCGCTGCGACAAGCCTGCGCTGTCCAATATGTCCAATCGGCGCGCTATTTCGCGCGGCCGAGCGCCTCCATGCCGGCCTCCAGCACTTCGAGAATGCGGTCGACGTCGTACACGCAGCCCTTCCACGTACCGCCGCTGACCGCCTGCAGCGCCGCCCATAGCCGCGTGTCGTCGGGCAGCTCCGGGTCCGGCGCGAGCCCCGGATGCGGCTCGCGCGCGCGCAACGCCGCCTCGCCCGCCGCCGCGTCCGCCGGCCGTTCGCCGTCGCCGACCATATGGATCGAGCCCTCGAGCCGGCGCGTGTCGATGACGATCTCGATCCAGTCGCCGTCGCGCAGCTTGCCGACGGGGCCGCCCGCCAGCGCCTCCGGCCCGATGTGGCCGATGCAGGCGCCGGTCGACACGCCCGAGAACCGGGCGTCGGTCAGCAGCGCCACCTCCTTGCCGAACGGCAGCGCCTTCAGCGCCGAGGTCAGCTGATACGTCTCCTCCATGCCGGTTCCCGACGGGCCGCGGCCGATGAGCGCGAGCACGTCGCCGGCCGCGACGCCGCCCGTCTTGATGGCGCGGATCGCCGCCCGCTCCTCCGTGAACACCTTCGCCCGGCCGACATGCCGGAAGACGCCCGATGCATCCAACCGCGACGGATCGATGGCCGTCGACTTGATGACCGAGCCCTCCGGCGCCAGGTTGCCGACGGGGAACGTGACCGTCGACGTCATCCCGGCCCGCCGCGCCGCCTCCGGCGTATAAATGACCGTATCCGGGTCGACCCCGTCGACGTCCCGCAAACGCGCGCGCAGCCGCTGCCGGCGCTCCGAGCGTTCCCACCAGTCGAGGACGTCGCCGAGCGTCGCGCCCGAAGCCGTAAGGACGCGCTCGTCGAGGAGGCCGAGCCGCCGCAGATGCAGCATGACCTCCGGCACGCCGCCGGCGAGAAACACGCGCACGGTCGGATGCGGCACCGGCCCGTTCGGCAGCACGCTGACGAGGCGCGGCACGGCGCGGTTGACGGCGGCCCAGTCGGAGGCGTCGGGCACGGCGAGGCCGGCGGCGTGCGCGATCGCGGGGATATGCAGCAGCAGGTTCGTCGAGCCGCCGAACGCCGCATGCACGGCCATCGCGTTGCGGATCGACGCATCGGTCAGAATGTCCGCCGACGTCCGCCCCGCCTCGGCGAGACGCAGCGCCGCGCGCGCCGACTGCCGCGCCATCTCCGCCCAGATCGGCTGGCCGGACGGCGCGAGCGCCGCGTGCGGCACCGTCAGGCCGAGCGCCTCGGCGACGACCTGCGCGGTGCCGGCCGTGCCGAGAAATTGGCAGCCGCCGCCCGGCGTCGCGCAGGCGCGGCAGCCGAGATCGGCCGCCTCCCCGAGCGACAGCTCGCCGCTCGCGTATCGTGCGCCGATCGTCTGAATTTTCCCGGCGTCCTCGCCGACCGTCGGCGGCAGCGTGACGCCGCCCGGCACGACGACGACCGGGAGCTTCCGCATGCCCGCGAGCGCGATCGTCATCGCGGGCAGACCCTTGTCGCAGGTGGCGACGCCGACGACGGCGTCCCGGCGCGGCAAGGAGCGGATGAGCCGGCGCATGACGATCGCCGCGTCGTTGCGGTACGGCAGCGAATCGAACATGCCGGTCGTCCCTTGCGTCCGGCCGTCGCACGGATCGCTGACGTACCCCGCGAACGGCACGCCGCCGGCTTCGGCGATTTCCTTCGCCGCCTCCCGCATCAAGAGGCCGATCTCCCAATGGCCGGTATGATACCCGAGCGCCAGCGGCGACCCGTCGGGCTCGCGGATGCCGCCTTGCGTGCCGAGCACGAGCACCTCCTTGCCGAGCAGCCGGGACGGGCTCCAGCCCATGCCGACGTTTTGCGACAGGCCGAACAGGTCGCCGCTCGGCGCGTCCCGCAGCAGCTCCGGCGTCAGCGGCAGCGCGCCGGACGGCCCCGCCGCGTGCGTAACGACGTCGTACCGGGACGGGTCGCCGTCCCCGTCCGCGCCCATGACGGCTCGCAGCGCCTCAAGTCCGCCGCCGCCGCTCATGGCTTAATGAATACCGTCTTGATCGACGTGAAAAATTCGATCGCCGCCTGCCCCTGCTCCCGCGAATGCGAGCTCGACTGCTTCATGCCGCCGAACGGCGCCTGCAGCTCGACGCCCGCCGTCTCCGCGTTGACGCGGACGAGCCCCGCCTCCATGTCGTTCACGAACGACAGCACGTTGCCGATGTCCCGCGTATAGACCGACGCGCTGAGTCCGAACTCCGTATCGTTCGCGATCGCGACCGCCTGCGCGAAGTCGTCCGCCTCAATGAGCGCAAGCACCGGGCCGAAAATTTCGTCGCGGGCGAGCGTCATATCCGGCCGGACGCCCTCGAACACGGCCGGGGTGACATAGAAGCCGTCCGCGAGCGCCGGATCGTCGGGCCGCGCGCCGCCATACAGCAGCGTCGCGCCCTCTTCGATCCCCTTAGCCACATACGAGAGCACCGTCTCGTGCTGCTTCTCGTTCGCGCACGGGCCGAGCCACGTCCCCGCTTCGAGACCGTCGCCGACTTGAAGCGCCGACACCTTTTCCAACAATTTCGCCTTGAACGCCTCGTAGACGTCCTTCACGACGATGACGCGGCTCGTGGCCGTGCACTTCTGGCCCGTGGAGCGCAGCCCGCCGCTGATCGTCGCGTCGACCGCCAAATCCAAATCGGCGTCCGCCGCAATCAGGATCGGGTTTTTCCCGCCCATCTCGAGCTGGTATTTCGCGCCGCGCGCGAGCGCCGTCTGCCCGACGCGCCTCCCAACCGCGTTCGACCCGGTGAACGTCACCCCGTGGATGCCCGGATGCGCCGCGATGCCGTGCCCGATCGTCGCGCCGCCGCCGACGACCATGTTGACGACGCCGGCCGGAACGCCCGCCTCGTGGAGCGCCTCCATCACCTTCGCCGCCGTCACCGCCGTCTCCGTCGCCGGCTTCCATACGACCGTATTGCCGTAGATCAGCGCCGGCGCGATCTTCCAGATCGGAATCGCGACGGGAAAGTTCCACGGCGAGATGACGCCGACGACGCCGAGCGGCGCCCGCGTCGTGAACAGGAACGCCTCCGCGTCGGTCGACGGAATGACGTCGCCGATTTTGCGCATCCCTTCGCCCGCGTAATAGCGCAAAATCGCGGCGCCGCGCAGCGTCTCGCCCTTCGCCTCGGGCAGCGTCTTGCCCATCTCCCGCGTCATCGTCTCGCCGATCTCGCCCGCCATTCGCTCGAGAATGTCCGCCGCCTTATACAGCAGCGCGCCGCGCTGGGCGCCGGCGAGCTTCCGCCACGCGCCGCGCGCCTCCTCCGCCGCCGCGACCGCGCGGTCGAGATCGACCGTCCCCGAATCCGGTACATAGCCGACGATCTCGCGCTTGCGCGCGGGGTTGATGCTGGGCACCGCCCCCCCCTCGGCCGCCGGCACCCAAGCGCCCCCGATGTAGTTATGTACCGTAACCGCTTCTTTCGTCGACACGCGAATCTCCCCTTCGGAAAATGTTATTACGCCCGCTCCGCGACGTTCACGAGCGTGCCGATGCCTTCGATATCGATTTCGATCCGATCGCCCGGCTCGAGCGTAAATTGGTTCGGCGGCACGACGCACGTGCCGGTCAGCAGCACCGTGCCGTCGAACAGCTCGTTGTCCCGCGCCAGGTACGACACCAGCTCGTCGAGCCGGCGCTTGAGCTGCCCCGTGCTCGCCCGCTCGTCGACGACCTTCTCCCCGCCGCGGTATATCCGCAGCGCGATGTCCAGGGCGTACGGGTCTTCGATCGCGTCGACCGGCACGATGCACGGGCCGATGGCGCACGAGCGGCGCCACACCTTCGCTTGCGGCAAGTACAGCGGGTTCTCCCCCTCGATGTCGCGGCAGCTCATATCGTTGCCGATCGTGTAGCCGACGATGGTGCCCGCGCGGTCGAGCACGAGCCCGAGCTCCGGCTCCGGCACCTGCCACGAGGAGTCGCTGCGCAGGCACACCGTCTCCCCCGTCCCGACCGTGCGCGCCGCGGTCGACTTCAGGAACAGTTCGGGCCGCTCCGCGTCGTACACCTTATCGTAGAACGTCGACGCATCCAGCTTTCCGCCCGTCGCCTCGTAGTTGCGCGCTTCGCGGCTGCGCTGGTACGTCACGCCCGCCGCCCATACCTCCGGCGCTTCGACCGGCGGCAGCAGCCGCAGCTCGTCAAGGCCCGCCTCGATCGGCGTAACCGCTTCCACCAACCGCCGAACGTAGGCCGTCGTCGTCACCCCGGCTTCCCTCGCCTCGCGGACGATCGCCATCACGTCCTCCGCCGCCAGCGGAAACACCTTCCCGTCCTCGTCCGCCGCCGCCAGCCTCGCTTCGTCCCCTCGATCGTACCGAATCAACCGCATGGAAACACTCTCCCCTTAAGGTTTGTTTATGCCTGATTCTTCCCGATGTCCGAGCTTCTCGCTGATGCGGCGCGCGCAGGCGCGGAGCAGCGTTACGTTGCGGCCGAGCTCCGCCGCGTCGATGCGGGCGGCGAGCGCGGAGACGCTCATCGCCGCGACCGCGTCCCCCGCGTAATCGAAGATCGGCGCGGCCGCGCACAGGACGCCCGGCTCGTTTTCCTCCCGATCGTACGCCACGCCCTCCGCCCGAACCCGTTCCAGCTCCGCCAGGAACGCCTCCCGGCTGTCGATCGTCGCCGCCGTATGCTTCTCGAACCGGTAGCCGGCGAGCAGCCGCTCGAGCCGCTTCGGCGATTGGTACGCGGCCAGCGCCTTCCCGACCGCGCTGCTGTGGAACGGCACCCGCCGTCCGATGCGGGAATACCGGATCGCCGCCTTCTCCCCTTCCACCTTATCGATATAGACGGCCTCCGGGCCGTCCATGACGACGAGGTGCGCGGTTTGGCCCGTCGCCTCCGACAGCTCCCGCAGGGCAGGACCGGCGATGCCGCGCAAATCCAGCCCTTGGAGCAGCAGCTGTCCCCGCTCGAGCAGCTTCATGCCGAGGCGATACTTCCCGCTGTCCTCGTCCTGCTCGATATACCCGCGGAGCTGGAGCGTCTTCAGCAGCGAATGCACGGTGCTCTTGTGCAGCCGCACGCGGGCGCTGATCTCGGTAATTTTCAATTCCTTCGTCTGCTCGTCGAACAGCTCCAGCAGCTGCAGCGCTCGATCCACCGCTTGAATGATCGGCATAAGCGGCCCAGTCCTCGCTTTGTTTTATATTATAAAACTCGGTTCTGTTAATTTAACGAGATTGTATCATATCCGCTCCGGTTCGAGTACCGTTTTTTCCGCGTTTATCCTAGAGAGATACCGTAGGCTCGACGACGGTGAGTCGGCCGTTCGTCGCGTCCATGCGCACGTTCGCGCCGATCGGAATCGCCGCCTTGTACAGGCCGTGACCGGACGCCAAGTTCGTCATCAGCGGCTTGCCGAGGGGAACGATGACATCCTCGATCAACGATTCGTACGAGGTGCCGTAAGCGATCTGGCAATTCGTGCACTCGCCCATCACGATGCCGGCGCAGTCCTCGAATTTCCCCGCAAGGATCAGCTGGTTGACCATGCGGTACACGCGGTTTATCGGCTCGTGCGTCTCCTCAAGAAATAAAATTTTGCCGCGAGTGTCTACCTCGTAGGGTGTCCCGAGCGTGTCCAGCAGCGAGGTCAGATTGCCGCCGACGACGGGCCCGGTCGCCTCGCCCGGCACGCGGGGGACGAGGGAGAGATCCGGCGGGTTTACGATCGAGCGCGTCGGCGCGTAGGTCGACGTCGCCGCGAAAAATTGGTCGAAGTTGTAGGCGGGCTCGTTTCGGTTAAAATTCAGCAGCAGCAGACTGTGGAACGTCACGAGGTCGGATCGGGCGTACAGCGCGTTCAACAGCACCGTAATGTCGCTGTAGCCCGATACGATCTTCGGGTTTCTCGCGATCGCTTCAAAGTCGAGGAAAGGCAACACGCCGGCCACCCCGACGCCCCCTCTGGTCGGCAGAATCATACGAACGTTCGGATTTTCGATCATGCGCATAAAGTCCGCCGCCCGCTCCTCGTCGCTTCCCGCGAGAAAGCCGGTCGACGCATAGACGGAGGCGCCGACCTCCGTTCGAAAACCCATGCCCTGCAGCACGGCGATGCTCGCATCGATCGTGCTCCGGCTTAGCGGGCTGCCGAGCGTCACGATCCCGATGACATCCCCTCTGCGTAAGATCGGCGGCTTAATCGCCATCCGAATCCCCCCATCCCGTATCTCATTACGGCAATATATGCAGGATGGGAATGTCCGCATGTACGATACATCGGGGCGAACGAGTTTCGATTCACATCTTCGTCCGCACGACGACTACATCCCAATACAGCAGCGCCGGCAGCTCGAACGTCGCGACGAAGCCGCGCGGCGTCCGCTCCGCGCGGTACGCGAGCGCCGTCGCCCGACCCCCGTCCGCGTCGGGACTCGCATGTACGACCGACTCGATCTCCCCGTCGAAGGCGACCGAGACGATGCGTCCCTCGACCGGCGAGGCGGCTTCCTTCGATTCGTTCCACAAGTCGTCCGCCGCGGAGACGAGATTGATGAAGTGAAGGACCTTCCGCTCGTCGCATTCGCCGATCCGCGTCCACACCTTCCCCGCCTCGCCATACGTACTGTACGGAAAGCCCTCGAACCGGTATTCCAAGTTATCGCCGTCCGCATGCGTCATGGACACGTCCCGGAGCCTGCGGTCGTACAGCACATGTCCGTAGCGAACGATGAAGTCCGCGTAGTCCCGCACCGTGCGAAAGAAATCCGGCCGAAGCTTGGAGTGGTCGACGTAGTAGCCCTGCGTCAATACGCCCCCCGCTTCCCCGTGCAATAGGTGATACGCGCCGCTCGCGGCGATCGCCGCCTGCGCCAGCCGGAACGCCCGCTCCGCCCCTTCGACGCCGAGCGGCCCCGGCTCGCGGAACGGCTTCAAATAGGCGGCCAGAATGACCGGCTTCCCGCCGCTTAAGCGTTTCGCCCAGCGAACGATGTCCGTCAGATGATGGTATCGCTCGTACGGCTGCCACACCTCGACGTAGACCGCGTCTTGGCTGCTCCTCGCCACCGCGTCGACGGGCCAATTTCCGACGTTGTTGAAAATCAGCGCGACGTCGTCCTTCACCTTGGACAGCGCTTCGCGCGTCGACTCGATCAGCGCCGGGAATTGCGACTCGAGCCGCTCGAACCGCCGCCGACCGTCGGCCGCATGCGACCACCCCGTCTTCGGAAATCCGTACGTATCCATATGGATGCCGTCGAAGTCCAGCCGCTCGACGGCTTTCTTATACTCGTTCACGATGTGGGCCGACCAGGGAGCATCCGGCGCGATATTCATAATGCCGAAGATGCCGATGAAGTCGTAGGGGTCCCCGGCGCTCGTATAAAGCCGCCAGTCCGGCCGGCTTTCCGCGAACGGCTTGCTGGCCGCGTAGACGGCGCCGTACGCGATCGCCCTCATGCCGCGCCCATGGCAGCCCCGAATCTTCTCCTCGACGACGCGCCGGCTTACCTCCCGGCCCATCAGATCGACGTACGCGTCTTCCTCGCTCGCCAAGTCGTCGTGGCGGTACATCCAGTCGTAAAATTGGACCAGGTTGAGATGCAGCTTCGCCATCCACTTCAGGTCTTCCTCATCCCCGGCCTCCGCGGCGCCGAAGTCGCTTAAAAACCCGTAGCGCGGGGCGAGGCGCCAGTCGCGGACGACGTCGAACGCCGTGGCCGCCGCGCCCAAGTCCGCGTCCGCCCCGTCGATCCGCAGCGCCGCCTCCGCGCCGTAGCCGGCGAAGTCGGTCTCGAACGGCCCCGCCTCGACGAGTACGGTTACCGATTCGCGCGGCGGAAGCGCGACCGCGGAAAGCGCGTGCGTCTCGACGACCCGGTCTACTTCGAAAATCGTATAGCCGATCGATACGAGCAACGGCTCGTCGCCGTCGTTCGCCGCCTCGAGCGACAGCGTCACCTTTTCCCCGCTTCGGTACTGGGCTTTGACGGGGTAAAAATCGATAATTCTTGCATCGCTTCTCTTCACTGCACGTTCATCCTTTCAGCGCGCCGGCCGTAATCCCTTTAATGAAATACCGCTGGAACAGGACGAAGACGAGCACCGCCGGGGCGAGCCCGATCAGCGCCGCGGCCGCCATAAGATTCCACTTCGCGCCGTACGTCTGAAAAAACATGCCGATCGCGAGCGGGACGGTGCGCATCTCCTGGCTTTGCAGGAAGAAGACCGCCTGCCCGTAATTGTTCCAGATGCCGAGTCCGGTCAGGATGACGACCGCCGACGTCACCGGACGCAGGAAGCGGAACGTGACCCGCCAGAACGCGGTGAAATACGTGCACCCGTCGATGACGGCCGACTCCTCGACCTCCTTCGGAAGCGAACGAATGAAGCTCGCATACAGGAAGACGGACAGCGGCAGCGCGTTGGAGGCGGTCAGGAGGATCATCGCCCAATGCGTATTGATACCGCCGATCGACCGCATCAGCGTATACAGCGGCACCGTAATGATGATCGCCGGGATCATCATGCAGGCTAGCAACGTATTGAAAATCGCGGCGTTCAGCTTGCTGCGGACCCTGGCGATCGAATACCCTGCGGCACTCGCGACGAACACGATCAGCGCCACGGCAAGGAACGTGACGATCGACGAATTGATCATCGCCCGTCCGAGCCTGGAGCCGCGCCACGCCTCGACGAAGTTGCCGACGGAAAGCTCCGGCAGCAGCAGCAAGCCACGGAACATCGTACCGGAAGGCGTATTGGTCGCGAGGTAAAACAATACGTAAAACGGGATGATCGAGATCGACACCATCATCCCGCCGATTGCGTATTTTAAGACGTTCTTTGCATGTACGCTCATGACGTTCCCTCTCAAAGCTCGTATTCGGACTTCCTTGTAAACCGCAGAAACAGCGCGACGGGGATCAAGATGATGACGAACAAAATGAGCGCGACCGCCGTGGAATAGCCGGTAAAGCTCCCGTACAGCATCCGCAAAATGTAAATGCTAAGCGATTCCGTCGCGTACCCGGGTCCGCCGTCCGTTAAAGCGACGATAATCTCGAAAACGGACAGCGAGCCGATGATGTTCGTCACGACATTGATTTTGATCGCGGGATACAGAAGCGGCAGCGTCACGTAACGCAGCGACTGCCATCGCCCCGCGCCGTCGATCGTCGAAGCCTCGTACAGATCGGCGGGGATGCCCTGCAAGCCCGCGAGGTAGACGATCATCGTCATGCCCGCGTACTGCCATACGTTCACCGCGATCAAGACGGCGAGCGCCGAGCCGCTTTCCCCGAGCCAGTTGACGTCCAGATGCCCCAGCCCGAGACCCTCCAGCGCGTGGGCCAAATATCCCCGCCCCGGCTGGAGGATAAAATACCAAATGTACCCCATAATGAGCGGACTGATGACGGCGGGCATATAGACGACGGCTCGGACGAAGGCTTTGCCCGGCAGCTTCCGATCCAGGAGCAGCGCGTACAGCAGCCCGAACAAATTCAGGAGCGGGGCGCTGCCGAGGGCGAAGAGCATCGTGATCTTGACGTCGTTCAGCGCGCGGTCGTCCCCGAAGAAATCGACGAAATTTTGCAGGCCGACGAAGCGCGGCGCCGTCATGCCGTTGGAATCCGTCAAGCTGATGCCGACGCCTTGCGCGAGCGGGTACAAGAAAAATAAGCCGAACAGCAGGATCGCGGGAAGCGCCATGTAGCGATGCAAATTTACATTCATTTTATGGATCATAGCTCGCATGGTTTTCTCTCCTGCCGTCTGTATTGCTTTATTGGTTTCCTGGGCTTACTGATTCGTTGCGCCCCAAGCTTTGTCCCAAGCGTCTTTGTAAGCGGCGGCGAACTCCGCCGATGTCGCATACTTGCCCGCGAGCAATTCTTGCACCATCCGGCCGGCGTCGTCGCCCGAGAAGCCCGCCGGCGTATCGGTGAACGCGATGTTCGCGCCCGCCTGCAGCGCCGCCGCGGCTTGATCCTTGAGCGGTCCCCAGTCCGCGCTGACGTCCGTGAACGCCGGCGGCGACTTCAAGAATTCGCTGTATGCTTTCAGGTTTTCCGGCTTGAACAGGAACTCCAGGAACAGCTTCGCTTCCTCCGGATGCTTCGATTCCGACGTAATCGTGTAGACGGAATCCTCGGCGGAGAGCACGACCGGCTTCGTGCCGTCGACGATCGCGGGGAACGGCGCGAAGCCGATATCTCCGGCCATATCCGGATTCAGCGTCAGCAGATCCCCGAGCACCCACATGCCTTGGCTGAACAGCGCCGATTTGCCCGTCGCGAACGCTTCCTTCTGATTGTCGTACGTCGCCGTCAGCGCGTCGTCGTTGATGAGGCCGGCCTCCTTCAGCTCCAGCAGCCTGCCCGCGAACGCTTCGATCCCGCCGCCGACCGCATCGAACTTCAGCTTGTCGGATTCGTTGTTGATGAACGCCTTGCGCGCGTCCGCCACGCCGTACTCCTGCTTAATCACGCCGTGCGCCATGAACTCGATCAGATGCCCGAGCGTCCAGGAGTCCTTCCCCGCGAGAAACATCGGCGTCATGTCCGGCTTCTTGTCCTTGATCGTCTGCAGGTTCGACTTGAACTCCGCCCACGTGGCCGCCGGCTTGAGGCCCAGCTCGTCGAACACCTTCTTATTGTAGAAAATGCCCGCCATCGTCATGTTCGTCGCGACGCGGAACTGCTTGCCCGTCTTGATATCGGTGTTCAGCTCTTTGATCGCCGGCTGCACGCGGGACCAGAACGGTTCGTTCGACAAATCCAGATACTTGCCTTGGTCGACGTAGTCCTGCGCGTACACCGTCGTAATGTCCGGCACGTCGCCTGATGCGAACTTGACCTTAATCACGTTGCTCGCGTCCTTCTGATACTCCTGCTCCACGTTGATATGCGGATGCTCCGCCTCGAACTTCGCGATCAGCTCGTCGATCAGCTCGACCGTCTCGACCTTCCCCGTAAAGAACTTGATCGTGACGTTCTCTTTCGGCTGTTCCTTCGGCTCCGCCTTCGGTTCTTCCTTCGCCGCCGGCGCCGTCGACGTCTTGCCTGCCGAAGTCTCGGCCGCGCTCTGCGTCCCGCCTCCGTTCGAGCTGCACGCCGCGAGCGACACGGCCAGCGCAACCATGCAGAACACCCATGTCATCAACCGTCGTTTCACTTGTATTTCCTCCCCTAAGGTCTTGTAGTGATGCTTTCACGTCTAGCTTACCGCCGCGCGCACGCTCGCCGAAACACCTAAAAATCGTGATCGAGGTATTGTTTTTTCAGATGCGCTTTACAAGAGGAACGTATCTATTAGAATGAATGTAATCGGAAATCCGGTTTGTTGGAAGGGGGGGATCCTCGTTGAACGCGCGCCGTATCCGCCTGAAGCGATACCGCGAATGGAGCTTGACGTCCAAGCTGATCGTGATCACGGGGCTCCTTCTCTTTCTGTCGGTATTCATTGAATCCTACTTGTTATACACGCAGTACACGCGCGATTTTCAGAGGCAATCTTCGGCGAAGGTGCAGCAAATCATCGACCAAGTCGCGCTGAACATCGATACGTACCTCGACGATTTGTACCGCTTGACCATATCGCCGTACCGCAACGCCGGCATTATGACCGCGCTCGAGGAGCCGCCGCCCCGCACGGAGCTCGGGCAGCTGGAGAAGCGGCGCTTGATCGAAAACTATTTGGACGAGATGATGATTTATCCCCGCGAGGACATCCTGCGCGTCTCGATCGTGACCGACCGGATCTACTCGAGCGCCCGTCTCCCGACGAAGCTCGTGCCGGACGAACGGTTGGAAGACTACGATTGGTATAAACAGGCGCTCGCCTCGCAGGAATATATTTTCGTATCCGCCCGGGAGAACGAATTTCGCCTCGGCGGCGGCAACGTCGAGGTGTTCTCCGTCGTGAAGCAGCTCCGGAGCATCCGCAATACGCAGACGATCCTCGGCGTCATTAAAGCGGACGCGAACTACGACGCGATCGTCGACATCGTGGAACGGGCCGACATGGGTCGGGGCGGCGGCTTGTTTATCGTCGACGAGCACCGGGAATTTATTTTCGCGTCCAACGACGCGCATAAGCGCACGGCGCTGACGGCGCTGCAATCGGGCGGCCCGGTCGCCCCGGACTACCTCGTCAACAGCTCGTACATTCCCCGCACGAACTGGCATATCGTCGCCGTCAACTCCGTGGCGGAGATGAATCGGGAGGCGATCCGCACGCGAAATCAAGCGCTGCTGCTTTCGATCGGCAGCGCGCTCGGCTTCATCTTGCTGCTCATCTTGTTTTTGCGGCATTTCCTGAAGCCGCTTCTGGCGATCGTCTCGCTCATGAAGAAGGCGGAGCTCGGCATGCTGGACGTCACCTTCCGAAGCGAACGCAAGGACGAAATCGGGTATTTGGGCGCGGCCTTCAACCGGCTCGTGAAGCGAATCGACGAGATGCTGCAGGAGAACACGGCGCTCGTGCGGGAGGTGTACGAATCGAAGCTGCTGCAGCAGGAAGCGCAAATCAACGCGCTGTTCAGTCAAATTCAGCCGCATTTCATTTTCAATACGTTGAACTTGATCAGCTTGTCGATGCAATCCGGCCAGCAAGACAAGGCGATACAGAACATTAACGGACTCAGCAAAATTTTGCGCAGCATGTCGCAATGGGACAAGGAAATTCCGTTGCGGAAGGAGCTCGACCTGCTGCACGCTTACTTGGGCATCCAATGCAGCCGTTATGAAGGCCGGCTTGCGTATCGGATCGAGATCGACCCCGCCCTGCACGAAGTCCCTATCCCCGCGCTGCTGCTTCAGCCGCTCGTAGAGAACGCCGTGAAGCACGGCTGCGAGCGGAAGAAAGGGCTGACGACGATCGTCGTCGCCGCAGCCGAAGCCGCCGGGGACGAACGCATCGTCTTCGAGGTGACGGACGACGGTCCCGGCGTGGCGTCCGAGACGCTGCGGCGCCTGCGGCGAACGCTCGGAGGGGACGATCCGCGCCCCGACGGCCGCGGCGAGAAGGCGGCGCAAGCGCTCCTCGACGGATACGACGAGAACGGCGCGGGCATCGGGCTGGCGAACGTAAACAAGCGCATACAGGCGCGGTACGGGGCGGACTATGGACTGCATATCGACGGCGCCGAAGGAACGGGCGTGACCGTTCGCCTGGAAATGCCGTACCCTTCAAGGAGGGCTGACGATGTATAAAATGTTGATCGTGGACGACGAGCCGTTGACGCGCCGGTATTTTCTGGATTACGTCGAACGTCTGGACGCCGAATGGACGTGCGCGGGCGAAGCGGCCGACGGCGAAGAAGCGCTGGCGCTGCTCGACGCGGGAGGCGCGTACGATCTGGTCGTAACGGACATCCGGATGCCGGGCATGTCGGGGCTCGAGCTCGCGCGCCGGCTGCACGCGCGGCCCGGCGCGCCGCATGTCGTCGTCTTGTCGGGCCACGACGAGTTTACGCTCGCCAAGGAGGCGATGGAGTACGGCGTTCACGCTTACTTGCTGAAGCCCGTCGTGAAGGAAGAGGTCGTCGACATGCTTCGCAAGCTGGCGGCTCGGCTGTCCGCCGAACGCATGGAGGAAGCTGCGTACCGGTCGCTGCTGTCGCTGTCCTCGGAGGCGAAGGCGCAGGTGGCTAGGAACGTGCTGCGCGCCATCATTACTGAAAATCATATGGAGATTAAGGTGCTGTACCCGATGCTGCATCGCTTGAAGATTACCCTCATGGAAGCGGAAGGCGCGATGTTGGCGGTCGCTTTGGACGAAAGCCAGCTGCTCGAGCGAGGCGTGTCGTACGATCACATGACCTTGTATCGATACATCGTGCACCAGACCGCCGCGGAGCTGGCCGCTTCCGGGGCGGGGGGCGGTTTCTCCGCGATTCCGTTCGCCGACGACGAGCAGCGCACCGTCTTGTTCGTGCCCGGCGACGACGCCGACGACGCGCTGCGCCGCTGCCGAGCGCTGTACAAGGCGCTGGCGGACGCGGTTCGCGGAATGACGGGACTCCGGCTGTGGGGGGCCGTCGGGGAGCCCGAGATGGAGCTGCTGCAGCTGGGGGCCTCGTATCGGCAAGCGGCGGCGGCGCTGCGGGGCATGCTGTTCGCGGAGGAGGCGGCGAGCGCGGAGCCGCTCGTCGGCAACGAGGCGGCGGAGCGTCGATGGAGGAGGCTGGACGGCGCGGTCGCCGCGCTCATGCAGACGCCGGCGGAAGGGCGGGATGCGGCTTGGCGCGCATCGCTGCAATCGATCGCGGAGGAACTGGAGCCGATCGACCGCCGCCGATTCGTTCTCTTCGGCGCGCATTTGTTGCGGCAGCTGTCCGGCGCGTCGGCCGACCCCGACGCGCCGGACCGAAGCGGCCCTGCGCTCCAGGCGCTGCTGCGCCGAGCGCCCGCCGACGCGGGCCGCTGCCCTCCGGAGGAGGCCGCCGCCGCGTACCGGGACCTGCTTGCCGGCTTCGAAGACCCCGCCTCCGGAGGCGCATCGCCCGTTCGCGAAGGCGACGAGCACGAGATCGTGGCCCGGGTGAAGGCGTATATCCTGGAACGGTACGCCGAGCCGCTGAGCCTCGCGCATCTTGCGGAATTGATGGGCCTTTCCCCAGGTTATCTTAGCAGCCTGTTCCACCAGCGCACGCAGGAATCTTACATTAAATTTCTGACTCGCGTTCGAATGGAACACGCCGCCGCGATGCTGCGTCGGAAACCGCCGGAGAAGGTGTACGACGTCGCCGAGAAGGTCGGCTACCTAAGCGTGAAGCATTTCTCGTACGTCTTTAAACAGCATTACGGCGTGCCGCCCGGTCAATACCAGGAGAAGGCGATGCGTTGATCGGGCGTCGGAGCTTCTCGCAGCGGAACGCGCTATCGACCGTTCGTAAGGGGAATCCGAACGGACACGCTCGTTCCGCACCCCGCCGAGCCATGAACGGCGACGCGTCCGCCGAACTCCACGACGTTCGCTTTCAAGGCGCCCAATTCGCCCCTGCGAAACAGCTTCTCCTCCATTCCGTAGCCGATTCCGTTATCGACAATCGTCAACTCGACCGCCCCGTCGCCTTCTCGAACGGACACCTCGACCCGGTCCGCGCTCGAATGTTTGGCGATATGCTGCAGCGTCTCTTGCACCATGCGGTACAACGCCAATTCGACGAGTTCCGGCAGCGCGTTCTCCGCGGGAAGACGGAATGCGGTCAATCGCACGTCCAGCCCGAAACGGCATCGGTACTCGACGCAGAGCCGCCGAACGGAAGCCTCCAGACTGATCGATTCGGGCTGCGGCAGGGACGGACGTAGATGGGATTGGACGCGGCGCAGCTCTTCGATCGCCTCGGAAAGCGGTTGCAAAACATCGTTCGCCGTTTCCTTCGATGCGGCCGCAGCCGTCGGAACGGCGCTGTAAAGCAGACGCCCCAGGCCGTCTTGCAGTTCCGCCGCCAGCTTTCGCTTCTCCTGCGCTTCGGCGTACAGCACTTCCGCGAGCAGCCGCGGTCTTCCCTGCGACGCCGCCGCGCTCCCAGGCAGATCTACGCTGCGCCGCTGCAGGCAAATCCAGGCGAGCAGCGCCCCCGACAGCAGGGACATAGGCACGAACCCCGCCCAAACCGGCCAGGAATTCGTCGGGCCGAAACCCGTAATCATGCGTTCCGCTTCTATTTCTCGGAAGCGCAATACGAACAGGCAAGCGGCGGCGAACGCCGCAGCGTAAAAGACGCCGACCCAGAACGCCAACGGGCACTTCTTCACTTCTCGTTCACATCCATGTGGTTTTATTGGGACTATATTCACAGAAACAAAGCAAGCCCTCGGACAAACTTCTGGACTACGTGGCATTTCGAGGCTTTCTCAATACGATTATGCAGACTCCCGACCGATCCCACTAGTGGGGAAAACGCTTAATTTTTCCGCCGCGCCTAGGAAAAATAAAAAAAGAATTCCCCGTTTGCAAGGAATTCCCTTAAGGAAATCGTACTGTTCGGTTTGTCAGCCCGTTTAATTTTGCACATAACAGTACCGCATCAGATCGGACAACGACTTTGCGTTCAGCTTTTCCATAATACGTTTCTTGTGGGCTTCCACCGTCTTTATGGAAATAAAGAGCTGTTTCGAGATTTCCTTGTTGGAATATCCTTTCGTGATGTAAGAAAACAACTCCTGCTCCCTGCCCGACAACGCGTCGCACGGATTCGGATCGCTCGCCGCCCCCGCCCCGTTCAGCGCCTCTTCCACGAGGTACTGAATCATATTCGGTTGCAAATAAATAAATCCGTCCGCGACGATTCGAACGGCTCGAAGAAACTCCTCATCGTCGACGTCTTTGGTGATGTAGCCCGTCGCCCCGGCGCGTAAGATATCCAGCAAAAACCGCTTGCGCTCGAACGACGAGAGAATGCATACCTTGGTGTCCGGCGCGTCGCACTTGATTTTGCGAACCGCCGCGACGCCTTCGCCCCCTTCGGATAAGCCCAGATCCAAAAGCAGCACGTCCGGCCTCAGCTCGATCGTCCTGCCCAAAGCTTCCTTCCCGCCGCTCGCCCCGCCGACGACGCGAAATCCCGGCTCCCTGTTCAGAAGCAGGGATAATGCCGATCGGACGAGCACGGGGGCGCCTGCGATTAAAATTTTTATTCCCTCGGTTTCCGACATATGACCCTTTCCTTCTCTCTACGCGAATCGTCGAGGCCGGCCGAACGAACGTCCGGCCTCGCGTCTCTTTTTCTTACTCGACCGCCGTCGCTTCGCCGACGACCTCGAAAGCGTATGCCAGCACGTCGGCGCCGGTCAGCGCCCGGCTCCGCGCGTCCGGCTGGCTGCCGCCGATGTACGCCTCGAACCGCCCCGGTTCGAGCACGCGGCGGCCGTCCTCGTCGACGAGCGCGAGGTCGCGCGGCGTCAGCTCGAACGCGAGCTCCGCTTCTTCCCCCGGCGCCAGCTCCACCCGCCGAATGCCG
>NZ_DASQMZ010000081.1:0-7709 GCF_035645235.1 Paenibacillus sp.
CCTGGAACGTCTGGGCGTCGTCTCCCGAGGAGACGATGCGGGGCGCGTCGCCGGACGCGGAGCGGCCCGCCGCGGGCGAGGCCGAACCGGCCGAACGCGGCGAAGGAACGGGCTCGCCCGGCGCGCAGCCGTCGAACGGGGACGCGGAGCCGAACGGGGACACGGAGCCGAACGAGGACGCGTCGCCGGACGCGGGCGCGGAGACGCCGCCGGCGGACGCGCCGGACCCGGCGTCGCCGGGCTCGGTACGGCTCGCTTTCGTCGGCGACGTCTTGCTCGGGGAGTACGTCGGCACGCTGCTGGAGCGCAACGGCTTCGATTATCCCTATACGCATGTGCGCGAAGTGCTGCAAGCGGCGGATATCGCCATGGCCAACCTGGAGACGGCGGTGACGGAAGCGGCGGGCGAGAAGCCGGGCCTGAAAACCTACGAATTCCGCAGCGATCCCGCCGCCCTGCCGGCGTTCCGAGAGGCGGGCTTCGACCTCGTCAACCTTGCGAACAATCATACGCTGGATTTCGGACCGGAGGCGCTTCGCGACACGATGCGGCATCTCGATGAGAACGGACTGCTGCACGTCGGCGCCGGGGAGAACGCGGACGAGGCGTTCGCGCCGGAATATATCGAGGCGGGCGGACTGCGCATCGCCGTGTTCGGCTTCAGCCGCGTCATTCCGGACACGGATTGGAAGGCCGGGAAGGACAAGCTCGGACTCGCGGATACATACAACTACACGCGGCCGGTGGAGGAAATCCGCAAAGCCGCCGAGACGGCGGATCTCGTCGTCGTGCTGACGCATTGGGGCGACGAGGGGACGGAGGAGCCGCATCCGCAGGAGCAGGTGGAGCTCGGGCGGCGTTTCGTCGACGCCGGCGCCCATCTTGTCGTCGGCTCCCATCCCCATGTGCTGCAAGGCTTCGAGCGGTACGGCGACGGCTGGATCGCGTACAGCTTAGGCAATTTTATATTTACGAAATCGAAAAACCCGCTGACGTACGATACCGGCATTCTCGAAGCGACGTGCGGCAAAGGCGGCGAATGCGAGCTGCGCATGGTTCCGTTCCGGGCGGATACGCCGCAGCCGCAGCCGATGGACGCCGAGAGCCGCGCCGCTTTGCTTCGAAAGCTGTCGGGCTTGTCCGCGGGGGCCGAGGTGCTCGAGGACGGAACGATCGAGGCGACGACACAACCATAGGGAGAGGCGCTCACCATGAGGAATTCGAAAATGCTGCAAGCCGCGGTCATCGCTTCGCTGCTGGCGTCCGCCGCGGGCGCTTCGCCCGCCGCGGACGCCGCCGAGCCGTACCGCCTATACGTGAACGAGACGTCCGTTCCCGCGGCGCCGTACCGGCAGGACGGCGAGCTGATGCTGCCGCTGCGCCCGCTCATGGACGCGCTCGGCTTCGCCGGAGCGTGGAGCGAGGACGGTACGCGGTTTACGGTGCAGGCGGGCCCGCGCACGGTCATATACGAGCCGGGGTCGCGCTCGGTCGTCGCGAACAGCGCGGCGTACGTGCGCGGGACGGCGGCCGCCGTCCGCGACGGCAAGCTGTACGTGCCCGCGGAGTCGGTTCGCGCGGATTTGCGGCTCGAGCTCCGGTGGAGCGCCGCGACGGGCGCCGTCGTCGTCGAATCGCCGCCTGAGCTGTACATCGCGAGTCTCGCCGCCGCGTCGGACAAGCTCGCGTACGCCGGCGAGACGCGCGGCGGAGTGCCGCACGGACAGGGCGTGTGGAAGCGAAACGGCGTAGTCGTCTACGAAGGCGCGTTCGCGAGCGGAACGATGCACGGCCAAGGGAAGCTGTATCGGAACGGCGCGCTGCTGTACGAGGGCGCCTTCGCGCATGGGCGCGCGGAAGGCATCGGGACGTTATACGAATCCTCCGGACGGCATTACGTCGGCTCGTTCGCGCGCAGCCTGCCGAACGGGCAAGGCTCCTGGTACGTAGGCGACCGGCTGGCGTACGCGGGCGAATGGAAAGACGGCGTCATGGAAGGGGCCGGACGGTTGTACGACGAAGAAGGGCAGCTCGTCTACGACGGGGAGCTGCGGCGCGGCCTGCGAGTCGGCTTCGGCGTCGCGTACGAGGACGGGCGGCCGGTATACGCCGGCGATTGGATCGCCGACCGGCGGTCCGGGCACGGCAAAGCGTTCGACGCCGAAGGGGGGACTGCGTATATCGGCGGCTGGAAGGACGGCGAGAAGCACGGAAGCGGCTTCGCGTACGAGAGCGAGACGATCACGCTGTACGAATCCGACGGAAGGACGATTCTAGGCGAGCGGCGAGTGGACGCCACGCTCGCCACGCCGGTCGTCCATACGGCCGGCAAGCTGGCTTCGAAGGGCGATCCGCTGTTATATTTCGGATTGGACGCCGAGGAACGAGCCGCGCTGCTCGACGAAGCGGATGTGCCCGAAACGGCCGCCGGTGAAGACCCCTTGAACGGCTTCGCGGAAATTCGGACGTACGCAGGCAAGCGGGCGACCGAAGCCGGCGTCGTCTACGAGTCGGAGCGGTTGTATATCGGACAAGTGAAAGACGGCGTTCTGCACGGGTACGGCCGCCAATACGACGACGGCCGGCTGGCGTACGCGGGGGACTTCGCGAACGGTCTGCGGGACGGCGAGGGAAAGTCTTACGCGGACGGTATGGTAACGTACGACGGGCAATGGCGGAACGGCGTGCGGCACGGGTACGGGCGAACGTTCGTCTACGACGAAGCGAATCCGAACGTTGCCGCGCTCGGCATCGCGAAGATCGAGGAGAGTACGTTCCGGGACGGTACGCCGGTCGCCCTCGTCCGTAAGCTGGAATATTACGGCGACATCGCGAACGGCACGCTGAACGGGAGAGGCTCGCTGTTCGCGCGGAACGCCGCCGGCCGCTTGGAGAAGTGGTACGAAGGCGGCTTTCTCGACGGCAAGTATTCGGGCGCCGGTACGCTGTATTCGGGCAAGGCCGTCGTTTACGAGGGCGATTTCGCGGACGGTCTGCGCAGCGGCACCGGAACGGAATACAGCGTTACGAACGCGTCGACGGGCGCCTCGGTCGTCTTGTACCGGGGGCCGTTCCGGAACGATGCGTACCACGGCGAAGGCGCGTTGTACTACCCTAGCGGGTATGTGCGGTACCGGGGACGCTTCGAGAACGGGCTCATGCACGGGGTCGGCCGGCTGTTTTACGATTGGCGCAACGCGGGCGTCGGGACGACGGGGACCTGGTACGAGGGGACGTTCAAGCGCGGCGCGAAGCACGGGTACGGAAAGCTGTACGACACGAGCGGGCGGCTCGTGTACGAGGGCGAGTTCGTGAACGACGAGACGGTGAAGTAGCCGCGATGCGGCAGCGGATGGCCGAAAGCGAGAAGGGGAGCGAAACCGCATGACGAATATGGAATATCGCAATGTATACTGCATAGGACGCAATTATGCGCTTCATGCGAAGGAGCTGGGCAACGACGTGCCGGCGGCGCCGATGGCGTTCCTAAAGCCGACGCACGCGATCGTGCCGGTCGCCGGCACGATCGCAATGCCGGCCGGCGTCGGCGAAGTGCATCATGAAGCGGAAATCGTGCTGCGCGTCTCGAAGCCGTATGCGCCGGGGGCGCGCGTGGAGGAGCTCGTCGATCGGATGACGCTCGGGCTCGATTTTACGCTGCGCGACGTGCAATCGACGCTGAAGAAGCAGGGGCACCCTTGGCTGGCGGCCAAGGGCTTCCGCAACTCGGCGCCGATCTGCGGCTGGATGCCGTTCCCCGGCGCCGCCGCCGTCGAAGCGACGCCGTTCGAGCTTCGCAAGAACGGGGAGACGACGCAGCGCGGCTTCGCGCGCGACATGATCTTCTCGTTCCAGACGCTGCTCGATCACCTCGGGTCGACGTACGGCTTAGACGCAGGCGACGTCGTCTTCACGGGCACGCCGGCGGGCGTCGGACCGGTCCGCGACGGCGACGCGCTCGAGCTGCTTTGGGACGGCCAGGTCATCGGCGCCTGCACGATCGCGATGAAATAAGAAGAGGGCTTGTTCGGGAGACCGCCTTACGAAGGCGGCGGCTCGAACAAGCCCTCTTTCCTGAGTAGCGCGATGGGGGCGCTAGCGGCGCCCGCCGGGAACGGCTTATACCGCCGTCTCCGGAATCGCGTCCTGGTACTCGTCGCGAATCTTCAAAATTTTCGGCAGCTGCTCGAAGAACGCGTCGACGACCTTCGGGTCGAAGTGGTGGCCGCGTTCCTCCCGGAACAGGTTCATAATTCGGTCGAGGTCCCATGCTTTCTTGTACACCCGCTCGCTGCCGAGCGCGTCGAATACGTCGGCGATCGCGGTGATGCGGCCGTAAATATGGATATCCTCGCCTGCGAGCCCGTTCGGGTAGCCGCGGCCGTTCCACTTCTCATGATGCTGCGACGCGACGACGGCGGCGATCTTGAGCAGCTCGCGCCGGGAGTTTTTCAATAGGTTGTAACCGATCGTCGTATGCGTCTTCATAATGTCGTACTCTTCCTCCGTCAGCTTGCCCGGCTTCTTGAGCACGGCGTCGGGGATGGCGACCTTGCCGATGTCGTGCATCGGCGACGCCAGCTTGAGTTTCTCCGCTTCCTCCTGCGGAATCCCGAGGCCGAGCGCCAGGATATACGAATACTCCGCGACGCGCTTGACGTGATTGCCCGTCTCCTTCGACCGGCTTTCGCCGATCTCGCCCATCGTGAAGATGATCTCCTTCTGCGTCTCTTCGATTTCCTGCTGCAGCATGACGGATTCGATCGATTTGCCGGAGTACGAAGCGGCCAGCTTCAAATACTCCAGATCTTTATTCGAAAACACCTCGGCCTCCGTCATCTTGTTGACCGCTTGATACGCTCCGATGACGCGCCCTTCGTTGTTTTGGAACGGGACGACCATCAGCGCTTTCGTATGGTAGCCGGTCCGCTTGTCGGTGGCGATGGCGCCGCTGAGCAGCACGTCCCGGTAAGGGATGTTCGTGTAGGCGTCGTCGATGAACACCGGCTCGCCGGAGGCGACGGACATGCCGACGAGGCCGGACGTCAGCGGAATGCGAAGCTCCTTGACGCCGTGGGCGACCGTCGTAAACAGTTCGTTCGTCCGCTCGTCGATGAGCCACACCGAGCATCGGTCGGCGACGACCATCTCGCGCCCCATGTTCGCCATGAGGATCAGCACGTTTTCCAGGCTGCGTTCGTTGGCGATTTTCGCCGTGTATTCGAAAATGACGCTGAGCATCTGCTCGGACGTAAGGTCTTTTTTAATCTTGACGACTTCTAATTCGTATTCGTCATGCATAGTCATAGGCACCTCTCCGCCTTCACGGGCTCCGCCCGAATTGTTTCGCATCGTGAATTAGCAACCTTATTTTAGCAGAGGCGGGGCGGATAATCGACGGTTTTTTCGAGCGCGAAAATATTTTTTGAATATTTAGACGTATCATTATATGATAAATGCATGCATAGAAACTAATCATGGAGGTGGCGCGAATGACGGCGACGGACGGCAAATATATTTTCGTGTTCACGGGACCGGACGGCTCCGGCCGGAAGACGGTGGCGGACGCGGTCGGCCTGACGCTGGGTCTGAGGAAGGTCATCTCGTACACGACGAGAGCGCGGCGTCCGATCGAGGAAGACGGTCAAGATTACCACTTCGTCACCGAAGCGGCGTTCCGGGAGTCGGTCGCGGCGGGCGAATTCATCGAGCATCTGACGATCGACGGCAACCGATACGGCATTAAAGAAGCCGATATTATGTCCTTGTACGAAAAGGGAAGCGTGTATCTCATCCTCAACCGCCACGGAGCGGACATCCTGCGCCGGCAGTTCGGGGACAGCGTCGTACGGATTTTCGTGTACGCCGACCGCGGCACGGTGCGGAGCCGGCAAGTCGCGGACGGCTTGTCGGAGCCCGAAATCGAGCGGCATCTGTCGCACTACGACGAGGATATGTCATACGGCCCGCAATGCGAGCATACGGTGGAGAACATCAACGACCTTGGACATACGATCTTCCACGTGACCAACATTTTGGAGGAATACTTGCAGCGGGATTTGGTGGATAAGGACTAATTCGTTCCTATGGAAAATGAATCGAAGAAAGCTCGGACGCGCCGGCGTCCGGGCTTTTTTTATAGGTTTGGGCGACACACGAATGCTTGCGCTTTACGCGGCCGGCGTTAGGCTGGAGGGCTGCGAGCGCTACACGCGCCGATGTGCAAGCGTGTTTGTTGTCTGCACATTACATCTCCGCGTTTCCGGTTTGCTTGGGGCCGCAAGGTCCGTTACAATGGGGGCACTTACGCTCTCTTGGTACGGAATCGAGGTGCCTTTCCTGTGTTGATTACCCATTTGCGTTTATCGTCCGACGAGGACATCTACTATCCGTTCGCTTGCGAGGAGTGGCTGTGCCGCGAGGCGGGCGAGGATCGCATGCCCGTTCCGGCCGTCCATCTCTGGCGGCATGAGCGGGCGTTCGTGCTCGGGCTGCGCGACAGCCGCCTGCCTCGCGCCGCGGAAGCCATGGATTGGCTCGAACGCGAAGAAGGGTACCGCGTCATGGTGCGCAACTCCGGCGGCGCGGCGGTGCCGCTCGACCTCGGCGTCGTGAACGTGACGCTCGTGCGCCGGAGCGCGCCGGGCCGGCTCGACATGAACGGCGACTTTCGGCTCATGGCGGCGTTGCTTGCCGAGACGCTCGAGCCGTACGGCGTCCGTTTCGACACCGGGGAGGTGTCGGGCTCCTATTGCCCCGGCGAATACGACCTTAGCATCGACGGGCGCAAGTTTTGCGGCTTGGCGCAGCGTCGGCAGCTTCGCGCCTATGCGGTGCAGGCGTTCGTCAACGTCGAAGGCGATTCCGCCGCGCGCGCCGCCGTCGTGCGGGAGTTTTACCGCCGCGCGGGAGGCGTCGGCGGTGCTGCGGCTGCCGGCGCGGCGCTCGACGTCCGCCCGGCCGTCATGGGCAGCTTAACCGAGCTGCAGCCGGATTTTCCCGGCGCCGACACATGGCTGGGCTCGCTCGCCGCCGCGTTCGGCGAACCGTCCCCGCTTCCTGCCGGCGCCCCGTCCGCCATCCGCGACATCGCTGCCGGTCTCCGCGCCCGCTACGACCCGCGGGAGTCGTAGTGCCGCCGGCGCTACCGCTCCCGTAACAAAACTTTCGCTACAGAGCCTCGGTGCTCGGAGTTAGCGGAGAACTCCGGTAACAGGCGCGCAAAAGCGGCCTGGGAGCCCGAGTTACCGGAGAACTCCGGTAACTGCCCCGCAAAAGCGACCTAGGGGCCCGATTTAGCGGAGAACTCCGCTAACGGCCGCCCGCGGTATCCCCGCGCTTGCCCCACCCGGCGCCCCAATGGCCCCGCGCCGCCCGCCTACTCCGCCAGCGCCCAGCGCAGAGCGTCTGGAAGCTCCTGCTGCCAGAAGCCCCAGAGGTGCTTGCCGGCCTTTTCTACATAATGGACGTCCGCGTCCCGGGCTTCGAGCAACGGACGAAACCGGCGGTTCGCTTCCAGAAAGTCGAACGTGCCCCGGCTCGTCTCCACCGCCGTCTCCTCCGTACCGATCAGCTGGTACAACCGCAGCCACGCCAAGTCCTCCGCCGCAGACACCGCCGCGAACGACGGAGCGAGGAACGCCCCCGACAACGCGATCACCTTCTGAATGAGATCAGGAACTTGTAGGGAAAGATGTAAGGAGACCGTT
>NZ_DASQMZ010000082.1:0-6935 GCF_035645235.1 Paenibacillus sp.
GTCTCGGCGAACATGCGCTGCTCCTCGGAGAAATCCTCCGGCGTCGTCACCGCCCCCGGCGGCGCGTCGTCGATGACGAAGCTCCCCCCGGCGATGCGCGCCCGGTCGGCGTTGCGTTCTATCGTCTCGCTCATATCGTCGTCCTCCCATCTGCTTCGTGGTTGCGGCGCCGTTACGGCGCCTTGCGGGCGCAGTTACCGGAGTTCTCCGGTAACTCGGCTCGGTTCGGCCCCCTGCGGAGCCTTTACGGCGCGTGCACCTCGAACACGCCGGCCGCGCCCATGCCGCCGCCGATGCACATCGACACGACGCCGATGCCCCCGCCCCGACGGCGGAGCTCGTAGATGAGCGTCGCGGACAGCTTCGTTCCGGTGCAGCCGAGCGGATGGCCGAGGGCGATCGCGCCGCCGTTGACGTTGACCCTCTCCGGATCAAGCTCGAGCGCGCGCACGACGTGCACCGCCTGCGCGGCGAACGCCTCGTTGATTTCGAACAGGTCGACGTCGACGACGGACAGCCCCGCCATGCGCAGCGCCTTCGGGATCGCCTCGACCGGCCCGACCCCCATAATTTCGGGGTCGACGCCGGCCAGCGCGAACGCGCGGAACGTCGCGAGCGGCGCAAGGCCGAGCGCCTCGGCGCGGGCGCGGCTGACGACGAGCGCGGCGGCGGCGCCGTCGCTCGTCTGCGACGCGTTGCCGGCGGTGACGGTGCCGCCGGCCGCGAACGCGGGCCGCAGCGCCGCCAGCGCCTCCATCGACGTCTCCGGGCGCACGCCCTCGTCGACGTCGAAGACGAACTCGCGCGTCGTCGGCCGCCCGTTCGCGTCGACGCCGCCGAGGCGCGCCGTCACCGGCGCGATCTCGTCGCGGAACGCGCCGCGCCGGATCGCGTCCGCCGCCTTCCGATGCGACGCGACGGCGAAGGCGTCCTGGTCCTCGCGCGATACGCCGAACCGGCGCGCGACCTCCTCCGCCGTGTGCCCCATGCTCATATACACCTCGGGCATCGCGGCGACGATGTCCGGATGCGGCGCGGGCTTAAAGCCCGCCATCGGCACGTGGCTCATGCTTTCGACGCCGCCGGCGAGCACGACGTCGGCCGCGCCGAGCATGACGCGCTCCGCCGCGAAGGCGATCGACTGCAGCCCCGACGAGCAAAACCGGTTGATCGTAATCGCCGGCACCGTCGCCGGAAAGCCCGCGTACAGCGACATAATGCGGGCGAAGTTGAGCCCTTGCTCGCCCTCGGGCATCGCGCAGCCGATAATGATGTCCTCGACGTCGGCTTTCGCGATCCCGGGCGCCCGCGCCATGGCGGCGTTCATCGCGGCGACGCCGAGATCCTCGGCCCGCGTTTGGGCGAGGCTTCCCTTCTTGGCGCGGCCGACCGCCGTGCGGGCGATCGACACAACGACGGCGTCGCGGCCGTTCCGATTCATGGTAGGCATCTAGCCGGTCACCTCCTGCTATGTGATTGCGTGGAGCCTCGAACGGGGAACGACGAAGCCCGACGGCCGCGCTCCCTCAGTTGCGAAGCGGCTTGCCCTTGGTCAGCATGTGCTGCATGCGCGCCTGCGTCTTCGGCTCCCCGCACAGGCTGAGGAACGCCTCCCGCTCGAGATCGAGCATGTATTGCTCGCTCACGAGCGCTCCCGCGGGCGCGTCCCCGCCCGTGAGCACATGCGCGAGCTTGCCGGCGATCAGCAAATCGTGATCGCTAATAAACCCGCCCTGCCGCATTCCGTAGGCGCCCATGCGCAGCACCGCGGCGCCGTCGCGCCCGACGACGCGGATCGGCTGCGGCATCGGAGGCGCGTAGCCCGCTTCGTCGAGCGTCAGCACGAGCCGCTTCGCCTCGTACATGCGATGATCGTCGTTCATAACGACCCGATCGCCCGCGCGCATATAACCGAGATCAAGCGCGTTCGCGCCGCTCGTCGTTACCTTCGCGAGCGCGACCGTCTCGAAGGCGGCGTTGGTCGCCGGCTGCAAATCCGCGTCCGCCGACGGCGCAGCGGCCGCGATGCGTGCGGCAAGCTCCTTGCAGCCGCCGCCCGCCGGAATGAGGCCGACGCCGGTTTCGACGAGGCCGAAGTACGTCTCGGACGCGAACAGAATCGCGTCGGCCGGCAGGCACGCCTCCACCCCGCCGCCGAGCGTCATTCGGTGCGGCGCCGCCACCACGGGCCGCTCGAGCCGCTTCAGCGACATCATCGCGTCCTGGAACAGGCGGATGATGCGATCGACTTCCTCCCATTCTTCGTCCTGCGCCTCCATAAGCAGCAGCATCAGATTCGCCCCGACGCAGAAGTTTCGTCCCTCGTTCGCCACGACGAGCCCCCGCCAGTTGCGGCGCACCTCGTCGACGGAACGCTGGATCATCGTCAAGATGTCGCCGCCGATCGCGTTGTTCGGCGAATGGAACTCGAGGCAGGCGACGTCGTCGCCAAGGTCGACGAGCGACGCGCCCGCGTTCGAGATCACGACGTTCGCCGGATCCGCCTTGCGCGCGCGCAGCGACATCGCCTCCTTCGCCGCGGCGCGCTCCTCGTACGCCCCGGCGCGCACGAAGAACCGCTTCGCGCCGTCCGTCCGGTAGAAGCTCTCGTTGCCCGCCGCGAGCCACGCCTCCACCCAGGCCGGAATCGCGCGCCCCTCCGCCTTCATCCGTTCGACGGAGGCGCGCACGCCGATGGCGTCCCACGTCTCGAACGGCCCGAGCTCCCAGTTGAAGCCCCACCGCATCGCGTCGTCCAGGTCGGCGATCGTGTCCGCGATCTCCCCGACTTTCTCCGCGGCGTAGAGCAGCACCGGCGCGAGCACGTTCCACGCAAGCTTCGAATACCGATCGCCCGCGCCGAGCAGCGCCTTCAGCTTCCCGCGCGCGCCCTTCGCCTGCTTCGCCGCCTCGAGCGACCCGCCGGCCGGCTTCCGCGCGTCCGCGTACGACAGCGTCGCCAGATCGAGCGCCTGAATGACGCTCCCCTGCGGCCCCTTGATTTTCTTGTAGAAGCCCTGCCCCGACTTCTCCCCGAGCCAGCCGCGCTCGACGAGCGCGCGAAGCGCCGCCGGCGTCTCGAACGCCTCCCGCTCCGCCGCGTCGCCCGAACGGTCCCGCACGTTGCCGGCCACATGCGCGAACGTGTCGAGCCCGACGAGGTCGAGCGTCCGGAACGTCGCGCTCTTCGGCCGCCCCATCGCGGGCCCGGTGACGGCGTCGACCTCCTCGACCGTATAGCCGCCCCGCTCCATTTCCTTCAGCGTCGCGAGCAGCCCGTACGTGCCGATCCGGTTCGCGATGAAATTCGGCGTATCCTTGGCGAGCACGACGCCTTTCCCAAGACGCTTCTCGCAGAAGCCGCGCATGAACCGGACGACCTCCGGATCGGTGTCCGCCGCCGGCACGAGCTCGAGCAGCTTCATGTACCGCGGCGGATTAAAGAAATGCGTCCCTAGAAAATGCCTCCGAAACGCCTCCCCCCTCCCTTCGACCATCGCGTTCACGGAAATGCCCGACGTGTTCGTCGACACGATCGTCCCGCCCTCGCGCACCGTCTCGATGCGCGCCAGCAGCTCGCGCTTCACGTCGAGCCGCTCCGTCACGACCTCGACGATCCAATCGACGCCGGCGAGCCGAGGCAGCGCCGCGTCCAGCTCGCCCGGCTCGATCAACGACGCGTACGCGGGGCGAAACAGCGGCGCCGGATTCGTCTTCGCGAGCCGGACGATCGCCTGCTCGGCGTATTCCCGCTTCACGTCGAGCAGCAGCGTCGGGATGCCCGCGTTCGCCAAATGCGCCGCGATGCCCGAACCCATGACGCCGGAGCCGATGACCGCCGCCTTCCTGAACGTAAATGCCATGCAGCCTCAACCTCCTTCACTAGAGTCGGAGTACCGAAAAACGAACGTTTGCAACCCTTGGCGGTTTTTTGGACAGTTTGGACAAGCGAACGACACCGTTTCTTCGGAAAATGCTCCCACCCCCCTATAAATTCCGGCGTTTCCGCGGCGGGGACGTTGGACATGTCGGACAAATCGACCGGTTCCCGCGATCGCGGAATGTTTCGCACCGACCGCCTTGGAGGCGCGGCCGAGGGGCCGCTTCCAAGGAGGCGGAGCTCGCCAGGGGCGGACAACGGCTCCGACGGTTCGTCGCCCTCCTTATGCGCCGAGGACCGACGCTTCGAGCAGCTCGGCGATGTCGCGCGCTTTCACCGCGTCCTCCGCGTCGAGCAGCTTCGCGCCGTCCTCCACCATCGTGAGGCAGTACGGGCAGGCGGAGGCGACGACGGTCGGCCGCACCGCGAGCGCCTGCTCCGTGCGGGCGACGTTGACGCGCTTGCCTTGCGTCTCTTCCATCCACATGCGCCCGCCGCCCGCGCCGCAGCACATGCCGTTCTCGCGGCTGCGCTCCATCTCGGCGAGCTCCACGCCGGGAATCGCGCGCAGCACGTCGCGCGGCGCCTCGTAGACGCCGTTGTAGCGGCCGAGATAGCAGGAGTCATGGTACGTCACCCGCTCCCGCACCGGCGTCTTCGGCGTCAGCCGCCCCGCCGCGACGAGCGACGCCAGCAGCTCCGTATGGTGCAGCACCTCCACGTCCCCCGGCAGCCCGAAGTCCGGGTACTCGTTCTTCAGCGTGTTGTACGTGTGCGGACAGGCGGTCACGATCCGCTTCACGCCGTACTTCTCGAATAACGCGATGTTTTCGGCGGCGAGCTGCTGAAATAGCATCTCGTTGCCCATCCGCCGCGGCGTGTCGCCGGAGCCCTTCTCCTCGTTGCCGAGCACGGCGAAGCGGACGCCCGCCGCGTTGAGCAGCCGGACGAACGCTCGCGACACCTTCTTCGCCCGGTTGTCGTAAGAGCCCATGGAGCCCACGAAAAACAAGTACTCGAAGTCGGGGCGCTCCTTGACCGTCGGCACGGCGAGGAGGGGGTCCGGCCCGGGCCGGGGAAGGGACGCCGCCGCGGCGGCGTCAGGCGGCGGGGCGGCGGCGTCAGGCGGCGGCGCGGCGGGCGCAAGCTCGGCGATCCACTTGGCGCGGTCGGCGCGGGAGAGGCCCCACGGGTTGCCCTGCCGCTCGATGTTCGTCATCGCGCGCTGCCCGTCGGCCGGCATCCGTCCTTCCATCAGCACGAGGTGCCGCCGCAGGTCGACGATCTTGTCGACGTGCTCGTTGTCGACCGGGCATTGATCCTCGCAATTGCGGCACGTCGTGCACGCCCAAATTTCCTCCTCCGTCATGACGCCGCCGATGAGCGGGACCTCCTCGGGGGCGGCGTCCGGCACGACGGTCCATCCCGCCTGCTGCGCGGCCATCGTCGGGCCGATGTCGACGACGGCGCCGGCGGGCGGCGGCCCGGCCGAGACGCCCGCCGCCATCGCGTGCGCGCCGACCGCGGCGGAAGACGTCCAAGGCACCCAGGGAGATTTGGAGGTGACGGCGGCCCCCTTTTCGACGAGGTGGTCTCTCAGCTTTGCGATCATGTGCATCGGCGACAGCAGCTTGCCGGTGCTCGCCGCCGGGCAGACGTTCGTGCAGCGGCCGCACTCGACGCAGGCGTAGAAGTCCAGCATCTGCTTCTGCGTGAACTGCTCGACCGCGCCGACGCCGAACGTCTCCGCGGTTTCGTCCTCGAGATCGAGCTTGGCGAGCCGGCCGACCGGCGTCGTCTTCTTGAGCAGCACGTTGATCGGCGCAGTAATAATGTGGAAATGCTTCGACTGCGGCACGTAAACAAGAAACGCGAGCAGGATGAGCAGATGCGCCCACCAGGAGACGTAGAAGCCTACCGTCGCATATAAGCTGCCGGCCGCCGCCTCGCCGCCGAGCCGCGCCGCGAGCGCCGAGCCGATCGGCGCCGTCCAGGCCGCCGCTTCGCCGTGCCGCAGCCGGTCGAAGGCGAGCGTGAACAGCACGGACGCCATAAGGGCGAAAATAAACCACGTGACGAGGCTGGGCTTCCAGCCGCGGCGAAGCCTTTTCAACCGCTCCACGTACCTGCGGTAGGTCGCGTACCCCATCGCCAGCAGCACGAGCGCCACCGTCGTCTCCTGCAGCAGCTCGAACGCGGGATAGCCCGGCAGCGGCAGCGGCGAGCCGGCCAGCCCCCGCCATACGATATCGAGCGCGCCGAACTGCAAGATGATGAAGCCATAGAAAATGACGACATGCATCGCGCCGCTTCGCCGGTCCTTCAGCAGCTTCGTCTGGCCGAACGTCTCGGCCGCGAACGTCTTCAGCCCCCGGCCGACCGCCTCCTTCGCCGCGCCGGCGAGCGACTTCCCGTCGACCGGCTGCCCCAGACGCAAATACAAGTACCGGTGGTACACGACGCGGTAAAACAAATACAGCGCCGCCCCCGTGACCCCGAGGAAGGCCAGGCTGTTGACCACCGTCCAAATCATGGCGAACCTCCCCCTTTCGTGACTGCCTCCGCTTCGCCTGCGTCCGCGCCCCGCGCGTCCGGCGAGCGGACGAAGGCTCGGGCGAATTCGGTGGACATGCTAGTAAGCGCTTACAAAATTTCGTATACCACGATGATACGCGGCTCCTTCTAAAATTATGTGGCGCGCCATAGGGTATGAGTGAGAAATACGGACGGACTGGAGGCGTAACCGATGAACATTGTGGTGTTGGTGAAGCAGACGTTCGATACGGAGGAGCGCATCGTACTCGACGGCGGCGCCGTCTCGGAGGACGGCGTAAAGTTTGTCATGAATCCTTACGACGAATATGCGGTCGAGCAAGGCATTTTGCTACGGGACGCGGCGGGCGGCGGCAAGGTGACGGTCGTCTCCGTCGGGCCGGCGCGCGTCGGCGAGGCGCTGCGCGCCGCGCTCGCGATGGGCGCCGACGAGGCGGTGCTCGTCGACGACCCGCGCATCGCGGACGACGCCTACGCCGTGTCGCGCGCGCTGGCGGCGCTG
>NZ_DASQMZ010000083.1:0-23830 GCF_035645235.1 Paenibacillus sp.
CGACCTGCGTCATCCGCCGTCGGCAGAGGACGTCATGATGAGCGAGTGGCTCGACCACATCGGACTCGAGACGTGCGTCGTCGCGACGAAGGCGGACAAGCTGCCCAAAGGCAAACGGCCGATGCACGCGAAGGTCATCCGCGAGAAGCTGGGGCTCTCGAAGGAGCGCCCGTTGATCGTATTCTCCTCCGAGGAAGGACTCGGCAAGGACGAGCTTTGGAGCTGGATCGAAACGAAACTCGATTAAGGAAATATATCGCGGCGAGCCGCTTCCCGTCCGATCCTCGGACGACGGGAAGCGGTTTTTTGTGCTTTCTAGCGGGAAACAGCATTTCGCACATTGTACAGTAGAAGAACGCTTTTCGGATATGAGAAGATAAATTTGGACACTCCAAGAACTTCCGAAAGGGGAATCATCGTCATGAAAGTCCTACAGGCTTATAAGTCGAAAAAGTATTTGTTGCGAATGCTGTTATCTATGACGATCTTGATGGTGGCCGTGCTGTTCTTCTCGTTCCTCGCGATGCAATTCAACGCCGAACGGAACGCGGTTCGGATCCAGGAGGAAGCCGACCGTAAGGTGATGAATCAAATCCAGTTAAATGTTTCATTCATGACGGACGTTTTGAAAAACTTGGCTCTTTCTTTGTATATGGATCCGAACATCGGGTCGTTGCTTTCGCAGAACGCTCTGGACGAAATGGCCGTGATGCGATCGATGAATACGTTAAAGCAAGCGTATTTATCCTCCTCGTTCCTTCACTCCATCCTGGTGTACAACGGGATCGACGGGCGAACGTACCCGGTCGGCGAGTTGAGCGTCGGCAAGCCGGATTCCGCGATGACGGAAGGGCTCGTCAAGCTGCTCCGAAGCGAAGAGAAGTTGCCGCGCATGCAGTTGATACCGATGAATTTTAGCGGAAACGAGCGTTCGGTCGATTTCTTCTCGCTAGTGATCTATCAAAATTTCTACGCGGCCAATACGAGGAACGAGAGCGCGCTCGTCGTGAACGTGAAGCCGGAATGGCTGTTCGAAAATTTGCGGGCGGTGAGCGGGTTCGACCAACCGGACCGTTCCAGTACGTTCATCGTCGATAGCGCCGGCAGCGTTCTTTTATCCGGCATCGACCGACTTGCGTTCAGCGAAGGGGCGTTACGTACCGCGTTAACCGGGAAGACGGCGACCGGGACTTTCGGTTCGTTTTCCGAGAAGTTGGGAGGGTCGGAAGAGCTGCTTGTCAGCTATATGGGCATTAAGGGAACCGACTGGACCGTCGTCAGCATCCAGCCTTACGATATCGTGCTGGAAGACATTCAGGCGATGCGGAATACTTCCGTCATGGTCATCGCCGGCATTTTATTGTTGTCCATCGCGTTATCGGTTTGGGTCGCGCACAAGCTGTATCGACCGGTGGAGATGCTAATCCGCAGGCTCGGCATCCGCCCGGAGGAAGAGGTGTCGGGCCGTTCCTCGGGAGCGGACGAATTGTCGACCGTGGCGAATGTGTACAGCGAGCTGATGGAGAAGCTTCATTGGGCGTCGAACGAGCAAGATAAACAGAGACACATCGTAAAAAATTATTATTTGCGGACGCTCGTGACCAACAGCCCGTCCTTGACCGAAACGGAGTTCGCAAATATCCTGGAACGCAACGAGATGAATATCGCCGCGGACCGACCGTATCGACTCATTATCGCGAAAGTGGACGGGTATGCCGATTTCGTTCGAAATTCGAGTTACAATCAAAGAACCTTATACTATTTCGCGATCGGCAATATCGCCGAGGAGATGCTGCGTCGCGAGAAAATCCGCTGCGAAATCGCGGATATGAAGAGCGATCATATCGTCATTCTCGTGAGCGACGAGGCGAATGCGCCGGAGGAACAGCCGAAGGAACTGCAACGCCTTCTGCGAGGCATTCAAGACGTGGTCAAGCGATATTACAAGCTGTCGCTGTCGATGACGATCAGCAACCGAGCCGACAGCTATGTGGACATTACGGAGCGATACGACGAGGCGATCCAATTCGCCATGTATAAGCTGTTGTTCGGGCACGGGGCGATCATTATGCCCGAGATGGTGCGGACGCATCTCGAACATTACGAGTACAGCTTTCCGGTCGAATTGGAAAAGAGGCTGGTGGAAAGCATTCGGACCAACCGACTGGATGAGATGGAAACGGCCGTCGATCATATCTTGGATCATATTCGCGTATACCATTACGATCATATCGTGCATGGAATGCTGCATGTCGTAGACATCGTGAAATCCACCGTAAGAGACATTAACAATCATCGGGTTACTTCGCTTCGGGTTGATCTGAGTACGCTTAGCAGAGACATATTGGAAAAGGAAACGCTCGAGGAAGTCCGCTCCGTCTTCAAAGCCGTTTGTAAGGATATTCACGAGAAGTTGAATCGGCTGGGGGACGAAAGGAATACCGCATTAACCGATGCGGTCAAGGAAATTATCGAGATGAATTATAAGGACAGCAATCTCAGCCTGCAGGGCATCGCGGCGATGCTCCATAAGACCCCTTCTTATGTCGGCCGCATCTTCAAGACGACCGAGTTCGTGTCGATCGGGGAATACCTGAACGAGGTTCGACTTCGGCACGCGCAAGCGTATCTGGAGACGAAAAATTTCAGCATTAAAGAGATCATGGAGCTTGTCGGGTTCGTGAATGAAAGCAACTTCTTCAAGCTATTCAAGAAGACGTTCGGCGTCACGCCGAAGGAATACCGGTTGAAGAAGAAGATCGGGATCAACTCGTAATTGCCGCAAGAAACCGAGAGGAGCCGCCTTCAGTCGTATTACAGACTGTGAGGCGGCTCCGTTTCGCGATGCGGTTATTTCAAGCCCTTATTTTTCAAGAACTCTTCCCACTGCTTCTCGATTTCGGCGTCGACCTTCTCGATGCCGGACGCCTTCAGTTTATCCAGGAATTCCGGAAGCACCGTGTTCGGGTCGACCGCGCCCGTCTCGAGCGCCGTGCCGTATTCGTTCTTGATGGCGTTAATGTTGGCGATTTCCGCTTTGATGTTCTCCTCGCTGTAGTTGAAGCCGTTGCTGACGGGTACGACCGCGCTGCTGTTCAGTTCGATCGTCTTTTCCCACGTATCCGGCGCTTGACCCGGCTTGAGGTATGCGTTGAACTGGTTGCCGAAGACCCAATCGCCGTTCGGCGCATAGCCCGACCCTTCGATCGGCTCGATATATTTGTCGTCGACTTTCTTATAATGCTTGCCTTCGATTCCGTTGCAGATCAAGTTGTACAAATACTTGTCTGTGTTGAGCAGATTCAGCAGCATCATCGCGCGTTCCGGGTTTTTGGAATTTTTGTTAATGACGTGCATCGCGCTGGCGATACCGGTGAAATAGCTGTCGGCGATCGGTGCGTACACGACATCGTGCCCGCCGTTCTGAGCCTTCTCGCCGATTTCGCCGCCCGGCTTCGAGGTGAATTCGATACCGACGGCGACATTGCCCTTGCTTTTCAGGTCGTTGATGTTTTGAAGCACTGGAGCGTCTTTGTTGATATAACCGGCTTGATTCCATGCGCGAAGCGTTTGGTAATACTCCTTCTTCGCTTCGTACGACTCGAGCTGCGTAATCATTTTGTAGGTCGGGTCGTCCTTCTTGTATCCCACCGGCGAACCGTCGGCCGCGACAATCGATCGGTCCGTATAGAAGCCGTTAGAGTTTTGGGCGAGTCCTAACGGGATGACGTCGGGCTCGTTTTCCTTCAGCGTCTTCAGGAACGGTTCGATGTCTTTGTACGTTTGGATCGTGCTCACATCAAAGTTGTATTTCTCGAGGAAACGCTTCTGAATGACGAAGCTCTTTTGCTTCGCGGCGATTTGGTAGATCGGGAAACCGTACACCTTGCCGTCGGCCGCCAGCATATCCGGCCAAAATTTGTCGGGAATGTTCGCGCGTGCTTCGGGCATGTATTGCTTAATCATGTCGTCCGTCAGCTCGAGGTAAGCGCCTCGGTCGATGTAAGGCTGATAGTTGCCCAACCAGCCCTTGGAGCTCCAAGCGATGTCGAACGCTTCTCCTGCGGCGAGCATCGCGTTCAGTTTCGGCTCGTACTCGTCGAAAGTCAGCGGTACCAATTCGACGGTCGCGTTGATTTTCTCCTTCACATACTTGTTGATTTCGTCGTTAACCAGCTGTTGATCCGGCCCGGGTTGTGCGGCGACCGGGTACAAGAACGTCAACTTGACTTCCGGAAGCTCGGGCTCTTTCGGTTCTTCCTTTGCAGGTTCTTGCGTTGTCTCTGTTTTCGTCTCCGTTTGCGCGGCCGCCGGCTCTTCCGACCCGGACGTGCCGGCGTTATTGCATGCGGCTAGCATGCTGACGACAACCAGGAGCAAGCAAAGCTGCAGAATAAAGGATCTCTTGAACTTTACCATCTCTGAACCCTCCAATTTTGTTTTTCAAATATGCGCTTTATTTGGAAATCAGTAAGGCCGATCGTCCTCTCGACTTACATCACCTCCTTTTCGGAACGGTATTACCGGCCTGTGTATGTTGGCAGGGTTCCTATTAACCTTTCAAGGAACCTACTGTGATGCCTTTGATGAAATATTTCTGGAAGAACGGGAACACGATCAGCATCGGGCCGCCCGCTACGATGGCCATCGCCATTCGAACCGACAGCGTCGGAAACTCCGCGAATCTCAATTTATCCGCGACCTGCGCCATGGGCGAGTTGGCTAAAAACTCCGCCTGCTGGATAATCCGTACGAGCAGCAGCTGCAGCGTCGGCGTGAACTTGTCGCTGTCCGTAAAGAGCATCGCGTAGTACCACTCGTTCCAATAGGCGAATGCGATGAAGAGTCCCAAGGTTGCCAAGGCCGGCGTAGATAAAGGCAAGATGATCTGAAGGAAAATTCGAAACTCCTTCGCGCCGTCCATCTTGGCGGATTCGACGATTTCCTTGGAGATTTTGTCCAAGAACCCTTTCATAATCATGATATTGAACGGGCTCATTACCGCGGGGATAATCAACGCCGCAAGCGTATTTTTTAAATGGAGGTATTGAGTCATCAGGATATAAAACGGTATCAAACCGCCGTTGAACAGCATGGTGAAGAACACATAGAACGTTATCGGGCGGTTGTATCGAAAGTCCGTTCGAGAGATCGGGTATGCCATCAGCGCCGTTAGGAATAGCGAGACGGCCGTTCCGACGACCGTGACCAAGATCGTTACGCCGTAGGAGCGGAGCATCTGCTCCGGCTTCTCGAATACGATCCGATACGCCTCGAAGCTCCATTCCGAGGGGATGAACTGGTACCCCAGCTGTCGTAAGCTGTCCTCCGACGTTAACGAGATCGAGATGACCAAGACGAACGGGCAGGCGATCAGTAAACAGACAACGATAAAGAATGCGTTAATGATGAGATTCGGCAGCAGAGTTGATTTCGCGTCCACTTGGTTCGCCTCCCTTCTAGAATAAAGCGCTGTCTTTATCGACCTTGCGTACCAAATAATTGGCGGACACGACGGTGATCAAGCCGACGACCGATTGCAGGAACCCGACGGCCGCCGCGGAGTTAATATCGCCCAGCTTCGTCAGCGCTCGGTACACGTACGTATCGATAACGTCGGTCGTCGGAAAGTTAGGCCCTACGTTGTTCGGCAAGAAGTAGTGCAACCCGAAGTCTCCGCGGAAAATATTGCCGAGCCCTAGGATGAACATAATAATGACAAGAGGCTTAAGCAAAGGCAGCGTAATGCGGGTCATCATCTGCAGCCGGGTCGCGCCGTCCAGCTTTGCCGCTTCGTAATAATCAGGGCTGATCCCCGTAATGCCGGCATAATACACCAAGGTAGAGAAGCCGACCCCTTTCCAGAGCGATACCAACGGAAGGATGAAAATCCAAGGCGTCGTTTCCAGGTACCAATAGATGGGATCCATTCCGAAGTACCCTAGAAGCGTGTTGAGATAGCCGTTTTCATAATCGAGAAAGGCGTTCCCGATGTATCCCACAAGCACCATGGAGATAAAGAACGGAAGGAAGAGGGTCGTCTGGTAAATCTTAATTAACCTTCCGGTTACTTCATTTAATAAAAGCGCGAGAATAAGCGCGATCACCGTGCCGAGAATGATGTAGGTGAAATTGTACAGCAGTGTGTTCCGTATGATCCGGTAGGCGTCTTGCGCTTTGAAAAGAAACTCGAAATTTTGCAGCCCGACCCATTTGCTCCCGAAAATCCCTTGATCGTACCTGTAATATTTGAAGGCCAAGACCAATCCGACCATAGGCAGGTAGGCGATCACGAATTTGAAAAGGATTCCGGGCAACGCCAGGATTAAAAGCTCCTTATTCTTTTTTACATGCCGGAACTCGGATCGGAACCAGCCCCATACAGCCGACTGCGACTTGACCGAATTGCTCTTGGTGTCTATCCCTTGTCGTGACGGCTCTAACTTTCTCATCTCCATCTCCTCCATCTTCGTCTTGCCCTCATCATGCCATGGCTGCAGGACTAAATAAACAATTCGATTCACAAAAAACTGCCTGACGCAGGTGTAAAAAAAGCGAATACATGTGTTTTTTCACAAAAAAAGTTAAAAAGGCCGGCTCCTCCCCTTGCGCAGGAGAGGAGCCGACCTCGATTGTAACGAACTCGTCAGTCAGGAGATGGAATGCTTCGTACGGTATTCCTTCGGCGTGCATCCGAACTTGCCCTTAAATAAACGGAAGAAGTAGCTTTGGTTGGCATATCCGCATTTGTGCATAATTTCCGAGATCGAGACGTCGGTGCGAAGCAGCAGCTCTTGGGCTTGTCGAAGCCGGACTTCATTAATATATTCCGTTATCGAAATCCCGCAAATCTCTTTAAACAGTTTCCCGAGATACGGCGACGAGAGTTTCACGGTCGATGCGATCGATTGTTGGCTCAGGTTGAGATCCGCATACTCTCGCTGGATGAGCTGCTTCACGGTGTCCGCGATCCATTCGTTTCTCTCCGCGCTTGCCGGTCGTTGCCCTTCGCATATGGATGCGCAAACCGCTAGAAACGTCAAATAAATTTCTTCCAGCGTCTCCTGTTCGATAAATATGCTTTCCAGCGGCGCCCAATCGATGGAGATCGAGACGATCCGATTGTTTAATACGTCCGCCGCCGTGTTTTTTACGACCCAAGCGAGGTCGGACACCGCCCGCCGCATGTCGTCGTATTGGAACCTCGACAGCAGGGAGAACGCCCGCTCCAGCACGGCGCCGGTATCCGTAAGATTCCCTTTCTTTAGCGCCTCCGACAGTTTTCTTTCGAGGTCCGACGGCAACGTCTTCTGTTCGTTCGACAAGTGATCTCGGACGTCGATCGTTGTCGAGATCGACCGGTACCCGGCGGCGAAAGCGTATAGACTCAATTGATACGCTTGACGGTATGCGGCGGAAAGGCTGGTCAAGTCGGCGACGGCGTCGCTGATTCCGCACGATAAGGAGATGCCGTAATACTGCTCGATCGTCCCTTGGATGTCCCGAAGTTGCGACTTCACCCGCTCGAACGTCGACGACTGGTCGGGATTCGAAACGATGAGCGCGACGTGGTTCGCCTGAAGGTCGACCGCCTCGCACGGGAACGAACGGGACATGATTTCCTGCGCGATATTGACGATCGCGAAGCTATATAACTTCTTGGCGGATGCCGAGAAGTTGCGATCATATACGGCGAACCGATCGATGCGGAGCACGCAAACCGATACCGGGCGGTCGGCGGAGATGTTCAGGCGGTGCTTTTCGATCGTTCGATGCATCTCGGCATGCGAAAACAACAGGCTATCCGTCAGAAATACCCGAATGTAATATTTGGTCACGATTTGCTCGGAGCTGATCTCCTTAAGCGTCTCCGAGAGCCGGAGGACATTGTCGCTCATCGCATCCAATTCGGTTCCGGATACCGCCGCGTGCTGACGGCCGTCCGCCACGATCGGATGCAACCGCCGAAGCATCGCCTCGATGGGATCGTAAAGCTTATAAGACAACCAGATGGACACGCACATGGCCAGCAGTAGGAACGCGCCGGAGAGCAAGAGGGATTTCGTACGCGAGTCCGTAACGCCCTTCATGACAAGTTCGTACGGCTGCACGTACAGGATCGTCCACTCCCCGATTCCTTCCATATAAGTGACCATGCTTTTGCTTTCGCCCGTGTTTCCGACGACGAAGCCGGAAGGCCTTCCAAAGTCCGCTTTATCCCGCTCGACGAGAGCAGCGAGACGCGCCGGATCGATTCGTTCGTTTCGCGACTGCTCCTCCCCCGCGTAAAGTCGGCCGTCGTACGTCCGAATATAGATGTCGCCGCGATCCTCGGCGCCGGCGCCGTTGATTTGTTGCAGACTGTCGAACACCCATTCCGAACGGACGAAGAAAATGATGGCCGACTCCGTTCCGTCGAAGGGCAAATACGAATCGGTCACGATAAAAGCGAACGCCAAGATGCGATTGTCGCCTTCCTCGTCGCTGACGGGGATAAGCCGGGAAGTCGGGTGCGGCTGCGTCTGTTGAAGCAGCCAACGGCTAAGTCTGTTTTTCGTAACGCCTCCGTCGATCAAGAAGTCGGTGGAGGAGCCATACAGCTCATTCTCGGGCGCGTTGTAGATAGCTATGTTCTGAAGGAACGAAGAGCTTTCCATTAATTGACGCATCTTCATATATCCGCGAATGTATTCCATCTCGGAAGGCTTCGAGAACAGGAGGGGACCGAGATACGGATCTTTGTACGTGAACGTCGAAAGCTGGGTCATCATTTCGTTCATATTGATCTGGTTATATTGGATCTGCGTCAGTACCTTCATATTGGAATGTTCCTGCATGTCGTTGACCGAACGTTCCAACACATAGGTATTCGCGACCGACAGGCCGATCAATATGAGCGCCATCGCGAGCATAATCGAAAACAACACGCGCTGAAAGTATTTTTTGGAAGCGAAGAAACTGAATGTCTTCAATTTAATATGCTCCTTGAGCCTAAATATGTTCGATCATATATAGTTGTAAACGTTTTCGAATGTGCGCGCAAGTCGATTGCTTGGGCAGGTGCAATATCTGAAGCGAGGCGTTTCATTTTTCCGAAAGGATGGCGAGGAAACGGAGAACGCCCCGCACGAAAGCGAGGATGCCATACGATTTTCTTGCCTCCGCTGGCAATATCCCGGAATTTCTCGGTTTTTGCCCGAAATTCAAGAGCGGAGCGCGGGCATTCCCTTTTCGCTATGGTGTATAATGTAATTACGGGGACCGAAACCTGCGTTTCCTAACCTTGATGAATTGAGGAGATCCTTAGTATGGCTCAGCGGTTAGCGACCGAATACGTCAAAACCTGTCTGGTCTTAGATGAAGCTCAATTATCCCAAATGTTCCAAATGTTCCAAAGTCATAATTTGCTCTTTAAAGTGAAGGTGCTCGATCACGGCGACCAGGAGGTTGTTATCGAGAACGCGTCCGGACCGGATGCGCTGACGTTGACGTTCGAGCGTCGACTCGGCAAGTACGTCTTGGAAGGCTCGTGCCGGTTCACCGATCTTCGGATCGCGAACGCGATGCGCAAGGCGGTGGCGCAGTTCAAGGGCGATGCCGTCGTCAATCGGATTTATGAGTACCATACGGTACAGTATCACTATCTCGCCGGCGCGGTCGTTCGGATTACGGAGCTGACGCAGCGCGGCGAACGGCTCGTGTACGAGTACAAGGATACGGCAGGCGAACTGTTGAAGCAGTTCCAAAGCGTCAACGTCGAAGCCGAGATTCAAGTCGTGAAGCTGGAAATTAACGAGCTGCTCGATCGGCGCAACGCCAGCGGCGTTCGTTCGGAGACGGACTTCATCGACGCGGAGCTGCGGCGGTTGTCCAATCGGTTGTTCGCGCTAGAAGCGTAAACGTCACCCGCTCCATCTTGGAGCGGGTTTTTTCATGCGTCTTTTCGGAAAAAGCGGGCGGAACAAGCGCAAGGCGCGTTATCGCCGCATATGCTGGGGGCGACGCCGCCGCGAAATATTAAGATTGCGCGGTCGGGTCGTTTTCCCTAAAAAAAGTATTGCATTTCGTTACGAATGATGTTACTTTTAACATCGTTGAAAAATTAATAGGAACCAGGATTCACTCAGGATATGGATTATCGCGAGATTGATCCCCTAGAGCAGTGAATGACGTAGGTCCTAGCGGATGAAATTTGGTTACACATTTTATTCCTAGGAAGGGGGAACCCGAAAGATGGAATACTCGACTTTCGGTAGACATGTTGCCGTTGACACTTGGGGCGTAGACTTCGAGAAGCTCAACAACGCGGAATGGCTGCAATCCCAGTTGGTCGAAGCGGCGGAAGCGAGCGGCGCTTGCGTATTGTCCGTGCAAGCGAAGCAGTTCGAACCCCAAGGCGCGACAGTACTTGTGCTCTTATCGGAGAGCCACCTCTCGATCCACACGTATCCTGAGAAGGGTTTTGCCGCGATCGATTGCTACACCTGCGGCGAGACGGTCGATCCTCAAGTGGCGATCGATTATCTGGTAGACGTATTGAAGCCGGAGACGACGCATGCGAAGAAGCTGATCCGCGGACTCGGCGAACTGCAGGTCGTGGAGCCGGCCATGAAGACGGCGGCGTTGGCCGCGAAGTAAATATCGAGACGACGATGAGACCATGGGCGGTTCGCGCCCATGGTCATTTATTTGTCCGCGCCCCCATAGGATGTACATAACGAGAACGACGTGCCGGGAGGCGGGGGAATGCGAAGAGGACCGAGATTGCTCCTCTGGACGGTCGTGGGCGCGATGGCGCTCGTCACGCTCGTCCAGTGGATCGCTGCGTTCGGCCGGGGCGGCGAGACGCTTGCGGACGCGAAGCGAATGCTGTACGAAGCTTCTTTGTTTCAGGTGGAGCTGCTCGCGGGATATGCGTCGGAAGCGTCGCGCGCGTCGACGACCGGCGAGCTGGACGGGTTGAAGCAGTCGGCGTATTCGGTCGAATTTACGCACGGACGGCTGGCGCGGGCGGCCGGCGACGGGGTGCCGGAGCTGCGCAGCGCCTCGGCGCTCGTGGAGCTGCTCGTGCGATTGCAGATCGGCGGGGAGCGCCGGCTGAAGCCGGAGGAGGCCGAACGGCTCGCCGCCGCAAGTCCGTTCATTACGGAGCTGTACGACGGCTATGCGGCGTTGTTCGGGGAGGACGGACGCCTGGACGCCGCCGCGGCGGAACGCATTCGCGCGGCGGACGAGCGAATCTTGAACATTTTGCAAGGCGAGTAACGGCGTCGGGTATTCGGGGCTTTCGAAACGGGAAAACTACTTTCAAGATTTCGTCATTTTTGCTTTGAGCGAAGCCTGTCGAATTGTGATATAATGCAATGTATGATATTCTTGTTTAGAATTATTATAAAGTAGAAGGTGGTGGAGAGATGCACATCATCGTTGTCGGGCTAAACTATCGCACGGCGCCCGTCGAGGTTCGGGAACGCTTTGCGATCGCGCCGGAGCGGCTTTCGGAGGCGGTTCGGGAACTGAAGCGCTGGAAGAGCGTGCTCGAGGGTGTCATCGTCGCCACTTGCAACCGTACCGAGTTGTACGCGGTCGTCGATCGGGATCATTTCTGCCCGCAGCATGTCCGAAACTTTATGGCCGCTTGGTTCGGCATGTCGAAAGACGAGTTCGCGCCGTACTTATATACGCACGAGGACGAGGCGGCGAAGCGGCATTTGTTCCGCGTCGCTTGCGGCCTCGATTCCATGGTGATCGGGGAAACCCAAATTTTAGGTCAGGTTCGCGACGCGTTCCTGCTGGCGCAGCGGGAAGGAACGACGGGCACGATCTTCAACGCGCTGTTCAAGGCGGCCGTCACGACCGCAAAGAAAGCACATGCGGAAACCGGCATCGGGGAGAACGCCGTGTCGGTATCCTATGCCGCGATCGAGCTGGGCAAGCGCATCTTTGGCTCGTACCGCGGGAAGCGCGTGCTGATTGTCGGCGCCGGCAAGATGAGCGAGCTTACCGTGAAGCATCTGTTCGCGAGCGGCGCCGAGCGCATCGACGTTACGAACCGCACGCTGGCTCGCGCGGAGGAGCTCGCGGCGCGCTTCGGCGGACAAGCACATCCGTTCGACGCGCTGCCGGCGCTGCTCGCCGAGGCGGACGTCGTCATCTCCTCGACCGGATCGAGGGAGACGATTCTCTCCAAGGCGGACGTCGAGGCCGCGATGCGGGCTCGTCCGTCCCGGCCGATGTTTATGATCGACATCGCGGTGCCGAGAGATTTGGCGCCCGACATCCATGACGTCGGCAACGTGTACTTGTACGATATCGACGATCTCGAAGGCATCGTCGAGACGAATTTGGAGCTGCGGCGCCGCGAGTCCGAGAAGATCGAGGCGATGATCGCGGACGAACTCGCCGCGTTCGATCAGTGGTACCGTTCGCTCGGCGTCGGACCGGTCATTCGCGCGCTGCAGGAGAAGGCGAAGGATATTCATCAAGAGACGATGGAGAGCATGCGAAACAAGCTTCCGGATTTAACCGAGCATGAGCTCAAGATTATTCATAAGCTGACGAAGAGCATGTTGAACCAGATGATGCACGAGCCGATTCAACGGGTGAAGGAGATGGCGCCGGAACGGCACGGGGACGAGGCGCTCGAATATTTTACGAAGCTGTTCGCTTTGGAAGCGGCGCTCGGCGCCCCGTCGGAGAAGGCCGATGCCGCGGCGGCGACGTCCGAACGCGAAGAGCGGCGCCCTCTGCAGCACGGCAGCTTGACGTTGGCGTAAAGCGGTCGTGCTGCAGGAGGTGTCCGGGTCTCGATGGTAACGAAATTTTGGTTGTACGATATCATTATTTATATATATGCCCTGAGCCTTCTGTTTTACTTTTCGGACGCCGTTGCGAAGAACGACGGCGCGAAGCGGATGGGCGAAGGGCTGCTTGTGTTTGTCTGGGTGCTCCAGACGTTGTTTTTTTTCGTGCGCATGTACGAGCATCGCTATATCCCCGTCTTTACGAAATTCGAGACGTTGTTTTTCTTCTCGTGGCTGCTCGTCACCGCATCGCTCGTGGCGAGCCGTTTTTTCGCCTTGCAATTCGTCGTGTTTTTCGTGAACGTGTTCGGCTTTACGGTGTTGGTATTGAATTTGATGGCGGACCCCGGGGTCGCGCCGGTGCGTCTCGAGCTGTCGAACGGCTTGCTCTCGCTTCACGTCGCGCTGGCGATATCCAGCTACGCGGCGTTCGCGTTGTCCGCGATTCTCTCGGGCGCATACTTGTTTTTGCAGCTGCGGCTGAAGCAGAAGCGGTGGACGCTGGCGCTGCGCCGCTTGCCCAGCCTCGAGGCGCTGGAGCGATTCGCGATGAACGCGGCGCTCGTGGGCACCCCGACTTTGATTTTGTCGCTGTCGCTCGGCGCGGTGTGGCTCGGGCTCGAAAATTCGTTGCCGTCGTTGTTCGCCGATGTGAAGCTGTACGCGACCGCGCTCATTCTAGCGGTATACGGCTGGATGTTCGTGCTGAAGTACCGCATGCGCGCCCCCGGTCGTAAGCTGGCGGCGTGGAACGTCCTCGCGTTCCTGTTGCTGCTGCTGAACTTCGCGGTGACGAACGATTATTCCGGCTTTCATCCTTGGTTCTAAGGAGGCGTCAGCGACATGGGCGAGCATCCGAAGTATTACCCGATCATGGCGGACGTAACGGACGCCCTATGCGTCGTCGTCGGCGGCGGTCCGATCGGGTGGCGCAAAATCGCGGGACTGCTGGACTGCGGCGCTCGGGTCGTCGTCGTGTCGCCGGACGGCGTGCCCGCGCTCGAGGCCGCGTCGGCGGACGGGCGCGTCGTTTGGCATCGGCGGCCGTTCCGCGCGGGGGATTTGGCGGGCGCGCAGCTCGCGTTCTCGGCGACGAATAGCGACGCCGCGAACGCGTTGGTCCGGGAAGAGGCTCGGCGCGAAGGCGTCTGGCTCAACGCGGCGTACGGCGCGGACGAAGGCGATTTTGTCGTGCCGTCGGTCGTGCGGAGAGGGCGGCTGGTGATGGCGGTGACGACGGGAGGCGCCAGTCCGAAGCTGGCGCGGCGCATCGCCGGAGAGCTGGAGTCGGCGTACGGGCCCGAATATGCCGCGTACGTCGAGGTGCTGGACCGGTTGCGGAAGTTCGTGCTCGAAAGCGATGCGGAGGCGGAGCGCAAGCTGATTTGTCTGGGACGGCTGCTGGAGTTCGACGGCTTGGCGCGGCTTGCCGCGGGCGAGCCCGCGGAGGCGGTCGAGGCCGATTGCGCGCGACGCCTGCAACACATATTGGAGGCGCCGGCCTAAAACGCGCGGCGCCGGATACGCCCGAACAGGAAGGCAGGAAGAGATGACTACTATGCGGAAATGGATCGTCGGCACGCGCCAAAGCGCGCTTGCCTTGACGCAAACGAATCAAGTGCTGGAGGCGCTTCGCTCGGTCGGCCGGCGGCACGGGATCGAATGCGAGTTCGAGGTGCGAAAGATCGTGACCAAGGGAGATCGCATCTTGGACGTGACGCTGTCGAAGGTCGGCGGCAAGGGCCTCTTCGTGAAAGAAATCGAGCAAGCGTTAATGGACCGGGAGATCGACTTCGCCGTACATAGCATGAAGGATATGCCGGCGGCGTTGCCGGAAGGGCTTATCATCGGATGCGTGCCGGAGCGGGAGGACCCGCGCGACGCGTTCATCGCGCGAGGCGGCTGGACGCTCGAGACGCTTCCGACGGGCGCAAAGCTGGGGACAAGCAGTCTGCGGCGCAGCAGCCAGATGAAATTTCTGCGCCCGGACCTCGTCGTGGAGCCGCTGCGCGGCAATATCGATTCGAGGCTGCGGCGGCTGGAGAACGGCGATTTCGACGCGATTCTTCTCGCTTCGGCCGGACTTCGCCGGATGGGCTGGTCCGATCGGATTACGTCGCCGGTAGAAGCGGACGTGTGCGTTCCGGCGGTCGGACAAGGCGCGCTGGCGCTCGAATGCCGGGAAGGCGACGAGGAGCTGCTGGCGCTGTTTTCGCTATACCACCACGAACGGACGGCCGCGGCGGTCGCGGCGGAGCGGGCGTTCCTCGGCACGTTGAACGGCGGATGCCAGGTGCCGATCGGCGCGCATGCGACGCTCGACGCGTCGGGGCGCACGGTGACGCTGACGGGCTTCGTCGGGACGCCGGACGGCGAGCGGCTGCTTCGCGAGACGGCGTCCGGGGACGAACCGGCGGCGCTCGGCAGGTCGCTGGGCGAGACGCTGCTAGCGAGGGGAGCCGCGGCGATATTGGCGGAGGCGAGGGAGGAATAGGCGTGGGGGAGAGCAAGCCGGCGGGGAAAGTGTTTCTGGTCGGGGCGGGTCCCGGGGATCCGAAGCTGATCACGGTTCGGGGCATGGAGGCGATCGCGAAAGCGGACGTTGTCGTGTACGATCGCTTGGCGAGTCCGAGCCTGCTTCGGCATATGAAGCCGGGCGCGGAGAAAGTGTTCGTCGGGAAGCTGCCGGACAAGCATATGCTGAGGCAAGAGGAGATCAATCAGCTCCTTGTCGACTTGGCGAGCTCCGGCCGCGTCGTGACGCGGCTGAAAGGGGGCGACCCGTCGGTGTTCGGCAGGGTCGGCGAGGAAGCGGAGCAGCTGGCGGAGCACGGCATCGACTTCGAGATCATACCGGGCGTCACGTCGGCGATCGCCGTCCCCGCGTACGCCGGCATCCCGGTGACGCATCGCGATTTCACGTCGTCCTTCTCGATCGTCACCGGCCACGAATACCCGAACAAGACGTACGGCGGCGTGGATTGGGACCATCTGGCGAAGGCGTCGGGCACGCTGGTGTTTCTGATGGGCGTCGCCAACATCGGCAACATCGCCGAAGCGCTCGTCCGCGGCGGCAAAAATCCGTCGACGCCGGTCGCCCTGATCCGATGGGGCACCTGGATGGATCAACGCACGCTCGTCGGCACGCTGGATACCATCGTCGACAAGGTCGCGGCCAGCGGCTTCTCCTCCCCCGCCGTCATCATCGTCGGCAACGTCGTGAAGCTTCGGGATAAGATTCGATGGTTCGAGAAGAAGCCGCTGTTCGGCATGCGCATTCTCGTGACGCGCGCGCGGGAGCAAGCGAGCGAGCTCGTGTCGCGCATCGACGACCTGGGCGGGGAGGCCGTCGAGTGGCCGGTCATCCGCACTGAACCGCTTCCGGTCGACGCGGCGTCGAGCGCCTTCGCCTCGCCGGAAGCGTACGATTGGCTCCTCTTTACGAGCGCCAACGGCGTACAACGCTTCCTGGACGCCTGCGCCGCCCTTCGGGTCGACGTGCGCCGGTACGCCCGGGCTCGCATCGGGGCTGTCGGCCCGAAGACGGCCGAGACGCTGCTCGCGCGCGGGCTTGTCGCCGAGGCGCTGCCCGAGGCGTACCGCGGCGACGCGTTGGCGGAGGCGCTGCTTCCGCTCGTAAAGCCGGGGGAGCGTGCGCTGCTGCCCCGCGCCCGGACGGCTCGCGAGCAATTGGCAACGATGCTGCGACAGGCGGGGGTGCAGGTCGACGAATTGCCCGTATATGAGACGAAGCTTTCCGAGGAAGGCTCGGAGGAGGCGCTGGAGCTGCTGCGGGCCGGCAAGCTTGGCGCCGTCACCTTCACCAGCTCGTCCACGGTGTCCAACCTGCTCGAACTGCTCCGCCGCCATGGCTGGGACCGGCCCGCCGAAGCGCTCGTCGGCGTCCCGGCGTTCGCGATCGGTCCGGTGACGGCGGCCGCCGCGAAGGAAGCGGGAATTCCGGTCGTCGCCGAAGCGGCCGAAGCCAGCGTCGCCGGCCTGCTGGATGCGCTGATCGCATACAACTTAACCAAGAACGGAGGAGACGCGTGAATGAGTTACGATCGCGTTCGACATAGAAGACTAAGGGGCAGCGCGACGATTCGCGCGTTGGTCCGGGAAACAAGGATTACGGCCGATCAGCTGATTTACCCGATCTTCGTCACGACCGGCACGAACGTCAAACACGAAATTCCGTCGATGCCCGGCGTCTATCACCTCTCGCTCGATCTGCTGGAGGCGGAGGCCGCCGACCTGCGCGCGGCGGGCATTCGCTCCGTTCTGCTGTTCGGCGTGCCGGAGGCGAAGGACGAGCTCGCTTCGTCCGCATACGACGAGAACGGCATCGTGCAGCAAGCCATTCGCAAGCTGAAGGCGGTCGATCCCGAGCTGTTGATCGTGGCGGACACGTGCGTGTGCCAATATACGAGCCACGGCCATTGCGGCATCGTGGAGCATCGCGCGCATACGAACCGCGCGGAAATCGTCAACGACCCGTCGCTCGAGCTGCACGTCAAGACGGCCGTCTCCCAGGCGAAGGCGGGCGCCGATATTATCGCGCCGTCCAACATGATGGACGGCTTCGTCGCGGCGATTCGCAGCGGACTCGACGAGAGCGGGCTTTCGCACGTGCCGATCATGTCGTATTCGGTGAAGTACGCGTCGGCTTTCTACGGCCCGTTCCGGGATGCGGCGCATTCGGCCCCGCAGTTCGGCGATCGAAAGACGTATCAGATGGACCCCGCCAACGTACGGGAAGGGCTTCGCGAAGCGGAATCCGACGTCATCGAGGGGGCGGATTTCCTGATGGTGAAGCCCGCGCTCGCCTACCTTGACGTCATTCGGGCGCTGCGCGAGCAGTTCGAGCTCCCGCTGGTCGCATATAATACCAGCGCGGAGTACAGCATGGTCAAGGCCGCGGCGGCCAACGGCTGGATCGACGAACGGGCGATCGTGCTCGAGACGCTCACCGGCATGAAGCGCGCGGGCGCCGACATTATTATTACGTATCACGCCAAGGACGCGGCGAGATGGCTAAAGGAAGATCACTAAATGGATGCATATAACGATTTGTTTCTACGGGCATGCCGCGGCGAGCCGACGGAGCGCGTGCCGGTCTGGTACATGCGGCAGGCGGGACGCTACGATCCGGAATATCGCAAGATCAAAGAGCGTTACTCGCTTCTTGAAATATGCGAGCAGCCGGAGCTGGCGGCCGAAGTGACGTTAATGCCGGTCAAGAAGCTCGGCGTCGACGCGGCGATCCTATACTCCGATATCATGAATCCGGTCGCCTCGATCGGCATCGACTTCGACATCGTCAAGAACGTCGGACCGGTGATCCATAATCCGATCCGTTCCCGCGCGGACGTGGAGGCGCTCCGCCCGATCGACGTAGAGGGCGACCTGTCCCATATTTTAAAGACGATCCGCATTTTAGACCGGGAGCTGCGCGTGCCGCTCATCACGTTCGCGGGCTCGCCGTTCACGATCGCGAGCTACCTGATCGAAGGCAGGCCGTCGAAGAGCTATATTTTAACGAAAACGATGATGTATTCCGAGCCGGACGTCTGGCACGCGTTGATGAATAAACTCGGCGACATGGTGATCGCCTATGTGCGGGCGCAAGCCGCGAACGGCGCGAAGGCGGTGCAGCTGTTCGACAGCTGGGTCGGCGCGCTGTCGCCGCGCGATTTCCGCGTATATGTGTTGCCCGTCATCGAGCGAATTTTCCGCGAGCTGTCCGACTTGCCGCAGGCGAAAATTTATTTCCCGGGCGTCGCGTCGGGCGAGCTATTGCCATACCTGGGTGGCTTGCAGGCGGACGTGATCGGCCTCGATTGGCGCGTATCCGTTCGGGAAGGGCGCCGGCGCCTCGGCGAGCGGTTCGCGGTCCAGGGCAACTTAGACCCATATGTGCTTACGGCGCCGCAGCAGGTAATCGAAGCGCAAGCGGCCGCCATCCTCGACGAAGGCATGGAGGCGCCGGGGTACATTTTCAATCTAGGCCATGGACTTTTCCCCGAGGCGTCGCTCGATAAGCTGAAGCTGCTGACGGAATTCGTGCACCGGTATTCCGAAGAGCGCCAAAGGAGCGTGCAAGGATGACCAGCGCCGCAAAGTACGGCCCCAACGCGGTCGGCGTGCTCGTTATGTCGTACGGTACGCCGGAGAGCTTGGACCAGGTCGAGGCGTATTACACGCATATTCGCAGGGGGCGTCCTCCGACGCCGGAACAGCTGAACGACCTGGTGCGGCGCTACGACGCCATCGTAGGCGGGTTCTTTCCGCTGCGCCGCAATACCGACGCGCAGGTGGCGGCGCTGCAGGCGACGCTCGACCGCGAAGCGGCCGACGGAACGACGTACGTTTGTTACCAAGGCTTAAAGCACGCCGCCCCGTTCATCGAAGACGGCGTGAAGGCGATGGCCGCGGACGGCATCACGCGGGCGGTCGGCGTCGTGCTCGCGCCGCATTATTCTGTTATGAGCATCGGAAGCTACGTGAAGCGCGCGCAAGCCGCCGCGGAGGAAGCCGGCGTCGCCATGGCGTTCGTCGAAAGCTATCACCTGCATCCAAAGCTGATCGAGGCGCTTTCCGTGCGGGTGGAGCGGGCGCTCGCCCGCTTCGCCGAGGTCGATCCGGAGGAAGTGAAAGTGCTGTTTACGGCGCATAGCTTGCCGGAACGCATTTTGGACATGAAGGATCCTTACCCCGAGCAGCTGCTCGAGACGTCCCGCGCGATCGCGGAACGAACGGGCATCGAACAGTGGCAGTTCGCATGGCAGAGCGCGGGACAAACCGGGGAGAAATGGCTCGGGCCCGACGTGCTCGAAGAGCTGGAGCGGCTTCATGCGGAGGAAGGCGTCGATTATGCGCTCGTCTGCCCGATCGGCTTCGTCTCCGATCATCTCGAGGTGCTGTACGACCTCGATATCGAAGCACAGGCGCTTGCGGGCAAGCTCGGCATGCATCTGGAGCGCACCGAGATGTTGAATACGGAGCCGCTCTACATGGAGACGTTGTCCGATGTCGTTCGCTCGAAGACGACGGCGTTAGAGGAAGGTTCCTAAGATGGAAAAGAACATTGTCGTCGTCGGCGGCGGCATTACCGGCCTCTCGGCCGCGTATTACGCGGCGCGGCTGGCCAGGCGCGAAGGGATCGAGCCCAAGGTGACGCTGATCGAAGGCGGCGAGCGGCTCGGCGGAAAAATTCGAACGATGCGCAGGGACGGCTTCGTGATCGAGCGCGGACCGGATTCGTTCCTCGCGCGGAAACGGCCGATCATCGATCTTTCGCGCGAACTGGGCATCGAAGGCGAGCTTGTCGCCCTGAATCCCGCGACGAGAAAAACATACATCTTGCGAGGCGGGCAGCTGCATCGCATCCCCCCGGGACTCGTGCTCGGCGTGCCGACGGATTGGAAGCCTTTCGTCGCGAGCAAGCTGATCGGCTGGCCGGGAAAGCTGCGGGCGGCATTGGATTGGGTGCTCCCCGCGGCGCGGGGCGACGCCGACGAATCGTTGGGCGGTTTCCTTCGGCGGCGGCTCGGCGATCAGGTGGTCGACTTCGTCGCGGAACCGTTATTGTCGGGCATCTATGCAGGCGATGCGGATCGGTTGAGCTTGCTCGCCACCTTCCCGCAGTTCCGCGCGGCGGAACGAAAATATCGAAGCCTCATGGTCGGTCTGGCCCGCGGCGCGGCGGGCGAGGACCATCTCCCCCCGCATGCGAGGGGGAGCGCGTTCCTCAGCTACCGGAACGGCTTGTCCACGTTGATCGAGCGCCTCGAGGCGGCGCTCGAGGAAGAAGGGGCGGTCGTGCTTACGGGGAAGCCGGTCCGTTCCGTGACGCCGCGGGATGGCACTGGCGGCGCCGTCGTAACGCTCGAAAACGGAGACGCGCTCCTAGCCGATGCCGTCGTCGTCACCACGCCGGTTTCGGAGCTCGGTCGGCTGCTCCCGGACGTTCCCGAGGCGGGGGTTTTCCGCGATATGGCGTACGCGTCGGTCGCGAACGTCGTACTCGCGTATCGGCGCGAGCAAGTGACCGTGCCGCTCGACGGAGCCGGCTTCGTCGTACCCCGGACGGAGGGGAGGTTGATCACCGCCTGCACGTGGACATCGTCGAAATGGCTGCACACGGCGCCGGAGGATCGCGTGCTGATTCGCTGTTACGTCGGCCGCATCGACGACGACCGGTGGCAATCCATGAGCGACGACGCGCTCGTGGCCGCCGTTCGGCGCGAAGTCGCCGAGCTCGTGGGCATCGCGGCGGAACCCGAGTTTTCGGATGTGACGCGCCTCCCGCGGTCTATGCCGCAATACGAGGTCGGTCACCTCGATCGGGTACATACGCTCCGAGAGGGGTTACGTACGAAAGCCCCCGGCGTGTTCGCGGCGGGGGCGGGATTGGAAGGAGTGGGGCTGCCGGATTGCATCCACCAAGGGAAGCAAGCGGCGGAGCAGGCGGCGGCGTTCATCCGCCGCCGCGAAGCTTAGACAAGTCTAAGGAAAAGCCGTGCGGCGTCGAGTTCAAAATTTGGATGCGCTCGAGGTCGCGAATGACCTCCATGAGCACCGACTTCGTCACGCCGGCCATACGGGCCAGCTCGTCGAAATTGAGCGCGATACGTATATTGATGACGTTGCCGCTGCGGATGCCGTTCTTGTTCGCGAAGATGATCAAATTTTTCAGCACGCGCGTCCGGGCGTCCACGAATGTTAAGTCGTATACGTGATCGTTGGTCTCCCGGATGCGGCGGCACAGCTCCTGCATGATGGAGAGGGACATATCCGGGTGGGACTTGAGCAGCTGTAAAAATTCCGAGCCGCGCAACGTTAAGAACATGCTGTCCTCGAGCACCTGCGCGCTCGCCGATCTGGGCTTGCCGTCGATCAGCGACAGCTCGCCGAAGTTATCGCCGGCTTGAAAGACGGACAATATTTTTTCTTCCCCGCCCGCATTGGACGTGAACACCTTGACCGAACCGGACACGATAATATAGAACACATCGCCCGGCTCCTTCTCTCGAAACAGCACCGTGCCGGCTTTGAAGCCTTTGCGGTTGCAAATTTCCGAAAGACGGGTCAGTTGATCCTCGGAGAGATGTTTAAATAACGGAACCTGATGTAAAAGGGATAACATAGGAAGGCTCTCCTCTGTTTGGGAAGTCAATTCATTTTACCATAGGCGGTTTAGGAAAGGATAGGTGGATTTCGGCATGAGCGGTCAAAAACGCGTTACGACACGGTCGGAAGCTGCATTCGAACAGGCACGCCGCATCATCCCGGGCGGGGTAAACTCGCCGGTGCGGGCGTTCCGCTCGGTAGGGGGGGCGCCGTTTTTCGTGGAACGGGGCCAAGGCTCTCGCATCTACGATATCGACGGGAACGAATATATCGACTACGTCGGATCGTGGGGGCCGCTCATTCTGGGACACGCGCATCCGGAGGTGCTGGCGGCGATCGGCGAAGCGGCGGCGCGGGGGACGAGCTTCGGCGCCCCCACCGAACGGGAGACGGAAATGGCCGCGCTCGTCTGCGAGCGGATGCCTTCCGTCGAAGTGGTGCGCATGGTCAACTCCGGCACGGAAGCGACGATGAGCGCGCTCCGGCTCGCCCGAGGCTATACGAACCGATCGAAAATTTTGAAATTCGAGGGCAGCTACCACGGGCATGCGGACGCGCTGCTGATCAAGGCGGGCTCCGGCGTCGCGACGCTCGGCCTGCCCGACAGCCCCGGCGTACCCGAGGGCGTGGCGGAGCATACGATCACCGTGCCGTATAACGACGTCGAATCGCTCCGTCTGGCCTTCGAGAAATACGGGGAGCAGCTGGCCGCCGTCATCGTCGAGCCGGTCGGCGGCAATATGGGCGTCGTTCCGCCGCTGCCCGGTTTCCTCGAGGAAGTTCGGGCGATTACGACTCGACACGGGGCGCTGCTCATCTTCGACGAGGTCATGACAGGCTTCCGGGTTCACCTGCACTCGGCCCAAGGCTTGTACGGCATAACGCCGGACTTGACCTGCATGGGCAAAGTGATCGGCGGCGGCCTGCCGGTCGGAGCGTACGGCGGGCGCCGGGATATTATGGAGAAGATTGCGCCTAGCGGACCGATTTACCAAGCGGGCACGCTCTCGGGCAATCCGCTCGCCATGGCGGCGGGCATCACGACGCTTCGACTGTTGGGGCGCCCGGGCGTATATGAAGAATTGGAGCGCAAATCCGCGAGGCTCGAAGCGGGTTTGGCGAGCTGCGCCGCCAAGTACGGCATCCCGTCGACGATCAATCGCGTCGGTTCGATGGTTTGCCCGTTCTTCACCGATGCGGCAGTCATCGATTACGCGACCGCGAAGACGTCCGACCTGCTGCGATTCAGCCGCGTCTTCGGCCGCTTGCTTGACAGCGGGGTCAGCATCGCGCCTTCGCAATTCGAGGGCATGTTCGTATCGCTCGCGCATACGGACGAAGATATCGACCGGACGATCGATGCGTTCGATAAAGCCTTACAGGCGGAATAACGACGATTGCGCGCGCCGGCGGGAACTCCCGTCGGCGTGCTTTATTTTTCTCCGCGCGGTTTCCCCTCGTTGGCAAGGGGTGCGGGGTGCGGGCTTCTTTCCCGCCTGTAACCCTTACCTCAGATGCACACACCGTTATACCATTTATATATAAAGCCGTACCTTCTCCGAGGAAAATGCTCGTCTGCGTATGAAGACGTTCGATATTATACGGCTTGAACGTTACGGGCCGTACATAGCGCCATCCATTCTTCCCAAGCCGAGGCGCCTCGCGCGGCCAAGTTCCAACGGAAGCAATATTCGTGGAGATAGCTTTGCAAATACTTCGACCGCAGCCCATGGAACGTACGGTTTAACCACCGACGAGCGCCTCGGAAACCTTCGTTTAGCGCTTCGGGACATTTCTTCCAGCCGCTGAGCCACGTCGCGGCCGCTCCGGCGCGGGCAGCCCTCGCCAGCATTCTTCGGATGCCGTCCGTCGTCGCTTCCTTCGTGCCCGGCTTC
>NZ_DASQMZ010000084.1:0-34283 GCF_035645235.1 Paenibacillus sp.
GCCGTGCGCCGGGACGCCTCGCCGAGCTCGCCGGCCGTATTCATCACCTCGCGCACCGACTGGTGGGACTCCTCGACGAGGGCCCGAATGTTCCGCAGCATCTCGTTGAAGCCCGTCGCGAGCGTGCCGATTTCGTCCCGGCGTTTCGAGAACGTCGATTGGACGGACAAATCTCCGTCCTCGGCCCGCTTCATGAGCGCGCTCAAGCGGCGCATCGGCGCGCCGATGCGGCGCGCGATCATCCAGCCGATGACGATGGCGGCGACGACGCCGCCGAACAGCATGGACACCGTCACGTCCCGGATCGTATTCGTGCCGGCGACGAGCGGCGCGAACGGCTGCTCGCCGACGAGCCGCCAGCCGCCGGCCAAGCGGCTATGCGCGATCAACAGCTCTTGCCCCCCGAGCGTCACCCGATCGGAGCCGTCGTCGCCTTCGAACGAAACCGGATACGGCGTGCCGATCTCTTCCTTATTCGCGGACGAAATCACGACGCCGTTCTCGTCGAGCAGCAGCATGCGGCTGCCCTTGCCGAGCGCGTCGACCATGACTTCCTGCAGCCGCTCTTCCCGAAGTTCCATGATATACATATAAATCAAAGAGAACGATCCCTGATCCTTAATCACGCGCGCATAACCGAACGAGGGAGCCGGTTGGGCGCCCGACGGTCCCTTCGCGCTCGTCGGCACCCACAGTCCCTTGCCGTCGTTGTCGATGGCCTTTTGAAACCAAGGGAGCTCCGACGAATTGTTCCCCGGAATCGAGACGCCGACGGACAACGTCGGCAACAGTTCGTCCATCGAAAGCAAGTGCAGGGAAGCGATCGTATTATCCGAAAACGTATAAGTATTCAGCCGTTGCTCCAACTCGCGTCGGATTTCCAGCTGACCCATGATGTCTTCCGGGTATAACCGAAACTGCGTGGATAGTTCCGAAATTTCCGGAAGCAGCATAATTTCGAGCGAAGCGTCCTCGTATTGCTGCAACACGAGGCTCAGCTTCTCCGCTGCTTGCACCGCGGTTAGTCGCTTCGCTTCGAGCACTTGCGTCTCGATCAGAAGGCGGGATTGATTATAGGACAAATACCCGACGCTCGAGACCGCCACGACGATGACGAGGAAAAAATAAAGAAAGAGCTGCACGCCGATCGACCGGGCCGGGTTGATGCGAATTTCCATCCGCTCTTGCTTTGGTAGGCCTTCCGGCCCTTGCGTCTTCCGCTTGGTTGCCCATGATAGCGTGAACGGCCTGCGTTTCATCATTGTCCACCCTCTCGAGAGAATGCCGAAGGAAAGTACCTCCGTCTTTGATCGACTATATTCGACACCCTTACGTGAAAACCCTTCCAACGGCAAAAAAATGTGGAAAAATCGTAAAGAAATAAGCAAGGCGCCCGGCCTTGCTTATCTTCGCGACGTTCCCGGTATCCCGAGTTCCCTAACGCTATTGGTTGGCGTTGCTCTTCTTTATGTTTTGCAAGTGCTCTTCGTAGGTTTTTCCGAAAAAGTGCTCGCCCGTCCCGTCCTTCTTCGTGACGTAAAAGAAATACTCGGACGGCTCGGGGTACAACGCCGCTTCGATCGAGGCGAGCCCGGGGCTCGCGATCGGTCCCGGCGGCAGTCCTGCGTTCAAATACGTATTATAGGGACTTTCTACGCGCAAATCCTTTTCGTACAACCGGTCCTTCTGTTCGTCGAACAAATATTGCACCGTCGCGTCGATCTGCAGCGGCATGTCCCGCCGGAGCCGATTATAAATGACCCCCGCGACCAACGCGCGTTCGGCGTCGACGACGACTTCCCGTTCGACGAGCGAGGCGATCGTCATCATCTCGTGGAAGGTGACGCCGTTCTTCTCGAGCTGCGCCTCCCATCCCTCCGGCAGCGTCCCGAGCTTGCGGTCCAGCTCCTGCGCCATGCGCCGCAGCGCATCGTAAGCGGTCACGTCTTTCGGAAATTCGTACGTTTCCGGGAAGAGGTATCCTTCCATCGGGAACCGATATTGATCGTTCTCCGGGATTTGCGCCGCCCGCATCGGCTGTTCGCCGGACGAATCGAGCGCGAACTGCGCCGGGTCGTTCAGCACTTCGAGCAGCGCTTCCTCGGAAAACCCCGCGGCGACGAGCGCGGCGACCGCCTGCCGCACGGTGTAGCCTTCCGGAATCGTGACCCGGATCGTCTCCTCCTCCACCGTATCCCCCGCGTTCAGCCGCGCGATGATTTCGCCGATTTCGATCCCCGGCGCCATCGCGTACGTCCCCGCCTGAAAGCCGGTGCCGAGGTCCTTATACTTCAAATAGTAAGAGAAAATGAGTGCGTCGCGGATGAGTCCGTGCTCCTCCAAGATGTTCGCGATGCCCGCGGACGACGTGCCCGGCGGAATCGTGAACTCCACCTCCTCCGCCGCTTCGGCGGGCTTTAACTGCTCCAAGACGTAATACAAGCCGCCCGCGGCGGCGCCGATGGCTACGACGACGAGCAGGAGCAGCCATTTCAGCATCTTCCACATACGTTCTTTGCGTCCCCCCGAAAACAGGAAAAAGAGCGACGATCCCGCCGCTCGTTGTTCCTCTCTTTATTCTTTCGAAAACGATACCGTCATCTCGTCCACGAGCTCCGTTACGTCTTCCCATTCCTCGTCGTCCTCGATCGTCTCGATGTCGTATTCGCCGTCCGCGGCCGGCGTCACGCGGAACACCGACAGCTCCTCGCCGTCTCCCGCCTCTTCCGGGCGCAACACGACGTACGAGCGGCCGGCCACATCGAATTCCATGACGATTTTATGCGCGCCTTCTTGATCTTCGCCGTCCTCCGAGAGGACGATTTCATCGCCGTACGCCTCGCGCAGCCGATTCGTGCGCACCGCGTTCGCGATCGTATATTCGGACATGGTTGCCTCCTAGGATTCCGCGCCTTCCATTTCCTCAAGCAGCGTATTGAACGTCTCTTCGACCAGGTTCCACTCTTCCTCGTCGTCGATCGTGTACAACTTCAACTCATCGCCGTCTTCCTCGTAACGGAAGGCGTACACCTCGTCGGTATCTTCCTCGCCGCCTTCGACCGGAACGACCATCATGTACTTATGGTCGGAGCCGTCGACCTCGAACTTCATGATGACCTCGAATTCTTCTTCGTTGCCTTCTTCGTCCGGAATATAAATAATTTCCGGCTCGAGCGCCTCGACCTCGCCGTGCTCGTGCGTGTGATCCGCCATTCCCTTCACCTCTTCAGCGATTTTTCGAATCCATATAATTCTGTAAGATCAGCATAGCCGCCATCTTATCGACGACCGCTTTCCGCTTCTTGCGGCTGACGTCCGCCTCGAGCAGCGTCCGATTCGCGGCCATCGTCGTCAGCCGTTCGTCCCACAGCCGAACCGGCAAGCCCGTCACCGCGCCGAGCTCCTTCGCGAACGATTCCGCGAGCTCGCCCTTCGGCCCGATCGTGCCGTTCATGTTTTTCGGCAGCCCGACGACGAGCTCGGTCACGCCGTATTCGGTCGCCAGCTTCGCGATATCGTTCAGCACCCGCACGTCTCCCGAGTTGCGCAGCGTCGTGACGCCCTGCGCGGTGAGGAACAGTTCGTCGCTGACGGCGACGCCGATTTGGCGTTCGCCGTAATCGATGCCCATGAGCCGCATCTCAGCGATGGCGACCGACGTAAAAGCGAACGAGCTCCTCGATCAGCTCGTCGCGTTCCCGTTTTCGAATCAAACTTCTTGCGTTGTCGTGCCGAGGGATATACGCCGGATCGCCGGACAATAAATACCCGACGATTTGGTTGATCGGGTTGTACCCCTTCTCCTGCAGAGCGTCGTAAACGGCGAGGAGCACGTCTTGCGCCGACGCTTCTTGCGTCTCGGGCTGGCGTTCGTACTTCATCGTTTTGTCCATGGAATTCATAGCGGCACCCCCGTTTGCGTTTATATTCGTTTATTATATTCTGTGCGCAGGGCAGAAATCCTTTTTCCACCAGTCTACGATTGCAATTGTTTTGCGAGCAGCCGCTCCGCCGACGCGAGCGCTTCGGACAGCTTGGACGCGTCCTTGCCGCCGGCTTGCGCCAGATCCGGACGCCCGCCGCCACCGCCGCCGCAAATCGAGGCCGCTTCCTTCACAATCGCGCCGGCGGATACGCCGCGCTTCACCAAATCGGGGGTGACCGCCGCCACCAAATTCACCTTGCCGTCGTTCGCCGCTCCGAGCAGCACCGCTACGGTGCCAAGCTTCGCCTTGATCGTATCGGCGATGCCGCGGAGCGTGTCCATGTCCGCGCCTTTGATTTCGGCCGCGAGCAGCGGGATGTCGCCGACCTGCTTCACTTGGCTCTCGAGGCTTCCCGCCTCGAGCGAGCCGATCTTGCCGCGGAGCGCGTCGATTTCCTTCTGCGCGTCGCGCAGCTGGCCTTGCAGCGCTTCGATGCGCCGCGGCAGCTCCGCCGGGCTCGACTTGAGCAGCGCCGCGCTGCCTTGGAGGAGCTGGATTTGACTGTCGAGGAACAAATACGCCCCCTTGCCCGTGACGGCCTCGATGCGGCGGATGCCGGAGCCGATGCCGCTCTCGCTGACGATCTTGAACAGACCGATCTGCGACGTGCTCTGAACGTGGCAGCCTCCGCACAGCTCGACGCTGTAATCGCCGACCTGCACGACGCGCACGATGTCGCCGTATTTTTCGCCGAACAGCGCCATCGCGCCCATCGCTTTCGCTTCGGCGATCGGCTTTTGCTCGATGACGAGCGCCGTGCCTTTCCAAATCTGCTCGTTCACTTTGCGCTCGATGACCGCGAGCTCTTCCGGCGTGACGGCCGCGATATGCGAGAAGTCGAACCGGAGCCGATCCGGCTGCACGAGGGAGCCCGCCTGATTGACGTGCTCGCCGAGCACTTCCTTGAGCGCCTTATGAAGGAGATGCGTCGCGGTATGGTTTTTGATCGTGTCTTCCCGCTCCGCGCTCGACACCGCCGCCGTCAGCTCGTCTCCCTTGCGCAGCACGCCGCGCTCGACCGTGACGAGATGCACATGTTGGCCGTGCGGCGCCTTCGATACCTCCTCGACGCGGGCGGCGACGTCCTTGTTCGACAGCGTGCCCTTGTCGCTTACTTGACCGCCGCTCTCGGCGTAGAACGGCGTCCGATCGAGCAGGACGGCCACTTTCTCGCCTGCGCCGGCCATATCGATCAGTTCGTCCCCGTGGACGATCGCGATGACTTTAGCATTCGTTACCAAGTCATTATATCCAACAAACTCGCTTTTAACCGTGAAGTCGGCGAGCGCGCCGCCCTGCACCTTCATGCTGCCGGCTTCCTGCCGCGCCGCCCGGGCGCGCGTGCGCTGCTCCTCCATCGCCGCGTCGAAGCCTTCCCGGTCGACGCCGAGGCCCTGCTCCGCCGCGAAATCCTCGGTCAGGTCGAGCGGGAAGCCGTACGTGTCGTACAGCTTGAACGCTTCCGCGCCGTCGAGCGTGCCGCGGCCGACCTGCTTCGCCTGCTCGACGAGCTGCGTGAGGATGGCGAGACCATCGTTCAGCGTCTCGTGGAACCGCTCTTCTTCCATGCGGATGACGCGCTCGATGAACTCGCGCTTCTCGACGACCTCCGTGTAGTACATGCCCATCACGTCGCCGACGACCTTCGTCAGCCGGTACATGAACGGCTTCTCGACGCCGAGCGTCGCCTTGCCGTACCGCACCGCGCGGCGCAGCAAGCGGCGGATGACGTAGCCGCGGCCCTCGTTGCCCGGCAGCACGCCGTCGCCGACGGAGAAGGCGACCGTTCGGACGTGATCGGCGATGACCTTCAGCGCGACGTCGACGTCCGGATTTTCTTTGTATTTCACGCCGGCGATTTCGCACGTCGCTTCGATGATCGGCATGAAGAGGTCCGTGTCAAAGTTGGAGTCGACGTCTTGAAGGATGGACGCGAACCGCTCGAGGCCCGCTCCCGTATCGATGTTTTTGTTCGGAAGCGGCGTGTAGGAGCCGTCTTTATTATGGTTGAACTGCGAGAAGACGAGATTCCATACCTCGAGGAAGCGCTCGTTCTCGCCGCCCGGCACGCATTCCGGATCGGACAGGTCGCCGTACTTCTCGCCGCGATCGTAGAAAATCTCGGTGCACGGGCCGCACGGACCTTCGCCGATATCCCAGAAGTTATCGGTAAGCTTGTAAATGCGCTCGGCCGGGATGCCGACCTTCTCGTTCCAAATGGCGAACGCCTCGTCGTCCTCCGGGTGAATCGTCACGGAAAGACGGTCTTTGTCGAAGCCGATCCACTCCGGCGACGTCAGGAACTCCCACGCCCACAGAATCGTCTCTTCTTTAAAGTAGTCGCCGATCGAAAAGTTGCCGAGCATCTCGAAGAACGTATGATGGCGGCGCGTCTTGCCGACGTTCTCGATGTCGTTCGTGCGGATGCATTTCTGCGCGTTCGCGATGCGCGGGTTTTCGGGCACGACCCGGCCGTCGAAGTAAGCCTTCAGCGGCGCCATGCCTGCGTTGATCCACAGGAGCGACGGATCGTTATGCGGCACGAGCGGGGCGCTCGGCTCGATTCGGTGTCCCTTGCTTTCGAAAAACTGCAGCCATTTGCTTCGAATTTCGCTTGCTTTCATGACGTGGATTCAGCCTCCATAGGAATAGGATTGCAACAAAAAATCGCCCCTGATGTCTCAGGGACGATAATGTTCGTTATCGCGGTACCACCCTGGTTTATCCCGCCGTCGCCGCGCGCGCGCCGATCGACATGGAAACCCTCGCATGAGAAGATAACGGTTCTCCGCCGGCGAAGTTCGTTCGCGCTCCGAAATTAGCGTTCGGCCGTTCACCGATACGGTAGGCTCTCGCAGCCAGTATCGCCGAAGTCCGTCGAATGCGACGGCTTGCTTTCGGCGCCTGAAGCCTATTCTCTGCTCAGCGGTGAGGCGGCGTACTCGATTTCATCCCTGCTTTGCGGTAATTATATCGCCAAGCTACGGGGGAAGTCAATTCGTGTCGAGGAAAGCCGGTCCCGCTTCCCCCCTGCTTCGAGCCGCACGCCGCTTCCTTCTCCTCGCCGCACTTCCCTCACCGCGCCTCCCGTATGCTCAATTTTTGCGCTTATCCACGACATATGTTCAAATTTTGCGCTTATCGCCCCGTTCCCCTCCTCTCGAGCCGACCGCCGCTGCCTTCTCCTCGCCGCACTTCCCTCACCGCGCCTCCCGTATGCTCAATTTTTGCGCTTATCCACGACATATGTTCAAATTTTACGCTTATCGCCCGTCCGTCCTTTTCATGCTCTTTTCCCAGCGCACTACGGCCCGAATTCACAAGATGATATCCCTGCCCGCTTGGGTCATCTCATACCCTCGAATCCTCTTCGCGCCTGGCATAGTCGGGCGAAGCAGCTTCCGGTCCAATAATTCTCGAAACGATTTTCGCACCGTATTGGGGCTTTTGCCCAAGAGCTCGATTGCTTCCTTTAGACCGATCGTTCCATCGTTCTTCCTAACGATTCTAAGCAGCTCTCTCGCCTCTAATGATGCCGCGCCCCATGCCCCTCTCCCTTCCCGAGCCCAGACGATTTGACGCAGCAGCTGCTGCGCCTGCCGGGAACGATATTTAATGACATCCGCCGAAAAATGCAGCATCGTCCAAGCATCCGCGAATAAGTGCAGATCCCGCAGCACATTGTCCGCATGATCCCATCGATCGATATTTCGGATATGCGGAAAGAACCCATCCGCCTCCAATCCGAGCCGAATGCTTTTCGGTTTATACGCCTGATCGAGATATCTTTTGCCGTCGTTGTAATCCGGTACCTCGTACTGGGGATGTAAATCGTCCAATGTACCGAACGCCGGCCACCAAACCTTCTCGAGAAACTCTTTCTCTAAGTAGCCGTGACCCGACTCCAACCGCCTCAACCTCTCTCCCTTCCGCGCGTTAAGATGATAATCCAGCCATGCTTTGTGCGCTTGCTCGAACCCGCTATCCACGCCCTGCCGCTCTCCTCTCGGATGCGCGAAACAAAAAAGACGCCGCCCGACCCCAGAGGGACGAACGGCGTGTGCTTCACGCGCATGTAATATGCTTCCATTATATCGTGACCGCGACCGCTTGACAAAGCGAAATCGGCACAGTATATTTAAATCATCCCTTTGATAATGATTTTCATTATCCCTGTTTCGAAGCCAAATGATGCAAACCTCGCAAAGACCCCCGAAGCCGCTCCGGCCTCGGGGGTTTTTGCGTCCGGCGGAGACATGCGAACTCGGCGGAAGCGGTGACGCACAAGAGCGGCAGCGACGTATAGCAACGTGTGCAGCGGCGACGAAAGGCAGCGCGAGCAAGCGGTAACGCACAAGAGCGGCAGCGACGTATAGCAACGTGAGCAGCGGCGACATCCGCGGCCTCGGTTATCCGTGTCGCCCCCTCCCCGCACTACGTCACCGGCCGCCGGTGCTTGTAATACAAGTACACGTGATGGAAGACGACCTTGGCGACCGCGAACAGCGGCACGGCCAGGATCAGCCCGACGATGCCGCCGAGTTCGCCGCCCACGAGCAGCGCGAAGATGATAAGCATCGGGTGCATGTGCAGCGAACGGCCGACGACCTGGGGCGATACGACGTTCCCCTCGAGGATTTGGCAGGCGAAGTTGACGGCGATGACGAGCAGGACCATTTTCAGAGAAACGGTGGAAGCGACGACGATCGCGGGCGCGGCGCCGAAGAACGGCCCGACGTACGGGATAATGTTGAACAAGCCGACGATTGCCGCGAGCAGGAGCGGATACGGGACGCCGATAAGCCAATACCCGATGTACGCGAAGACGCCGATGATGACGCAGACGATAAACTGTCCGCGAATGTAGTTGCCCAGCGCCTTGTCGATATCGCTTACGAGCCGCACCGTGCTCCGTTTATGCTTCTCGGGAACGAGCGTCAGTACCGTTTTCTCGATGACCTGGAAATCCTTCAACATATAAAACGCCAGGAACGGCACGAGGAACGCCGCGAACATGGCGCCCACGGTCGAGCCGAGCCGTCCGATCGCGCGGGACGTCCATTCCGCGAGCTGCTGCTCCGCTTCGTACAAAGCGTTGTTGATGCCCATCCGCACGCTCTCCGGCAGGAAGTCGTTTCGATTCAGATCGATGATCAAGCTCTGCGCGCGCATCGTGAATTCCGGTAAATGCTCGTTCAATTCCGTCAGCTGCGTCACGAACATCGGGATGACGTTCATGAGCACGACCATCACCGCCAAAACGAAAACGGCATAGATAAGCAGCACCGCCACCGTCCGCGGCACCTTCCGATGATGCAGCGCGCCAACGATCGGATTGAGCACATACGATAAGATCAACGCGACGATGAACGGCACCAGCACCGCCTTCAAGAACGCGAACAGCCCCGCGAACACCGGGCCGATCAACATCAACATATAGATGACGCCGAGCGAGAGCAGCGCGTAGACGAGCCCCGCGAACCATTTGCTCCGAAACCACTGTTCCATCGCCGATGCCCCCTGTCTTGTCCGAAATCGCATTTGGGTAACAGTATATGTAGGACAAGACGAAAAAAAACCTCCCGCGGCGCAAGCGCAGGGCTTGTCCGGGGAGGCGAAACCGAAGCCGTCAGTTCGCGTGAACTTCGGGCATCTCTTCTTCCGGGAAAAACAAATCGTCGAGCGAGCTGAGCGTGCCGTCCTCTTCCACTTGATAGACGGACATCTTCTCGCCGTTCACCGTCAATTCAATGAAACAGCCCCAACAGTAAAATTGATGGGAACCGATCTTCCCGATATCTTTCGAATTGCAATTCGGACAACGCATCATATGGATACCACCTTCTGCCAGAAAATTATAAATCTATTTATTCCCAACGGGGCATAGAATTAATCGTCCGTAAGGAGATTTCGTTGGAAAATGAAGGGTCGCCCGCTTGGGGCGTTCGCCTTTGCATCACTTATACGTGAGACGTCGCACGATCGTTGCGACTTTTTCGGCGGCAAATGTTACAGATTTGAGACAATTGCCTTCGCCGAAGCTGAATCGAACGGCCGAACGAACCCGCTCCTCCGGCAAGCCCATCGCGAGCAGCACGTGCGACGGACGCAGCGAGCCGGACGAGCAGGCGGAGCCGCTGGCCGCGGCGATTCCTTCAAGGTCGAGGTTCATCAGCACCGATTCGGTGCTCGCGCCCGGGAAGCTGACGTTCAGCACATGCGGCAGCCGCTCCGTCGGATGGCCGTTGACGACGAACGCGTCCGGCGCCAGCTCGCGCGCGAAGACGGCGAGCATCGCCTCGCGCAGCGACGCCAGCTCGGCCGTCCGCGCCTCGAGGGCGTCGCACGCGAGCCCCGCCGCCGCCGCGAAGCCGACCGCGCCGGCGACGTTTTCGGTGCCGGGGCGACGGCTGCGCTCCTGCGAGCCGCCGAACGACCGCGCATGCAGCTTCACGCGGCGCCTCGCGTACAGAAGGCCGACGCCCTTCGGCCCTCCCACCTTATGCGCGGAGAAGCTCATGAGATCGACCGGCAGACGCGACAAATCGATCCGCGCATGGCCCAGCGCTTGTACGGCGTCGACGTGAAACGGGACGCCGCGCTCGCGGCACATCGCGCCGATCGCTTCGATCGGCTGCAGCGTGCCGACCTCGTTGTTGCCGAACATGACGGAAACGACCGCCGCGCGCTCGTCGATCGCGGCGCGCGCCGCGTCGACGTCCACGCGGCCCGTCGCGTCCACAGGCAAATAGACGACCTCGAAGCCGAGCCGCTCCAGCTCCTCCGCCGCATGCAGCACCGCGTGGTGCTCGACCGCCGTCGTGACGACCTTGCGGCGTCCTTCGGGAGCGGCCAGCGCCGCCCCCAGCAGCGCCAGGTTATCGCTTTCCGTCCCGCCGCTCGTAAAGACGAGCTCGGACGCGCTGCACCCGAGCCGCGCCGCGAGCGCGTCGCGGGCCGCCTCGAGCGCCGCCTTGGCGTCTCGGCCGAACCGGTGCACGCTGGACGGGTTGCCGAACACGCCCGAAAAATACGGGAGCATCGCTTCAAGCGCTTCGGGGCGCAGCGGCGTCGTCGCCGCGTGGTCGAGATAGATCGGTTCCTGCATGGACATGGCGTTCAGGTCCTCTTCGTTCGTTTAAATATAAAACATATAGTTGCCCGCCGCTTGTCCCTCGTCTTTATAAGAGACCAGCGACGCCAGCGTCGTCGAATCGAGCACGGCCGCGATCGCGTCGCGAATGCGGATCCAGAGGTCCCGCTTCGCCGGGTCGTCCTCCTCCGTGAAATCCACCGGGGAAATCGGCCCTTCCAGCAGGCGGATGACCGCCCCCGCCGTCACGGTGTCCGGTTCCGCGGATAACACGTAACCGCCGTACGCGCCGCGGACGCTCTTCACGAGGCCGGCGTTGCGCAGCGGCGCGATCAGCTGCTCCAAATAATGCTCGGACAAGCCGTGCTTCTCGGCGATCGACTTCAGCGAGGTCGGCCCCTCGCCGTAGCGCACCGCCAGTTCCATCATAATCGTAAGACCGTAGCGGCCTTTCGTCGATATTTTCAAAAGGGTTCCCCCCGATTATTCGCGCGAAACAAACGCTTCGTTCAATAGAATTGACGGAAAGTTCGATATTCAAACTAAGCCGATGACGTTTCTATGTTATCACATGAAGCGAGGTTTGGTAAGGAAAACCTTTACGTTTTCATAAAATTGTCGAAGCTTTTTGATTTCCATCGAACAAGAGCGCAAGTTCGCGACAGTGCGGATTGTTCCTTTTCAAAGCCGGTATGGTACAATATCTTCAATTCCAGCCTAGCGAAAACGAGGTGAACATGGATGTCCTCCATGATCCATAAAGCTCCATCCGAGACGCGCGTCGTCGTCGGCATGTCCGGCGGCGTCGACAGCTCCGTCACCGCGCTGCTGCTTAAGCGGCAAGGCTACGACGTCGTCGGCTTCTTCATGAAAAACTGGGACGACACCGACGAATTCGGCGTGTGCACCGCCGAGGAGGACGCCGAGGACGTACGTCGCGTTTGCGCGCAAATCGGCATCCCTTCCTACACCGTTAATTTCGAAAAGGAATACTACGAGAAAGTATTTCAATATTTCTTAGACGAATACCGGGCCGGCCGGACGCCGAATCCGGACGTCATGTGCAACCGCGAAATCAAGTTCGGCGAGTTTCTGGCGAAAGCGCTCGAGCTCGGCGCCGATTACGTCGCGACGGGCCATTACGCGAGGGTGATCCGCGAGGAGTCGGCGGACGGCGAAGCGACGTACAAGCTGCTGCGCGGCGTCGACCGGAACAAGGATCAGACGTATTTCCTCAACGCGCTCAATCAGCGGCAGCTGTCGCGGGCGATGTTCCCGATCGGCGGCTATACGAAGCCCGAAATTCGCGCCATCGCGGAGGAGGCGGGTCTCGCCACCGCGAAGAAGAAGGACAGCACGGGCGTCTGCTTCATCGGGGAGAAAAACTTTAAGGAATTCCTAAGCGGCTACTTGCCGGCGCGCGGCGGCGACATCCGCACGTTCGACGGCGAGGTGAAGGGGCGGCACGACGGGCTCATGTATTACACGCTCGGGCAGCGGCACGGGCTCGGCATCGGCGGCAGCGGCACGGGCGAGCCTTGGTTCGTCGCCGATAAGGATCTCGAACGCAATATTTTGTACGTCGTGCAGGGCGAAGGCGACCCGCGGCTGTATTCGCATCGGCTCGAAGCGACCGGCGTCAGCTGGATCGCGGGCCGTCCGCCGGCGGACGGGACGTTCGCATGCGGCGCCAAGTTCCGTTATCGGCAGCCGGACCAAGGGGTGCGCGTCACGATGACGGGCGCCGATACGTGCGTCGTCGAGTTCGACGCGCCGCAGAAGGCGATTACGCCAGGCCAGGCGGTCGTGTTTTACGACGGCGACGTCTGCCTCGGCGGCGGCACGATCGACCGCGTCCTGAAAGAGAGCGGCGAGTCGCTGTTGATGGGCGCGGGGCTGCGGACGCCGTGACGGAACGCGGGCCGATCTTCGTTTCGATCCCGGTCGCGCCGCCGTTTAACGCCAGGCTGCTGTTCGAGCGCTACGAGCAAGTCGGCAACCGCGCCCGCCTCGTCCGGCTCGAGCCGGAGCGGCTCCGCTTCGTCCGCGCCATCCGCGTCGGGGGAGGCCGCGCCGTGCCGGTCGCCGTCCGGTTCGGCGGGGACGTCGAGGCGCCGACCGCGGAAGCGGAGCTGCCGGCCGGCACGGCGCCGGAAGACGTCGCCGCCGCGGTCCGGGCGACGGCGCATATGATCGGCGCGAACGTCGATCTGGCAGCGTTCTACCGCGACTTCGCCGGCGACGCGCGGTTCGAGCCGCTGTTCGCGGCGCTGCGCGGCTCGAAGCTGCTGCTCGACCCGGACCCGTTCGAATGTCTCGTCAAGACGATCATCACGCAACAGCTGAATCTCTCGTTCGCCGGCACGCTGATCGCACGGCTGGCCGTCCTCGCCGGGGAGGAGCTCGAGCACGAGGGCGCGCCGCTGATCGCGTTCCCGGATGCGGAAGCCGTCGCGCGGCTCTCCTACGAAGCGCTCCGGCCGCTCTCCTTCTCGCAGCGCAAAGCCGAATACGTCATCGACGCGGCGCGCGCGATCGTCGACGGGCGCATCGACTTCGCCCGCATCGAGCGGATGAGCGACGAGGAGGCCGTCGCCGAGCTGACGAAGCAGCGAGGCATCGGCCGCTGGACGGTCGAGTGCCTGCTTATCTTCGCCTACGGCCGTCCCGACCTGCTGCCCGCCGCCGACATCGGCCTGCGCAACGCCGTGCGCAACGTCTACGGCCTCGACGCGCAGCCGTCCGCCGCCGACGTCGACGCGCTCGGCGCAGCTTGGACGCCGTGGCGCACGTACGCGACTTATTATCTATGGGAATCGCTGCGGCTCGGCAAATAAGGTACGCTATCATTCCCGGCACCGGACGGCCCGATGCCGGGCTCTTATTTCATCCTTTGAAAGGGGTTACATACGGATGCGGAGCCTCTCCTTCCGACCGGACGGTACGTTCACGATCGTGCAGTTTACCGATGTGCATTGGCAGGACGGGGGAGCGAAGGACCGGAAGAGCCTCGCGCTGATGGAGGCGGTGCTCGACGCGGAGAAGCCCGACCTTGTCGTTTACACCGGCGACATCGTACAAAGCGGACGGAGCGAAAAGCCGATCCAAGCTTTCCGGGACGCCGTTTCCCCGCCCGTCGAGCGAGGCATTCCCTGGGCGGCCGTCTTCGGCAACAACGACACCGAGAAGGGCGTCACGCGCGAAGAGCTGATGGCGCTTCAGCGGTCGCTCCCGCATTGCCTGTCCGAACCGGGCCCGGACGACGTCTCCGGCGTCGGCAACTTCGTGCTTTCCGTCTATCGGGCGGACGGATCCGCGCTCGGCGCTTCGTTGTACTTTTTGGACTCGCACGACTACGGGACGGAGACGACGAAGGGATACGGCTGGATTAGGCGGGATCAAATCGATTGGTATGTCCGCGCGTCCGCCGCGCAGCGCGCGCGCGGCGGCGCGCCGGCGCCGGGGCTCGCCTTCTTCCACATCCCCCTCCCCGAATACAAGCAAGTATGGAAAGAGCGGACCTGCTACGGCGAACGGGGCGAAAAAAATCATTGCCCGAATCTCAACACCGGCTTCTTCGCAGCCCTATTAGAGCGCAACGAAATCATAGGCACCTTCGTCGGCCATGACCATAAGAACGACTACTGGGGCGAGCTGTTCGGCATACGGCTCTGCTACGGCAAAGCGACCGGCTACAATACATATCCGCACGACGCCGAACATAAGCGAGGCGCGCGCGTCGTTCGGCTGCATCAAAACCGCCGCGCCTTCGACACGTGGCTCCGGCTCGACGGCGTGCCGCGGCCCGTGGAGCAGCCGGTGCACGAGCCGAAGAAGCCGGCGAAATAAAAAAACGGCTAGCGCCGTTGTTGCGGCAGCCAGCCGGTCTCATTTTCTAAAAATACTTATCCCTCCGCCGCTTCCTTCTGCTTCGCCGACAGCAGGAGCAGCACCTCGCCCGGAGCCGTCAGCAGCTCCACGCTTACTCGCTCTTCCCTCGCCCGCGCCGCCGCAGCTGATTTTCCCGCATCTTCGCTTCCGTTCCTTGCGTCGACGCGACGAATATCAAGGACTCCTTGATCGGATCCGGCAAATATTGCTGCTCGACGTAATGTCCCGGGAAGTCGTGCGGGTACTTGTACCCGACATGCCCGAACTGCTGCGAGCCTTTGTAATGGCCGTCGCGAAGATGCAACGGCACCTCCGCCGCGCCCAGCCGCTCGAACGCGCCGTATACGCGCTCCATCGCAAGGCCGATCGAGTTCGACTTCGGGCTCTCGACCGCGAACAAAATCGCCTGCGCGATGTTGTACCGCGCCTCCGGCCAGCCGATCTTGTGGTACGCGTCCATCGCGGACACCGCCTGCGTCATCGCCTGCGGATTCGCGAGCCCGATATCCTCGCTGCAGGCGACGATGAGCCGGCGCAGAAACACCATCGGGTCCATGCCGAGCTTCTCGACCGCGTATAAAAACCAGAACAGCGCCGCGTCGGAGGAGCCTCGCACGCTCTTGTGGAACGCCGACAGCACGTCGTATTGCGTCGACTCGTCCGCGGCCACCGTCGGCTGCCGGATCGACTCCTCCGCGGCAGCGAGCGTTACATGGATGGCGCCGTCCGCGCCCGGCGGCGTCGTCAGCGCCGACAGCTCGAGCGCGTTCAGCGCGCGCCGCAGGTCGCCGCCGGCGACCGCCGCGATATGCGCGAGCGCGTCGTCGTCGGCGCGGATCGGCAGCGCGCCGAGCCCGCGCTCGCGGTCGGCGAGCGCCCGGCGCATCGCCTCGAGCGCATGCGCCGGCGTCAGCTTCTCGAGCCGGAACAACGTCGAGCGCGACAGGAGCGCCCCGTTGATCGAGTGGAACGGATTTTCCGTCGTCGCGCCGATGAAAATAATCGTGCCCGCTTCCACCGCCGGAAGCAGCGCGTCCTGCTGCGACGTCTTGAAGCGATGCACCTCGTCGAGGAATAAAATCGTCTTGCGGTCGTACAGCGAGCGCGTTTCCTTCGCGCGCTCGATCGTCTCGCGCACGTCCTTGACCGACGCGTCGACCGCGTTCAGCCGGACGAACTCGCCGTCGGTCCGGTTCGCGATGACCGTCGCGAGCGTCGTCTTCCCCGTCCCCGGCGGCCCGAACAAAATAATGGACGACACCTGATCCGCTTCGATCGCGCGGCGGAGCAGCTTCCCCGGGCCCACGATGTGCTCTTGCCCGATATATTCTTCGACGGTACGCGCGCGCATCCGTTCGGCGAGCGGCTGCCTCCCCGGCGCCGAACCCGATTCCGCCCGGTATGTAAATAAGTCCATCGGCATGTCTCAACTCCCTCCCCCATTATAAGAAAAACTTTCGGCGAAGTCATTCGATAGGCGGATCATCATACGTTTGTATAAACTCTATCTCTATTGAATGAGCGTTTGGCGATTTTGTATAATAATCCTTCCGCCCTATCGATCGCCTTATCCGTTCTGATCGGCTCCGTCCTCCCCCCGCTTCCGGCCGCAGCCGCCGAATTGAACGGAGACTCGGCACTTCCAATGTACGAATTTCTCGCCCCCGATTCCGATTGGAGAACGAAGGTCTATAAATTCCATCTGTCCGCCGTCACACCATTAGCGGCTACGGGTGATCGCGGAAATTTTGTTCGTGGGGGACCGAATGTATTAACGGTTAACAATTACGAGCAGTTCGTCGGCGCGCTCCCTGTGTCCCAAATCTGATGGACTTCCGTCAAGAAAGCCACTCGGTGACGGAACAAGAGCAATGCAACGCCCCAGACATGACTTCGCTTCGCAATGCAAGCAACCTCCTTGTTCCGCCGGGAACGAGGAGGTTGTTTTGGTTTTTCCGGGGCGTGGTCGAAAACAACATGCATCCCCGGCTTCGACGTTCTTCTACACGTTTGGCGTACGGAAATCCGCGGCGACATATTCCATTCGGAACGCCTAGGATTATTTCATCGCCACGACGACCCGGCCGCGTCCGCATCCCCTTAGCCTTTACTGCAAAACGTACGTAACATCGACCTCCGCGTTGCCGAGGAACCACCAATGCTTGAGTGATAATCGATCACCTTCACGGCCGACGACGCGAAGCCCGTCCCAATTCCCAAATTCCAAGTCGTTCGTGTGCATCTCGCGATACACCGCTATTTGCTCTTCGGGGAGCAGCGCATCCGCCAATCGTATCGCCTCGTTCGTCTCCCGGTCGATCGCCGTCAGCCACCCCGTTCGATGCGGCCGAACGACCATGACGTCGTCGTCATACCATTCCACCTGGAACGCATCGTCCTCATAGCCCGTCAGCGCCGCGAGATCGTGCCTCGCGACGACCGCCCCGGCCGCGTCCGCTTCGATCAGCGTCGACCCGTCCATCAATAACGCGTTGCCGTTCCGGGTCGAATCGATGGTGCGGATCGGATGATGCCCCCAATAACGTACATACGAAGTCAAAACGCAGGCGCCGTCCGCGACGATTGCCCGATGAATGGCGTCGTTGAGGCTCGGCTCCCCGTAGCTGTCCGTCACGGTCAACAGGTCGGCGCCGGAGACGAGCGGCTCGATAAGGAGCCCCCCACCATACCCCTTCATTACGATACGAACCCCGCTCACGAGCTTCGCTGGTTCGTTGCGCTTCGAGACATAGACCTCGCCCGTCGCGCGCGACACCCAATACGCGGAGTCGCCCTTTTCCCCAAATAAATAAGACGAATCGACGGTTAGATCGACCCGCCGGTCCTTTGCCGTCCAAGCGACGTTCGCGCCGAGCGCTTCGCTGACGAACCGGACCGGCACGAACACGGTGCCGGATACATTCTTCGGAGCTGCCGGCATTCGATACGGCTTCCCGTTCACCGTCGCCTCCCGGCTCCCTAGCTTCATCTCGATATGCGCCGTTGGCAGAACGACGACGATGCGCTTGCCTTCCGCCATCCACGTCGTGCGGGTGCCGAGGAGCGCGCCGACTTCCCGCAGCGGCAACAGCACCGATCCGTTCTCGAGCAACGGGGCGTGCTTGAGCTCCGCCGGAATTTCATTCAGCGTTACCTGTACGGCGGCCGCGCCGGCCTTCGCCGCAGACGCGCCTTGCGGCGCAGCGGACGCGGCGAGCGCGGCGGTCAGGCAAGCGGCAAGCGCTGCTGCGGCGATATGGTTCGTTTTTTTATGCATTCGTTGATCGGACTTCCCTTCCTATTCAATAGGTTACAACGGATAGACGGCGAAGCGGGCGGGAAAGTTCCGTCGAGTCCCAAGAAAAAACGTCCGGAGACGAGTTTTTGGGGATCGAGCGTATGTATCTTAGAAGCAGGACTTTATAACATAACGAGGCACATTCCGCCTCCATTTTGCGAAACTGCGCACTTTTTGCCTCATTCTCGCCTCGCCTCCGATTCACCCCCTCAACCCCCCGCCGGTCTTTCCTCGCTTGGACGCACTGCCTCGCCCTCCCCCCGCTTCTTTCCAACGCAGCGATACAACGCCGCAGCAGCCAGGCAGTATCTGGACCACAACGCCGCAGCCCCGCACAATGAAAAACGGATGACGCCGTCCTTGGCGACGACCCGTTTCCCGGTGAAACCGAAGCACAATAAGAAAAAAATAACGCCTGTCCGCGGAACGGACAGGCGCCATCAACTAAAGCCCCACTACACCTCGATGCCGTGCTTCTGCAGCAGCTCCTTCACGATGACGCTCACCATGATCAGCCCGGCGACCGGCGGCACGAACGCGTTGCTCGCCGGCGGCTGCTGCGCCTTGCGGATCTCCGGCGCGTTCTCCGGCACGATGCGCTGCGTCACGTCGGCGCGCGGCTTCTTCGGCGTCTCGGTCGAGAAGACGACCTTCACGCCCTTCGTCACGCCCGCCTCCCGCAGCTTGCGCCGCACGACGCGCGCGAGCGGGTCCGTATGCGTCTTCGAGATGTCGACGACCTGGAATTTCGTCGGATCCATCTTGTTCGCCGCGCCCATGCTCGAAATGATCGGAATGCCGCGCGCTTTGCACTGCAGCATCAGATGCACCTTGTACACGATCGTGTCCGATGCGTCCATTACGTAATCGAGCGGATATTCGAACAGCTGCTCGTACGTCTCTTCCGTGTAAAACATACGTAACGCGATCGCGTCGCAGTCCGGATTAATGAGCTTGATCCGGTCCTTCATCAGCTCCGCCTTCGGCTGCCCGACCGTCGTCGTCAGCGCGTGCACCTGCCGATTGATGTTCGTAATGTCGACGACGTCTTTATCGATCAGAATGATCCGGCCGACGCCCGTGCGCGCGAGCGCCTCCGCCGCGATCGAGCCGACGCCGCCGATGCCGAGCACCGCCACCGTGCTGTTCCGCAGCGCCTCGATGCCCTCCGGCCCGACCGCGAGCTCCGTGCGGGAAAATTGATTCAACATGTCGCTAAAGCCTCCTCCCTTTGCAAACAATGCACCCGAAGGCCGCGCCCGAAAGGATTACCTTCGAAACGCAAACCTGCGGATGCACCGTTACCGTACGCTCGTCGCGTATGTCGTATTACTGCTTCACCGGCTCCGGCTTCGCGGGCAGCGCCACGCGGATCGACAGCTGCTTCAGCTGTCCGTCGTCGACCTCGGACGGCGCGCCCGACAACAGATCCGTCGCGCTCGCCGTCTTCGGGAACGCGATCGTCTCCCGCAGGTTCGTCCGGCCTGTCAAAAGCATCACCAAGCGGTCGAAACCGAACGCCATGCCGCCGTGCGGCGGGGTACCGTAATCGAACGCCTCGAGGAAGAAGCCGAACTTCTCGCGCGCCTCCTCCATCGACATGCCGAGCGCCGCGAACATCTTCTCCTGTACCTCGCGCTTGTAAATTCGCATCGAGCCGCCCGCGACCTCGTACCCGTTCAGCACCAGATCGTACGCCTGCGCGCGAATCGCGCCCGGGTCGGTGTCGAACAGCGCCACGTCTTCGTCGCGCGGCCGCGTGAACGGATGGTGCTCCGCCACCCAGCGCTTCGCCTCCTCGTCCCAGCCGAGCAGCGGGAAGTCGACGACCCACGCGAAGCGGTATTCTTTCTCGTTAATGAGCCCGAGGTCGCGGCCGAGCTTCAAGCGCAGGTTGCCGAGGACGTCGTGCACGACCTTCGCTTTGTCCGCGCTGAACAGCAGCACGTCGCCTTCCTCCGCGCCGAGACGCTCGGTCAACGCCGCAATCTCCTCAGGCGACAAAAACTTCACGATCGGCCCCTTCCACTCGCCGTCCTTCACGACGATGTACGCGAGCCCTTTGCCGCCGTAGCGCGCCGCGAACGGCGTCAGGTCGTCGAGCTCCTTGCGGCTCCAGTTCGCGCAGCCCTTCGCGTTGATCGCCTTCACGATGCCGCCGCCCGCCACGACCGACGCGAACACCTTCACGCCGGACGACGACACGACGTCGGACACGTCGACCAATTCCAGCCCGAACCGCAAATCCGGCTTATCCGAGCCGTACTTGCCCATCGCTTCCGCGTACGGCAGCCGCTGGAACGGCGTCGGCACGTCGTAGCCGATCGTCTCCTTGAACAGCTTCGCCGTCAGCGCCTCCATCATCGTCAGCAGCTGGTCCTGCGACAGGAACGACGTCTCGATGTCGACCTGCGTGAACTCCGGCTGGCGGTCCGCCCGCAAATCCTCGTCGCGGAAGCAGCGCGCGATCTGGTAATACCGCTCCATGCCGCCGACCATCAGCAGCTGCTTGAAGATTTGCGGCGACTGCGGCAGCGCGAAAAACTCGCCCGGATGCACCCGGCTCGGCACCAAGTAGTCGCGAGCGCCCTCCGGCGTGCTCTTCGTCAAAATCGGCGTCTCGACCTCGACGAAATCATGGCCGTCCAGGAAGTCGCGGAACACCTTCGCCGCCTTCGAACGGAGCATGAGCGTGCGCTGCATCTCCGGACGCCGCAGGTCGAGGTACCGGTACTTCAGCCGCACCGACTCGTCGACCTCCACGCCGTCCTCGATAAAGAACGGCGGCGTCTTCGCCCCGTTGAACACTTCGATCTCCGTCACCTGCACCTCGATCTCGCCCGTCGGCAGGTTCGGGTTATACGTCGACGGATCGCGCTCCACGACCTTCCCCTTCGCCGCGATGACGTACTCGTTCCGGCACCGGTCCGCCGTCTCGAGCGCCGCGCCCGAGAACGCCGGATTGAACACGATCTGCATCAGGCCGCTCCGGTCCCGCAGGTCGATAAACAATACGCCCCCGAGATCCCGTCTCCGTTGTACCCATCCGTTCAGCACGACCGTCTCTCCGACGTTCGCCTTCGTTAACGTTCCGCATTGATGCGTCCGCAACATCATCCCCATCGACCCCTTCTTCTCCTAGAAAATGTTTACGCCAAACTTCCCCATAAGTCGGCCAACGCGACCGTCCGCTGCTCGCCGTCCGCGAGCGATTTCAATACGATCTCGCCCCGCGCGAGCTCGTCGTCTCCGAGAATCGCCGCGTATTTGGCGGCGAGACGATCGGCGGATTTCAGCTGCGCCTTCATCTTGCGCCCGCCGTAATCCTTCTCGGCGACGATGCCGCGCGCGCGCGCCTCGTTCAGCAGCGCGACGATGCGCGCCTCCGCCGCCTCGCCGAGCGCGACGAAGTACACGTCCGGCGCCGTCGGCGCCGGCAATGCCGCGCCCTGCTTCTCGAGCACGAGCAGCACCCGCTCGAGGCCGAGCCCGAAGCCGACGCCCGTCTGTTCCGGTCCGCCGATGTCGGACACGAGGCCGTTGTACCGGCCGCCGCCGCCGATCGTATCGATCGAGCCGATGCCCGCGGCCTTAAACTCGAACGCCGTGTGCGTGTAGTAATCCAGGCCGCGCACGAGCCGCGGATTGATCGTATACGCGATGCCCATCGCGTCGAGATGCGCCTTCACCTTCTCGAAGTGCGCCGCGCTCTCCTCGTCGAGGTTGTCGAGCAGCGACGGCGCTCCCTCGAACTTCGCTTGGTCGACCTTGCAGTCGAGCACGCGCAGCGGATTGCGGTCCATGCGCGAGCGGCAATCCTTGCACAGGTCCCCTCGCATCGGCTCGAGGAACGCGAGCAGCTTCTCGCGGAACGCCGCGCGCGTCGCCGGCGTGCCGACCGAGTTGATTTCGAGCGTAAAACCCGAGAGACCTATGTCTTTGTAGAACTGGTTCCCGAGCGCGATCACCTCGGCGTCGAGGCTCGGATCGTCGGAGCCGAACGCCTCGATGCCGAACTGGTGGAATTGCCGGTATCGGCCCGCCTGCGGCTGCTCGTACCGAAACATCGGCCCGATGTAGTACAGCTTCGTAATATCCGGCTCCCCGTACAGCTTGTTCTCCACATAGGCCCGTACGACGCCAGCCGTGCCCTCGGGACGGAGCGTCATGCTGCGCTCGCCCTTGTCCTCGAACGTGTACATCTCCTTCTCGACGACGTCCGTCGTCTCGCCGACGCCTCGCTGGAACAGCTCCGTCGATTCGAAAATCGGCGTGCGGATTTCCCGATACAGGAATCTGCGGCACACCTCTCTCGCCTTCGCTTCGACGAACTGCCACCGCTCGACCGCGCCGGGCAATAAGTCCTGCGTGCCTTTCGGCTTTTGGAACGACATGGTTTCGACCCTCTTTCTGAAAATAAAAAAACTCCCGCCCCCGACGACGACAAAGCGTCGTCAGGGACGAGAGATTCGTTCGAATCGCCCGTGGTACCACCCGGATTCCGAAGGCCAACCGCCTTCGCTCTTGCGAATAACGCTCGCGCGCGCATGGGGCTACTGACGCAGCGGCGCGTCTAGTCGACGCAGCCGGCATGGTTCGCCGCATGTTCTCGAGGAGGTCTTTCGTCCGTTCGTCGCAAAGACGCTTGCAGCCTAAGGCGTCTCTCTCTGGGTGCGCCGGGGGCGGAGTACTTTATCCCGTCACTGAATCAAAGACAATTGTACTAACATCGCGCGTGAAAGTCAAGTTTGCCCTTCCCCGGAAAACAAAGGGGCCTGCGGAGAACGCCGCAGGCCAATAGGAAAATCTATGTCAAAAAAGGGGGTCGAGATCATTGTAGGCGATGAACATTAAACGACGATGAAACGGAGATTACAGGATCGTTACATTTTGGGAAACGTTTCCACAGCTCGTTCGTCAACGAACGCTCGACGCCGCCGGCCGGAAGCCGAGCGCCATCGCCACGTCGCGGAATACCATGTACGACTCGCCCACCGTGAGCGCCTTCGGATCGCGGATGCCGGACAGCGTCACGTCCTGCACGTACCTGCCCGCCTTCAGGGCGTCGAGCGCGCCGTTCGGCGGGAACTCGAGCCCGAGCGCCGTCGCGGCGATCAGCGCGGCGTTGTCGAGCGTCAGCGGCGCGGCGCGCAGCTGCGCCTCGAGCGTCTTGTCGGCCGGATACCAGAGAGAAGGATGCGTCGGCAGCTTGTCCCCGAAATAACCGCGCGAGCCGGCGTACAGCAGCCCGTATTCGACCGGGTTCGCTTTCGCGTCGAGCCGGAAGTCGTTATCGTATTTGCCCGAGGTGAGGCCGAACGACAGCACCGTCTTCAGCCCCGAATAATGCCGATGCTTCTCGTACGGCTGCAGCGCGAGCGTGTACGGCTGGAGCGACATGCCCTGCGCGTTCAGCCGGGCTTGCAGCGTCGCGATCGCCGCGGCGTCCTTCGACATCGCCCGGAACGTCAGACCTCGCTCCTTCGCGACTTTGACCGCCGCGCCCGCCGCCTGGCCCGTCGCCATGCCGACGGGAATCGTGCGCGCGCTGCCGTGCGGCAGCGTGTCGAAGGAAGCGGCGCGGCCGACGACGAGCAAGCCGTCGACCTCCTTCGGCACGATGCTGCGGAACGGCACCGCGTACTTGATCGGCTTAAACAAGATGTTCCCGCTGTCGCTCGGCGACGTCGGCTGCAGATCGATCGGGTACGAGCCGAACGCGATCCGGTCCCACTTGTCCTTGTTCTCGAGCAGGTCGATCACGTTCAGCCGGTACTCTCCGATCATATGCCGCGACTCCCGCACGTACGGCTCCGGCGCCACCCCGCCGAGCGAGAGCGACGACAGCTCCGGGAAATGTTTGCGCATATAATCGATGATGAGCGGCAGCTCCTTCTCCCCGGCTTCGATGCCCGCGCGGACGGACGCCGGATCGAGCGGGTCGACGCCGAACAGAAGCAGCGCGTTCACGAGCGCCGTATTGTCGTTCTGCCGGCCGATATTCAGTCCGCGCATCTTCACCTGCGGCTGGCTCGGCTTGTACTGATAAAATTCGGAGTACCCCCACGCGGACATCGTCGTCGTGCCGTACCCCTTCTTGCCCTTGAGACGTTCGCGGATGCCGCTCCAGACGGTCGGCGTCACGCCGTTCAATCGGTAAACGAGCGTCACCGCCATCCGCGCTTCCGGATGTCCGATGTCCTCCCGGCCGAACGTGAACGGCACGCCCGCGGCGGCGAACACGTCGCCGTCCTGAGTCGCGTCGATGACCGCGCCCGCGCGGATGAACAGCTCGAGCCCGTCCTTCGTCGTCACGTCCATGCCGACGACCGTCTTCGTCTTGCCGAACGTCTCGACGACCGGCTCCATCGCGCGAACCGGCATGAGCACGTCGATGTTTTTCTCCGCGTCGACGAGCCGCCGGAAGGCGTTCGCCGCCGTCGTCACGTCGAAGGAATCGCCTTCGACAAGCTTGTACCACTCGGTAAAGATGCCTTTATTTAAAATCGACCCGTCCGGCGAATACCGATTGAGGTCGAGCGAATTGAGCCACCCGAGCGTCATAAGGCCTCCGAGCACCGTTCGATTGCGACCGTCCACCAGCAGCACGGTAAGCCCGTTGCGCGCGGCGGACACCGCGGCGGCGACGCCTTCGGGATCGGTCCCCGCGACGATAACGTCGTATTCCGTCCGCAGCCCCGCGAGCTGCGCCGGCACCTCCAGCGGCACCGGGCCGACGGCTTTGCCGGAAAACCATTCCGCATGCTGCGACAGCGTCCCCGCCGCCGCCGTCCCGCCGCCGACGAAGGCGCTCGCCGCGACGACGCCGGACAGCGCGAACGCGGCTGCGGCGCGAATCCATTTTCGAACCATGTTTCGTTCTTCCCCCATGTCGTAGTGCTTCATTGTACGGCGGCCGCCGAACCGTAGGCTTTCCCCAGCAGCGCGAGTTTCTTCTCCGTATACTCCCGGAACGCATGATTATAGTGATAAGGCTCTTTCGGGTTCGGAAAACGTTCCACCGCCTCCCGCCCGTCGGCATCCGCCGGGAACACCACCTTGCTGACCGCGCCGCAGCCGAGACCGACGACCGTCTGCCGCTCCTCCATCATCAGGATGTTGTAGAGGCTCTCCTTGCCCTCGAGGCTGTAGCCGACGTTTTCGAGATTGCCGAGTATGTTCTTCTGGCGATATAGGTAGTAAGGAACATACCCGTGCTCGGCCGTCCACCGGATGGCTTCCTCCATCATCGCGCGAACCTCGTCCCGCTCCGCCACCTCGTATTGATCTTTGTTCTTCGTCATCTTCGACGCGCGCTTGAACGACAAAGTGTGCACCGTTAACGATTCCGGCATGAGCTTCTCCGTCTCCGCGAGCGTATGCCGCAGCTCTTTCAGCCCTTCGTTCGGCAGCCCGATGATAAGATCCATGTTGATGTTGTCGAGGCCCATTTCCCGGGAAAGCAAAAACTTCTCGACCGTCTCCTCCACCGTATGATGGCGGCCGATCGTATCTAAAGTGCGCTGCGTGAAGCTTTGCGGATTGATCGAGATGCGGTCGACGTTCCATTTGCGCATCACCGTAAGCTTCTCCGGCGTGATCGTGTCCGGCCGCCCAGCTTCTACGGTCAGCTCGCGCACCTGGTCCATTCCCGGGAACGAAGCATGCAGCGTCTCGAACAACGCATCCATCTGTTCGGCTTCGATGCTCGTCGGCGTCCCGCCGCCCCAGTAGATCGTCGTGATGCCGAGCCCCGCCGCTTTCAGCCACTTGCCCGTCTCTCGAATCTCGTAATGGAGACCTTCGAGGAACGCATCGACCGAGCCGTTATTGCCCCGAATGTCGTACGCGGGGAACGTGCAGTACGCGCATTTCGTCGGGCAAAACGGGATCCCGATATAAACGCTGACCTCGCTGCCGTTGATCGTATGCAAATCCGGAATGACGCGCGTTTGCCGCTGCGCTACGTCGGAAAGCAGACGCGCTTTCTCCTCCGTCACGAAATACTCGTCTTGCAGGATGCGCCGCGCTTCGTCGTCGCCGTGCTTCAGCAGCAAGTTGTGCATCAGCTTCGTCGGGCGCACGCCCGTCAGCGTGCCCCACGGCTGCGCGAGTCCCGTCGCCTGCTCCAGCGACTTGACGAGCGCCGCGCCGAGCGCGCGCTTCACCGCCCGCTGCGGATCCTCTCCCGTCAGGCTCGTCAGCGGCCGCTCGATCGCCGCGCGCCATGCGCCCCGGCCTTCCCCGCCGCCCGCTTCCGACGTACCCTTCGCTCGGTTCGCTCCCGCCGTCACCCCGTCCGTCTCATTAGGTTCCTGCGTCTCTCTCGCTTCCGACGTCACGCGGATTCGATTTGCCGCCTCGTCCACCTTCAACTCGATCCGCACGAACAGCCCCGCTTCGCCCTTATCGAACGGGCGGTCGTCGAACCGAACGTCCGCCTCCTCGTAAAACAGCTTGCATAAATGAAATAAATCCATATCGTAATCGGCAAAGCCGACGCGTTCCATTCGAATATTCATGTGCTCTCATTCCTCCAGCCGGGAGCAAAGCAACTCCCGTGGATAGAATACCATAATCTTACGATTTATGTACACGTGTATTGGCGCTGCGCGTCCCGCCGGCGCGAAAACCGGGCTCCGCCGCAAACTCCGTCGACAGCGCGGCCGCTTCCGGAAGCCCTCCTTTCGTCGGCGCCCCTTGACGCAGTCGCTCCGGGTCGCCGCTCGTCGCCTGCTGCTGCTGGATCGAAACTCTCATCCCGTTCCCCTCCCTTTCCTCCGTTACATCCTCCTCCCATTGTCCCCAGCAATGCGCCGGATTAACCTCGCTTTCGCCCGCCCCGCCTGCCCGATCCCCTCCTGTCCCGCTCTCCTTTCCACCTATTTCCCGCTGCTCAGCTGACAGCCCTGCCGTCCCCACTTAACCGACGCCCTTCTGCCGGTTTCTTTCCCGCCAAATTCCCTCAACTCAGCAAGCGCTGCCGTTTGCTCTGAGCAAAGGGAAACAGGTTGGAAACAGACCGACACCGGCCGAGGAGCACAGCAACGGCTGAGCAAAGGGAAATAGGTTGGAAAAGGGCTGACACGAAAGCGCCGCCCCCCTGCCGGGAAGCGACGCCGCTAGCGTACTACTATTCAAAATTAGGCTTTACTGTCCAGCCATAACGTCACCGGACCCCAGTTGACGAGGGAGACGTCCATCATCTCGCCGAAGCGGCCGGTTTCGACGCGGAGCCCGCGCTCTCGGAGCAGCGCGTTAAAGCGCTCGTACAGCGCTTGCGCCGCTTCCGGCCGGGCTGCCGCCATAAAGTTCGGGCGGCGTCCTTTGCGGGTATCGCCGTACAGCGTAAATTGCGAGACGGACAATACCGCGCCGCCGACGTCCAGGACGGACCGATTCATCTTGCCGTCTTCGTCTTCGAAGATGCGCAGACCCGCGATTTTGTCCGCCAAGTAGACGGCATCCGCTTCGCCGTCCTCCTGCCCGACGCCGAGCAGCACGACGAGGCCTTCCTCGATCGCCCCGACCGTCTCGCCCGCGACGACGACGCTCGCCGCCTTGCTTCGTTGCAGCAACGCTCTCATAGAAACCCTCGCTTATTGCATAATGCGCTGCACCGAGTAGACGTCGCGCACGCGTTTAATTTTTTCGACAACGGATTGCAGATGTTCCGTATTTCGGATCAGGATCGTCATATGGATCATCGCGACTTTGTTCTTGTCCGAACGTCCGGATACGGCCGACATATTGGTTTTGCTTTCGGACACCGCCTGCAGCACCTCGTTGAGCAAGCCGCGGCGATCGTGCCCCGTAATTTCGATGTCCACGCTATAGTTCGCTTCCGCGGCGCCGATCCATTCCACCTCGATGACGCGGTTCGCCTCGTCGCCCGCCTCGCCGGTAACGGCGACGTTGGCGCAGTCGCTGCGATGCACCGATACGCCGCGCCCGCGGGTAATATACCCGATGATATCGTCGCCCGGCACCGGATTGCAGCAGCGCGCGAACCGTACCAGCAGGTTGTCCACGCCTTTCACTCGCACGCCTTGCGTCGAGCGGGGGCGTCTGTGCGCCGGGGAGGCGGGCTTCAGCTCGCGCACCTCGTTCGTGAGCTGCAGCTGGGCCGCTTCTTCGTTTTCTTTACGCAGCTTCTCGGTCAGCCGAGTGACGATTTGCGCCGCCGTGATGCCGCCGAAGCCGATCGCCGACAGCATATCCTCCACGTCGTGGAAGTTGAATTTCTTGGCCGTCTCGAGCAGCTTCTCCTCGGAGGCGACGTCCTGCGGCTCGAAGCCGAGTCGGCGCACCTCGCGTTCGACGGCTTCCCGGCCCTTTTCCACATTCTCTTCGCGCTTCTCTTTCTTAAACCATTGTTTGATCTTGCTTCTCGCATGAGACGATTGCGCGATTTTCAGCCAATCCTGGCTCGGTCCGTACGAATGCTTCGAGGTCAAAATTTCGACGATGTCGCCGGTATGCAGCTTATGGTCGAGCGGGACGATGCGGCCGTTCACCTTCGAGCCGATCGTGCGATTGCCGATTTCGGTATGGATCCGGTAGGCGAAGTCGAGCGGCACGGAACCGGACGGCAGCTCGATGACTTCCCCCTTCGGCGTAAAGACGTACACGAGATCGGTAAAGAAATCCATCCGCAGCGATTCCATAAATTCCGCCGCGTCCTTCGCTTCGTGCTGCAATTCGAGAATTTCGCGGAAGAAGGTCATCTTCTCCTCGAACGTGCCGAGATTCGCCGGCTGCGAGGAGCCGTCCTTATTTTCCTTGTACGCCCAATGCGCCGCGATGCCGAACTCCGACGTCCGATGCATCTCGAGCGTGCGAATTTGCACTTCGGTCGGCTCGCCCTTCGGGCCGATGACGGTCGTATGGAGCGACTGATACATGTTCGGCTTCGGCATCGCGATATAATCTTTGAACCGGCCCGGCATCGGCTTCCAGAGCGTATGAATGATGCCGAGCGTCGCGTAGCAGTCTTTCACGTTTTCGACGATAATTCGGATGGCGAGCAAGTCGTAGATTTCGTTGAACTGTTTGTTCCGGCTGACCATTTTCTTGTAAATGCTATAAATGTGTTTCGGCCTGCCGCTGATGTCCGCTTCGATGCCCATCTCGTTGAGCTTCTCGCGGATTTTGTCCATGACTTCCGCGATATGGCGCTCGCGCTCGGCGCGCTTCTTCTGCATGAGATTGACGATGCGATAATATTGCTGCGGATTTAAATAGCGGAGCGAGATGTCCTCCATTTCCCATCGAATGGCGGCCATCCCGAGTCGGTGGGCGATCGGGCAAAAAATTTCGAGCGTCTCTTCGGAGATGCGGCGCTGCGCCTCTTCCGATTGATGTTTCAGCGTGCGCATATTATGAAGGCGGTCCGCCAGCTTGATTAAGATGACCCGGATGTCTTGGGCCATGGCGATGAACATTTTCCGATAATTTTCGTTCTGCTGCTCTTCCTTGGACTTGAATCGGATTTTCTCGAGCTTCGTAAGCCCGTCGACGAGTTCGGCGCAGGTGCGGCCGAATTTCGCTTCGAGATCCTGCGTCGTAACGTTCGTGTCCTCGACGACGTCGTGTAACAAGCCTACGATGACCGTCGTCGCATCCATCTGCATGCCGACCAAGATGTCGGCCACCGCGAGCGGATGCAAAATGTACGGCTCGCCGGACTTGCGGGTTTGGCCTTGGTGCGCGGCCTCGGCGAACGCATACGCTTCGCGGATCCGCGCAAGGTCGGCTTCTTTGATGTATGAAGATGCCTTCTCGAGCAGCTGCTCGATCCCTGTGGGTTGCCGTTCTTCCATAGACCTGTAAATTCCCCTAGAAACATAAATTTTGCTTATCATTATCCCCTTGTTCCGCGGTTCCGTCAAGGTTGCTTCGAGGCCGGCAAAGTCCCTGCTGACTTCCGAGGCAAGTTTTGGTAGGATGTTTGGAGAAGGTCGAATGCTATCGACTACGGTCGAAACGTGTCGACCGCAAACATACGAAGGAGTCGATGATCCCCTATGTCCGCCATGGAACAACGCACGATCGGAGTTCAAGAAAAACCTTCCTTGCTCGTCGGGCTCCCGCTCTCCCTGCAGCATCTGTTCGCCATGTTCGGTTCGACCGTGCTTGTGCCCGTGCTGTTCGGCGTCGACCCCGCCACGATCCTATTAATGAACGGGATCGGCACGCTGTTCTACTTGATTCTTTGTAAAGGCCGCATCCCCGCGTACCTCGGCTCGAGCTTCGCGTTTCTCTCGCCGGTGTTCGTCGTGCTCGGCGCCTCGGGCGGCAGCTACGCGAAGGCGCTCGGCGGCTTCGTCGTCGTCGGCGCGATCTTTACCGCCGTCGCCCTGCTGATCTCGGTCGTCGGCACGCGCTGGATCGACGTCGTCTTCCCGCCCGCCGCGATGGGCGCGATCGTCGCCGTCATCGGCCTCGAGCTGGCGCCGGTCGCGGTCGATATGGCGGGCTGGGCGCCGACCCCGGAGAAGCCGTACGATCCGGCTGCCGTCATCGTCTCGGTCGTCACGCTGCTCGTCACGTTGGTCGGCTCCGTCGTCTTCCGCGGCTTTATGAAAATTATTCCGATCCTGTTCGGCATTATCGTCGGTTATGCGCTCTCCGCGGCGCTCGGCATCGTCAGCTTCGCGAAGGTCGCCGAAGCGGCTTGGCTGCGCTGGCCGACGTTCACCACGCCGGAATGGGACGCGGCCAGCATCGCGATTATCGCGCCGGCCGCGCTCGTCGTCATCGCCGAGCACATCGGCCACCTGATCGTTACCGGCAACATCGTCGGGAAAGACTTGACGAAGGAGCCCGGCCTCGGGCGCTCCTTGCTCGGCAACGGGGTATCCACGCTCGTCTCCGGCTTCGTCGGCTCCACGCCGAACACGACGTACGGCGAAAATATCGGCGTCCTCGCGCTAACCCGCGTCTACTCCGTCTGGGTCATCGGCGGCGCCGCGGTGATCGCCGTGCTGCTCTCGTTCGTCGGCAAGCTCGCCGCGCTGATCATGACGATCCCGACGCCGGTCATGGGCGGCGTATCGGTGCTGCTGTTCGGCGTCATCGCGGCGTCCGGCATCCGGATGCTGCTCGAGACGAAGGTCGATTATTCGAAGGCTTCGAACCTCATTCAGACCGCCGTCGTGCTCATTATCGGCGTGGGCGGCGCGACGTTCACGGTCGGCAACTTCTCGCTGAAGGGCATGGCGCTCGCTACCGTCGTCGCGATCCTCCTCGGGCTGTTCTTCAAGCTGCTCGAGACGTTAAAGCTTCGGAACGAATAATTTCTTCGGTTTCGGAAAAGGAAAGGGGCAGGAACGAACGCGGCGATTGCTGCGTTCGGCCTGCCCCTTTTTGGCGTTAGCTTCTAGTAGGTAATCAACGAAAAAACGTCGATGCCGTCCATCTTCTTGCGCCCGTCAAGATAGGACAGCTCGATGAGGAACGCCGCGCCGATGACGTCGCCGCCGAGCTGGCGCACGAGATCGACGCAGGTCGCGATCGTGCCGCCGGTCGCGAGCAGGTCGTCCGCGATCAGCACTTTCTGCCCCGGGCGAATGGCGTCCTTGTGTACGGCGAGGCTATCCTTGCCGTATTCCAAATCGTACTTCGCCTCGATCGTCTCGTACGGCAGCTTGCCCGCTTTGCGAATCGGAACGAAGCCGACGCCGAGCGCGTAGGCGAGCGGCGCGCCGACGACGAAACCGCGAGCCTCCGGGCCGCAAATGACGTCGATTTGCTTCTCCTTCACGAGCTGCCGCAATTGCTCGATCGCTTCGCGGTAGACGTCCCCGTTTCCGAGCAGCGTCGTAATGTCCTTGAAACGAATCCCCGGTTGGGGCCAATCCTCGATTACGCGAATATGGTCTTTGAAATGTACGTTCATCCTGTAGCCTCCGTCGTTCGTTGATTCCTATCGATTGTCACATCTTCTATATAGAACGCTTGTCCGAACAGCCGCTCGAAGAGCGATTCCGACGGAAGCCGCATCCATTCGAGCGCCGCCGCCTCGGCCGCGCCCGAGAGCCGGAAGCTGGGCGACTCCGCCAGCTCCCGCTTCGCCGGGTTCGGCGCCGCCCGGATCGCGCCAGGCGCCGCGCCGTCCTCCGCGAAGCCCAGCTCCCGAAACACCCGCAGCGCCAGCCGGGCCGCTTCGACGCCGAGCCCCGCGGCACTCGTCAGCGCCCGGATCCAGTCGGCTTCCGGCGCTTCGGCGAAGCCGCGGACGGCGACGTACGCCCGCTTCAACGCGTCTCGATCGAGCGCAGCGCCGCCGTCGAAGGCAAGCGCGTAAGTACGGGACAACGATGTCGCTTGTTTCAGTATATGACGAAACCGCTCGTAAGGGAAAGGGCAATGTACGAAAAAGACGTCCGTCGCGCGCTCGAACGGCTCGTCGAACGCCGCGGCGTTCGCCGGCGAAACGAGCCGCTCCCCGGCCGCTTGAAGCCGGTAGGCGGGCACGGTTTTCCACCACGCCGCGAGCGCGGCCGGCGTCTCGCCGAACGGTCCGAGCAGGAACGCCGGCCGAAAGTCGTCGGCGCGTACCGACTCCCACCGTTCGCGGAAGTCGGCGGCGCTCGACGCGCTTCGCCAATCGAACAGCTGCACGTGCGGAACGGCGACGTCTTTAAGAATGATTTGCGGCGTCTTGCGTCCGTTCCATTCGTTGACGGACAGCTCGCCGACGAGCGACAACGACGAGCCCGCCGCGACGCGGCGCACCGTCTCCCCGATGCCGAAGCCGACGGCGTCGAGCGTCCGCCGGCCGTCCCCGAGGCGAAACTTGGCATGGCGCTTGTCTTTGCCGATGACCGACGCCTCCTTCACGAACGCGCCTCGGAAGGCGAATTTCGGCGTTGGGTGGGCCATGCCGAACGGCGCCAGCTTGTCCAGCTCCTCGATCGCCTCGAGCGTGACCTCCTCCAGCGTCAGCTCCGCGTCGGCCGCGGTCACCGGCGTGCGAAGCTCGTCCGTCAGACGGGACGCCGCTTCCGCGCGGAACGCCGCGACGAACGCGTCCAGCCGCTCGGCGCGAATCGACAAGCCCGCGGCCGATTCATGCCCGCCGAAGTGGTCGAACATCGATTCGCAGGTTTTCAGCGCGGCATACAGATCGAAGCCGGGAATCGCGCGCGCCGAGCCTTTGCCGATGCCCGAAGCGGCGTCGACGGCGATGACGACCGTCGGGCGATAATACGCCTCGACGAGCCGGGAAGCGACGATGCCGATGATGCCCGGATTCCAGGCTTCGGACGCGACGACGATCGCGTCGCCGGGTCCGCCCTCCGCTTCGACGAGGGCGATCGCTTCGAGCGCCGCCGCCTCGACCATGCGCTGCCGCTCTTTGTTCAGCCCGTCCAACCGGCGGGCCAGGGCGTCCGCTTCGACCGGGTCGTCCGTCGTCAGCAGCCGCACCGCGTCGTCGGCGCTGTCGAGCCGGCCGACGGCGTTAATCCGAGGCGCGACGATGAACCCGATCGTATTCGCGGTCACCTCGCGCCGCTCGACGCCGGCCGCCCGAAACAGCGCCGCGAAGCCCGCGGGCGGCGCCTCGCGAAGCTGCCGAAGGCCGAGCTTCGCGATCGAACGGTTTTCGCCGACGAGCGGCATCAGATCGGCGATCGTGCCGAGCGCGGCGTACGCGGCCAGTTCCTCCGGCACGCGTCCGAGCAGCGCCTGCGCCAGCTTGAATGCGACCCCGACGCCTGCAAGTCCCTTGAACGGGTACTTGCAATCGGGGCGCTTCGGGTTAATGACGGCGCATGCGTCCGGGAGCGTCTCGGGCGGCTCGTGATGATCCGTAATGATAAGGTCGAGTCCCAACGCCTTCGCCGCTTCCGCCTGCTCCGCTGCCGTAATGCCCGTATCGACCGTAACGACGAGGGAAACCCCGGCTTGCTTCGCTTCCTCTAAATAATGCGTATGTAATCCGTACCCGTCGCCGACGCGATGCGGAATGCGAACGTCGAAGTCGGCGCCGAGCATTCCGAATAGTCGA
>NZ_DASQMZ010000085.1:0-8251 GCF_035645235.1 Paenibacillus sp.
GGCGTCGCGCTCGGCGACGTCCGCGACGCAGGCGAGAATGCGGTCGACGGCCGCGCGGCTGCGCAGCAGCGCAGCGACGTAATCGCTCGCGATCGAGCGCCGAGCCTCGAATTCGTTCATAGACCGCCGCCCCCGTCCGCCAGCAGATCGCCGCCCCCGAACGGCAGCGCCTCCTCTTCCTCGATCAGCAGCTTCAGATGCGAGGCCAGCCCCGCTTCCAGCTTCGTCATGCCCTGCAGCAGCTCGATCAGCTGCATATGGAATTCGCACGATTGGGCTACGAACGCATTGGCGTCGTCCCCTGCGCCGAATTTCGCCGATTCCAACACCCAGTCCCGCAGCGTCTCCATCTCCGTCGCCTTCGCCTCCAGCAGGTCCGCCGCGCTCCACTGCATATGGGCCGAAGCGGCGAGCATGCGCAGCGCCGCTTTCGTTCTAGCCGACATCGCCGTTCCTCCTCCCTTTCGCCTGTTCGATCCTTGCTTCCCGGATTACTCCTCTTCCGCGATCCGAAGCTCTTTGATGGCGAATTTGACGTGATCCGCCAGCGCGTGCTCGAAATCGGCGATGCCGTGCACATATGCGGCGATTTCGCGCGCTACCGACTGCTCCGCCTCCGTGTACGACTCGCCCCCGCGCCTGCGCAATTCGTCGCCTTTGACGCGACGCAGCAGCTTCGCCATTCGGCCCGCGATAACGCTCTCCGCCTGCAGCGACCGCGCCAGCTGCTCCTGCGATTTCACCATGGCCGACAACGATTCGTCGATCATCCCGTTCATGTCGCCGCGCCCCCGTTCTTTGCGCGAAGCAGGTACACCGCGTGCCGCACCGGCGTCCGGAACGTCGACGCCCACGTCTCGCGCTCGCCCGCGTCGCGGAACGTAATCCGAAGATCGCGGAAATTCGCTTCGATAAACCAGGGATGCGCCGCGTCGTCCAGCGCGATGTCGAGACCGAGATCGCTGATCCCCGGCAGCGACCGCTCGAGCGCCTCGGCGACCCGGAGGCCGAGCGCCGCGACCCGGGCCTCGACGGCCGACGCGTCCCAGCCCCAGGCTTCGAATAACGCCGACGCCTTCATCGACTGCCCGCCGCAGTGCAAATTCGTCACCACCGCCCGTTTGCGCGCGACCTTGCCCACCATGCCCGTGTACTGCCAGCGGCCGTCCTCGCCCTTCTGGATGGAAACCCGAAAGTCGACCGGCCGGCCGTCGTACTTCATCAGCGGGATGCCTTGCTGAACCAGGTAACTCCGGCGCCGGCGTTTCCCGATCAAGCGAACGATGCCGTTCGCGCCGACGCGCCGGCGAATCGTCCGCCCGAGCCGGTTCACCTCGGCGTACGTCCCGTCCGCCGCCTTGCTGATGCGGATGATGCCGTTGCCGACCGACGCCCGGCTCGGCTTCAAATATAAGCTGCGGTTGCGCCCCAGCAGCTCCGCGACGGCCCGGGACGACAGCGACGCCGTCTCCGGCAGATGCGGATGGAGCGATTCGTCGCGAGAGAGAATCCGGTGGATCGTCAGCTTCGAGACGACGTTGCGCTCGTTGCGGACGAGCTTACCCATCCGCTTCAGCCGGAGGATGGCGCGCCGCGCCGACGGACGCGTCGTCCGCGTCCGGTTCAGGATCACCTCAGGGATCGGGCGCCGCTGCCATACCGGGTCGACGCCGTTCCAGCCGCGCGCCGTGCCGCGCTTCCAATCGACGTCGGCCAGGGAAAAAAACCACATCTCTTCCCCGAGCTCGCGAGCGGCGGCCACGTAAAGCGCCGGCTTCTCGAAGGAACGACCGCCCCTCATGAGCCGCGCGATCAAGTCGCGCGGATACATCATGCCGATCACGGCGTCTCCCCCTTCCCGTAAAAACGTCGAATATACGCCCACATCTTCGCCATCCCGGCTTCGAGCGTCACCACCGGCGAATACCCGAGCTCCCGCTTCGCCAGCCTGACGTCGGCGCGGGTCGCGAACGGGTCGCCGGGCTGCCCCGGCAGCCGCTCGATGCGCAGCGGCTGCCCCGCGAGGCGCTCGAGGATCGCGAGCACCTGGTTCACGGACGCCGTCTCGACGCCGCCGACGTTAAAGACGGTGCCATGCTTGCCGTAGCGCATCGCCGCGACGTTGGCGCGCACCAAGTCGCTCACGTACGTGAAGTCCCGCGTCTGATTGCCGTCGCCGTACACCGGGATCGGCTCGTCGAACAAGGCGGCGCGCATGAAGCGGTGGAAGCCCATATCCGGACGCTGCCGCGGGCCGTATACCGTAAAATACCGCAGCGCGGTGTACGGCACACCGAATTCGTGATGGTAGATGTGGCATAGCTGCTCGCCCGCGAGCTTCGTCAGCCCGTAAGGGGAGATGGGCCGGGTCGGCGACGTCTCGCTGCTGATCGACCCGTTCCCGCCCCCGTAGACGGACGACGACGACGCGTACACGAGCTTGCGCAGCGACTTCGATCGCTTGCACGCTTCGAGCACCCGCTGCGTCAGCAGCACGTTGGCGTCGAGATAGTCGGCGAACGAGTCGCCCCAGCTGGCCCGGACGCCGGCGATACCCGCGAGGTGGAAGACCGCTTCCGCGTCCGCGAGCAGCGCGTCGAGGTCGACGTCCAACAAGTTCGCCGACAGCCAGCGAAACCGCGGGTGCCCCAAGACGTCCCGCAGGTTGTCGCCTTTCGCCGCGGCGGCGACCCCGGCATGACGGTCGAGATGGTCGATGCCGACGACGTCATAGCCTTCCTCAAGCAGCGTCTCGCACAGATGGGAGCCGATAAAGCCGGCGGCGCCGGTCACCACGATCTTCATCGCGCGCTCCCCCTCGCTACGCCGGCATACGTCCAACCGGCTTCCTGCATCTTGGACGGGTCGAGGAAGTTGCGCCCGTCGAACAGATGCGGCGTCGCCGCCGACTGCGCCCATTCCCGCCAAGGCAGCGTCTGGAACGACTTCCACGGCGTCGTCAACACGACCGCATGCACGCCGTCCGCCGCCGACGCCGCATCCGACACGACGCGTACGCGGTCCTTGCGCCGGGGTCCGCGCGGCGTCGTCCAACGGAGATCCTTCGGCGAAGCCACCGTCGGATCGAGCACGCGCACTTCCCAGACCTTGCGCCTCAGCAGCGTCTCGATCAAGCGGATGCCGGGCGACTCTCGCTGATCGTCCGTATCCTCCTTGAACGCCGCGCCCAGCACGAGCACCTTCTTCCCCTTCAGCGCTCCGGCCGCCTCCATCTTCTTGACGAACCAATCGATTTGCGTATCGTTGACCCGCTTCGTCTGCTTCAAAAGCCGCAGCTTCACGTCTTTGCGCTTCGCCAGATGCAGCAGCTCGGCGACGTCCTTCGGGAAGCACGAACCGCCGTAGCCGATGCCGGCCGACAGATGCAGCGGCGAGATGCGCGGGTCCATCCCCATCCCTTCGGCGACGCCGGTCACGTCCGCGCCGACGACCTCGGCGAGCCGCGCGATTTCGTTCATATACGAGATCTTAGCGGCAAGAAAACCGTTCGACGCGTACTTAATGAGCTCGGCGGTTTCGTAACCGCACGTGAAGCAGGTCGTCGGCAGCGCCGCATACAGCCGCTTCACCTGCTCCACGGCGACCGGATTGTCGCCCCCGACGACGGTGCGGGTCGGGTGGAGCGAATCGTGCAGCGCGCTTCCTTCCCGCAGAAATTCGGGATTGGACACGACGTCTACCGGCGTGCGGGCGACGTCGATCCTAGCGGCGAGCCGTTCCTTGATCCAGCGGTTCGTGCCGATCGGCACGGTGCTCTTCGTAATGACGATCTTCGGCCCGTTAATATAAGCCGCGATCGTATCCAGCACCGCACGGACGTATTTCAAATCGGCGTTGCCGTCCTTGGCCGACGGCGTGCCGACGGCGATCATTAGCAACTCGCTGCTTTCCACCGCCGTCCGTCCGTCGGCCGTAAAGACGATTTTGCCGTCCTCCAGCAGCTCGTGAAGCAGTTCCTCGAGACCCGGCTCCCGGAACGGCAGCAAGCCCCGATTCAGCTTGTCGACCTTCGCTTCGTCGACGTCGTAGCCGATGACCGCATGCCCGAGCTTCGCCAGCACGAGCGCCGTCGTCGTGCCGACGTAGCCGGAGCCGATGACGGTGACGTTCATGCGCTTTCCCCTCCTTCCGATTCTCGCTCGACGTTCGCCGATTTCGCTCCCGCCGATTTCGCGTCCGACGATTTCGCATCCGCCCGGCGCGGACGCCACGGCCGTACCTTCCGGTCGCCCTTCACCATAAAGACGGCCGACTTGCCGAAGTCGATCGCGACGCGCCCTTGTTCCCGCGCAAGCCGTTCGGCCAAGATGACGGCGTTCACGCCCGCGGAGATGAGCACGATGTCGCATTCGACGCCCTTCATGCGCTCTACCACTTTCGAAATTTCCTCATAGCGGTCAATGCGGATCAGCTTCGTGAAGTCGATGTCGAAATCGTTATATTTCTTTCCGACCCAACGCTTCAGATTGCCGGCCCAGCGGGAGATGACGACCGCCTTCTTCCCGCGCAGCATCTCCCAAAATTCTTCGTATTCCACCATGTGCCGGTTGACGAACGTATGGCACACCGCCTTCGGGCGAATGTTGTACCGCCGGAAGCACCGGTCCGTCAACGGGCGCAGCGTATACGGCTTCGCCAAAATTTCCTTGTCGTTCTCGTAAGGAATGCCGACGATGTCGGCTCTTTTGATCGAAGCGATCAGCCGGTCCCGCAGCTCGACGTTCGGCAGTCGAACGCCCTTCCAGTTCGTCCGCCTCGACAGCTTCCCCCACCGGGTGTTCAGCGTCTTGCGGATCGACCACACCTTATATTGCGCGAGGCAAATGTTCTCTCCGTCGCCGACGCGCACGACGGAGAGCGGACGTTTCTCCTCGAGCGCTTTGGCGATGCGCCGAATGACCTCGAGCGTCGTCAGCATGCGTTGCGGTTTCGGTTCCTCCATCCTCTAGCCCTCCCGTCGTTATCGCTTGCGGACGAGGCGTCCGACCTTCAGCCGGCCTCGTTTCCAGATGAAGACCGGTCTGTATTTATCGCCCCACCGCTTCAGCGCTTTCTTGTATAAGTAGCGCGTGACTTTGGCGTATTTATCCCGGTTTTCGATGCGCGAATTGTTGCTCGAATGGTTGAGCCGGTTGTAAATCGCCTTGCGCACCGCCTTGAAGCGATACCGCCCGGCGAGCTTGAGCAAAATTTGGCGATCCTCGGCGAAGCGGCCGCCCTGCGGGACGCGGGTCGACCAGCCGCCTACTTTGCGGAGCGCCTCGGTGCGGTAAAATCGCGGGTATATCATCGAATGGAACGTAATAAAGTCGTATTTCCCGCGAATTTGCCGCTTCTTTTTCTTCCCCAAATATTTCAGCTTGCCGCCTCGCTTCGCCTTCCACACCTTGTCGTTGCCGTACACGATTGCCAGTTTGCGGCCGCCTTTCTCCATCTTCCGCAGGCAATGCTCGAGCGTGTCGTTCTCGTACCAGTCGTCTGCGTCCAGCTGAGAGAAATACGGCGTATCGACAAGCGACAACGCATGGTTCAGCGTGTAGCAGACGCCGCGGTTTTTCCGCAGCTTTACGTAGCGGATTCTCGGATCGTGCAGGTACCGGCGCACGACCTTCTCCGTCTTATCCTTCGAGCCGTCGTCGACGATCAGCAGCTTCCAGCGGGGCATCGTTTGCTTCAGGACGCTTTCGATGCCCCGCGCGATAAATTTCGCCCGGTTGTACGTCGGAATAACGACGGTCACCAGCGCTTCGGCGGCTTCCGTCTCCGCCGTCTCGGGAGCGTCGCTCCCCCCATGGGTCGTAAACAAGCTCATCTCCCCTTCCGCAGCAATCGACTGTAGATGCATTCCAACCGTTTCACTTGCTTCGACGCGTCGAAACGCTGTTCGACCTTCGTGCGGCCGCGCTTCCCCAGCTCCTCGCGCAGCGCCGGATTCTCGATTAGCGTCTGCAGCGCGCGGGCGAGCCGCTTCGCGTTCTTCTCCGGCACGAGCAGCCCCTCCATCCCGTCCTCGACGAGCTCCGGGATGCCGCCGTGCTTCGTGGAGACGACCGGCAGCCCCGTCGCCATCGCTTCCTTCAAGGCGTTCGGGATGCCCTCTTGATTGCCGTCCTTCGTCGTCAAGCTCGGCAGACAGAAGACGTCCGCGCGCCGCAGCAGCTCCGTGAGCCGCGGATGCGGCACATGGCCCAGCAGCTTGACGTGCTCTTTCAGCTCCCACTTGCGAATCAGCTTCTTCAGCGCATGCCGTTCCTCCCCGTCGCCGACGATGACGAGCCGGGCGGTCGGGTGCGCGAGCCGCACGATGCGGAACGCCTTGAGCAAATAACGAAAGCCTTTCTTCTTATGAAGCCGGCCGACGCCGATGATCGTCGCGCCTTCGGTCTTCGGCTCCCGCTCGACGTAAGCGAACCGCTCCAGGTCGATGCCGCTGTACATGATTTTGATTTTGCGGCGAGGACAGCCCCACCGAATCAGCTTACGCTTCATATGCCTCGAGGGCACCGTGAATTTCTCGCCGCTGCGGAACAGCTCGGGCAGCCGCCGATGGTACCCGTTCCGCGGATCCCGCTTCGCCGGCAAGTCGAACCCGTGGAACGACGTCAGCATCGGAATGCCGAGCCGCTTCTTGACGGGCAGCAGGCTGACCCCGGCGTTGCCGAAGCGGGCGTGAATGAGCCGGATGCGACGGCGCCGGAAGGCGCGCGCGATTTCCGCGGGCCGTCGCGGCAGCCGCCTGATCGGCTTGTAAGGGAATCGCTTCAGGTTCATCCGCTTGCGCGCGAAGACGATCGGCTTCACGGTTCGAATCCGTTTCAGCTCTCCGTAGATGAACGTCTCCGACGGCGGAAGGTACCGGAGGCGGACGAAAGCGATGCGTTTCATAGATGCTCCTCCCTCTTCCCCGCGCGGCCCTCGCCTTGCAGATAACGCTCCCCGACGTACTCCGCCTTCTTCCGTTCCTGCTCCAGAAAGAAAGCCACCTTCTCCTCGCTCATGCGGCGGTATGTCCTCTTGCGAAGCATCCGTTCGAAAATGTGGGGAAACCCCAAGTCGATCCGCACGATGCGACGGAGCTCCTTCGGCAGCGGGTGCGCGCGCTCGTACCGGCCGAGCATGTCGCGGAACGTCTCCGGGTCGAAGGCGCGCGACTTTGTGTACATGCTGTAGATGCGTAGCAAGTCCTTCGAGGGCGCGTCGAACCGGACGTCCTCGAAATCGATCAACGTCAGCGTCTTCCCCGACCGGATGACGTTGTTGTGATGGAGATCGCCGTGCACGAGCGTGCGCGGCGCAAGACGCCCCGCGCGGTACGCCGCGTATTCGCTGTTCCTTAGCGCCTTCAGCGCCCGCTTCCCCGCTTTCGCGAAGAAAGGCACGCTGTCGGCGATGACGCGCTTCTTGCCTCGCTTCGCGCCGCCGTGCGCGTCCAACCAGCGCTCCATCGAAAGCAGGCGCTCCTCGTACTCCTCGGTCCAGTCCGGGTGATCGTATGCCTTCACCCCTTCCGGGTACGGGAGCGCGGCGGACGCCTTATGAAAGCGCGCCGCCAGCTCGACGATCGCGTACAACTGCTCCGGCTCCGCGAGCGGCGCCCCTGCGCCGTCCGCCCATTCGTACAGCGCATACGGCGCGCCGTCGTGCAGGAACATCCATTCGCCGCGCAGCGTCTGCCGCGGCCGGGCGAGCGGCACCCCGCGCTCCGCGAGCAGACGTTCCGACTCGACGATAAACCGCTGCCGCTCCGGCGTCTCGAAGAGACTCTTCACGGCGAACGCCTCGCCGCCGGCGGTCACCGCCTTCGCTACGAAGTTGCCGCGGCCGGCGCTTCCGTCTTTGATGACCTCGCGCGATGCGATGCGGAAGCCGAATTCATTTTCGATGCGTTCGATCCAGGTTTCCGTAGTTCTCACGCTCCTTCGGGCGACCCTCTCTCCCCAACAACCTATGCGGCGCGCGCGGAAAGGCGTGGGCAAAGCGGCAACGATTGCCGGGAGAAACGTCCTGCGACCGGCGGCAGACGTCTATACGCGAACCCTTGGTTCGACATACAGTACAGCAACGACCGAAGGGAGGTATGCCCTCTGAAGCGCATTGCCGTCGTTCGTTCCGTCTTCCTGCCGCTCAGCGAAACGTTCATTTATGGCGAGGTGCGGCAATTAAAGCGGTACGAACCGCATGTATTTTGTATGAAACGGAAAAACGCGGCCGCGATGCCGCACGAGCGCGT
>NZ_DASQMZ010000086.1:0-41534 GCF_035645235.1 Paenibacillus sp.
AATGGCTTGCTTCTTCAACTCAAAGCTATACGATTCAAACTTCTGTCCCTTTTTTGCCATAACGAGAAGCACCCCCTATAGTATTCATCGGTTTTAAACACAGGGTGTTTATCCAATGTCCACTATAAGGGGTGCACTTCAAACGCGAGGGGCTTTTCGGCTGCCATTATACAGGCGTATAGGTAAATGTAATTCCTTCGATGCTCTTGTAAGGCGTCTGCTTCCCTTTGTACTCCGCATAAAAATGGAGATTTACGGTTTTGCCGGCCCATGTCGTATCCGTTGCGTACCATACGAAATTCAACCCGCCATCGAGATACACGAGCTGCTTCTCGAAAATTCCGTCTCCTTCTACGACGACGTATACGTTCGTTCCGTTCGGCGCGTAATCCAGCCCTCCGTATATGTAATTATACAAAGGGAGTTCCGTGCCTTCGAAGTCCGTCTCCGGCGTGGACAGCAGCTCGAATTCGAACTCGTGCACGTCGCTGTATTCCTCGCCGGCCCCGTAGACCGCTTTAACGACCGACGGCTCTTCCAAGAAAATCGGCGCGGCGAACGTGTGTCTTGCAACATTGACCGGATCGGACGGATCGCTGCCGTCGATCGTGTAAAAGATGTCGTTGCCGCTCGGAGCGAAGAGGAGGATGCCTTCATCCTCCGTCACGACGCCGTCGGCCGGCCATACTGCAAGTTCGTCCGACTCGATCCAGACGGTCGCCGACGCCGGGTGCCCGTATTCCTTCCCGTCGTACGGATACGCCTCTACGGTGATAAAGCTGCCTTCATGCTCCGGCAACACCGTCAACGCGGCGCCGCCGCCGATCCGCTTCTTATTGCCTTGCGGGTCCGTCGCATACCACGCGAACTTCGGCGCGCCGAGCGCGTCGCCGTCGGCGTCCGCGGCCGAGAGGCTTGCCGTCAACACGCCTCCGACGGCGGCCGTTCCGCCGATCGACGCTTCCGTGCCGACGGGCTCCGTATTCGCTCCGACGAACAGCTCGTCGACGAACCAGCCCCGGAAGCCGTTGTACTGCGCGTCGCCGGTCGAGAAATCCAGTTCGATCCGAACGTCGGCGCCCGCGAACGTGCCGAGCGGGAATTCGTAACGCACCCACTTCGCGGGGGCGTCCGCGCCGCCGGAGGTGTAAGGCTTATAGTCCGGCAAGGTATGGTCGTATTCCTCCGGGTTGAGCACGAACTCCTCTACGTAGTCGTCGTTGTATACCCGAACGGTCATGACGTCGAAACTGTCCGGCGCGTCGCTCTCGATCTCCCACCAGCTCCAGAAGCTAAGAGAAGCATGCGCGGACGCCGGAACCGATACGACCGGCGAAACGATGGACCCCTGGTGCGAAGAAATGGACATTCCACCGTTCAACCACGGCGAACCGCTCACCTGATTCATGTAGTTGCCTTGCCCGTAGACGCTGTTCGTGACGGTCGCGCTGCCGTACCAAAGGCTGGTATCGCCGAACGGCGATACCGGCAGCTTGCCTTCGCTGCCGTCCCCGGCCGGCAATTGCACGTAACGCCCTACCGCCTCGTTTTTCAAATCCGTCGCGGCATAATAAACATTCCATAAGCCGCTCCCCGTCTCATCGCTCCACAGCAACTCGTCGAGGTCATTCGCGGTAGGAGCGGCCTGCCCGGTGGGCTCCAGCTTGCGAAGCACCGCGGCCATATCCGCCGCTTTCTCCGCCGGCGTGTTCGATAGTCCGTCCTGGTTAAAATCCCAGCCGGTCGTACCTCCGATCCCCATAGCGATTTTCGCGACGTCGCGTATGTCGAACGAGACGTACGACTTTACAACGATCGGAGGAAGCGTCACGCTCTCGCCCAAGTCGGGCAAGCGAAGGGTGAGCAGATGCACCTCGCCCGCGGTCAATCCGTGAAGCTGCGCGGCGACCCGCACGCCTCCGAGGCCGAATCCTTCCCAGAGCACTTCGTCGCCTTCCGCGATCTGCACCTTCTCGCCGCTGGGCGCGGTGAAGACGACCAAAACGTCGGAAGCCGTCGTCACTACGGAACCCGCGGGGTAGATGACTTCCGCGTTCTCGGAAAGCGTCATCGCCGAGAAGAACGATCTCTCTTCTTCCGCTTCCGCCGCTTCCCCGCGCGTCGAGGCGTGCGCGGCGGCGAACGGCGCAAGCGCCAGCGCGGCCGCCAAGAAGCCGGCTATCGTTTTCTGTATTCTCATCCCTTCCACTCCTATGATAATCCCTAAATAATAACTGACTTTTGTATTATATCATGCGAAACATTGACAATATATGGTCTATTTTTCGCGTCCTAAGCATTACCTGGGCGAAGCCTTATGACAGAAAAATACAGGCTATTTTTCCCCTTGTCACCGTATGCAAGCGCATTCTTACCAATCTACATTTATTTCATGGCGTTGACCGCTCCTTTCGGCTGAATAACTGCATTTCCTGCAAATAGAGCGCTTTCTTGCCTCCGGCAGGGCGACGCTCTAGTCGCCGATCATCGTCAGACGTTCCGACGCCGGAATTCTCTCTTGCGCCGGCGGCACAGAAAGAAAGCCGCCCGGATCGAATCCGGGCGGCTTCTCGCCGCGTCGTTACGCGGCTATTTGAACTTCTTCCAATCCATCCCGCTCTGCTCGAGCAAATACCCGAAGTCGTTGTCGAGCCGCTTCTGCTCTTCCTTCCGGCGCTCCTCCGCTTCGGCCTTCTGCCGCTCCCGCTCCGCCGCTTCGTGCGCGCGCAGCGCCTCGGCCTGCACCTTCAGCTTCGCGAGCACGTCGGCGCCGACCATGTCCTTCAGCGTCGGCGCCTTCGATTCCGCCGGCGGCCCCGCGGCGGGCCGGACCGGTTCCGAGCCGCGCTTCGCTCGTTTCCCCATGACTGCATCACCCGTTAACGATCATACCACCGTTCACGTGCAAAATCTGCCCCGTCATGTACGACGAGTCGTCGCAAGCGAGAAACACGTAGCTCGGCGCAAGCTCCTCCGGCTGCCCGGCGCGCTGCATCGGCGTCGTCGCGCCGAATTTCGACACCTGCTCTTCATTGAACGTCGAAGGGATGAGCGGCGTCCAAATCGGTCCCGGCGCGACGCCGTTCACGCGAATGCCCTTGCCGACGAGCTGCTGCGACAGCGAGCGGGTGAACGTAACGATCGCGCCCTTCGTCGCGGAATAATCCAGCAGCTGCTCGTTGCCTTCGTACGCCGTCACGGACGCAGTGTTCACGATCGCCGAGCCGGACTTCAGATGCTTCATCGCCGCCTTCGTCAAATAGAACATCGAGAAAATATTCGTGCGGAACGTTCGCTCCAGCTGTTCCGCCGTAATGTCCTCGATGCGCTTGCGCGGATGCTGCTCCGCCGCGTTGTTCACGAGGATGTCGAGCCCCCCGAGCTCCCGCACGGTTCGCTCGACGGCGTCCCCGCAGAACGCTTCGTCGCCGATATCGCCCTCGATCAGCAGGCATCGCCGCCCCTCCTGCTCGACTTGCCGCTTCGTCTCCTCCGCGTCCGTCCGCTCGTTCAAATACACGATCGCGACGTCCGCGCCTTCCTTCGCGTACGTCACGGCGACCGCTCGGCCGATGCCGCTGTCGCCGCCCGTAATGAGCGCGGTTTTGCCGGTCAGCTTGCCGGCTGCCTTATAGGTCCGATCCTCGAAGACCGGCCTCGGGTTCATCTGCCGCTCGATCCCGGGTTGGGTCGATTGATGCTGCGGCGGGAACGTCTCTTTCGGCGCTTGCGTCGTCGTCGCCATCTCGTCGCCTTCCTTTCTCTTCGGTTTCTTGGCTGCGTGCAGCGCCTTTAGTATGAACCCGATGCCGCGGCGTTATTTAGCGGGTTCGGTCGCGCGATTTTCCGTTTACACTTGTAATCGCATACCGTTATAATCCTAGTACGAACGAACGATCAGACATCTACGAGGAAGTGATCCCCATGAGGCGATCGAATCGGAATTTAATCAGCCTTCACGAGGAATCGTATTACGCAACGTTGTTTCGATATAATCTGGACGCCGTCTTCGTGCTGGACGCCGGCGGCCTCATCCTCGACGCCAACCCGGCCGGGGAGACGCTGAGCGGAATCGCGAGGCTCCGGCTCCTTGGGCGCTGCTTCCTGACGTTCTTCGGGGCGGCGCATGCCGATGCGGTGCGGGACGGCTTCGAAGCCGTATCGAGCCGCGCGCGAGCGCAGACGCTCGAGGTTTGCCTGACGAGAGAAGACGGGACGCCGGCCGAACTGTCGGTCACGATCGTTCCGCTTCCCGCGAACGGGGCCGCTTCCGGCGCGATCGCCATCGCCAAGGATATGACGTCCCGCAATAAGGCGCTCCGTCTCGTCGACGGGCACGCCCTCGCGCTCGAGATGATCGCGAAGTCGCTGCCGCTCGACGACATATTGCGCCATATTATCCTCTTGATCGAGGAGCAATCCGGCGCGCTGTGCTCCGTGCTGCTGAGGGATCCGGAGCGGAACTCCCTCTACTTGAAGGCGGCGCCGAGCTTGCCTGACGCATACAACGCATTGATGACCGATATTCCCATCGGGCCGGACTGCGGCTCGTGCGGCACGGCGGCGTACCTGAAGACGCCCGTCATCGCCGCGGACATCGCGACGGATCCCCGCTGGCGTGACATTCGCTCGATTCCCGAGCCGTTCGGCCTTCGGGCGTGCTGGTCGGTGCCGATTCTGCAGGAGGGCGAAGCGATCGGCACGTTCGCGATGTATTACCGGGAATGCCGCGCGCCGGGAGAGGACGACCTGCAGCTCATCGAACGCGCCCGCTCTCTCGCGGGACTCGCGATCGAGCGCAAGCGGCAAGACGAGACGATCCGTCACATGGCGTTCCATGACGCGCTGACCGGCCTCGCGAACCGCCGGTGCCTCGAGGAGGCGCTCCAGCGGGCGATCGACCGGGCGGGGCGCGCGGAAGGGGCCGTCTCGGTGCTCTTCCTCGATCTCGACCGCTTCAAGCTCGTGAACGATTCCCTCGGGCATCGGATCGGCGACGAGCTGCTCCGGCAAGTCGGCGCGCGGCTCGTCGAGGCCGCCGGGGAACGCGGGCTGGTCGCCCGGCAGGGCGGCGACGAATTCGTGCTGCTGCTGGACGAGGCGTCGGAGACGCAGGCGCGGACGGTCGCGGAGCGCATCGTCGCCGCGTTCGAGGCGCCGTTCGTGGTGCAGCGGCATGAGCTGTTCGTGACGACGAGCGTCGGCGTGAGCGTATTCCCGGAGCACGGACGAGATGCGCAGACGCTGCTGAAGCACGCGGACCACGCGATGTATCAAGCGAAGCAAAGCGGCCGCAACGGCTACCGGTTGTTTCGGCAAGAGCTTCAAACGAAGGCGGACCGCCGGCTGCAGATCGAAAATCATCTTCGGCGGGCGCCGGAGCGGCTCGAGCTCGAGCTGCACTACCAGCCGCAAATCGACATCCGGACCGGGCGGCCGATCGGCGCGGAGGCGCTGCTCCGCTGGCGGCACGCCAGCTGGGGGCTCGTGCCGCCGATGGAGTTCATCCCCATCGCGGAGGAGACCGGCCTCATTCTCGGCATCGGCGATTGGGTGCTCCGCGAAGCGTGCCGGCAGGCGGCGGCGTGGGCCGCCGAGGAGCTTCCCCCGGTGACGGTATCGGTCAATATTTCCGCCAGGCAGCTGCAGCATCCCGACTTCGTGTCCGCGGTTCATTCGGCGCTGCGCGCGTCCGGACTGCCGGCCGAACGGCTCGAGCTCGAGCTGACGGAGAGCCTGACGATGGACCGCGCCTTGTCGTCGGACGTCATCCGCAGGCTGCAGCGAATCGGCGTCGGCATCGCGATCGACGATTTCGGCACAGGGTACAGCTCCTTGCATTACTTGAAGCACCTGTCCGTCAATCGGCTGAAGATCGATCAGTCGTTCATTCGGGACGTGCTCGAGGACCAAAACGACAAGGATATCGTCAAGGCGATTATCACGATGTCCCACAGCCTCGGCATCCGCGTCGTCGCCGAGGGGGTCGAACGAGCGGAACAGACCGCATTCCTCGAGCGGCACGGCTGCGACGAAGCGCAAGGCTTCTTGTTCGCCCGGCCGCTGCCCGCGGACGACGTCGCCGCGTTCTTGCGCGGGTTTCGATGAAATTCGGGGACGGGCGTTGGGAGTAAGGTCGGCGTCTTCTTATAACGGAACGGCGACCTCTCCCGCGCTCGCGACCTGCAGCACCATGTCCGAAACCAAGGCGACGAACGCCCGATTTTGCGAGCTCGTCGCCACGAGCTGAAGGACGACGATATCGTCGCGTACGCTAAGGACCGTGCAAGGGAACGCCTGCGTCCATTGCCGCAGCCGCTCGGCTCTTTCCTCGCCCGGGCTCATCCGGAGCCGAACGAGCATGCATTGGCGCGCGATCGCCGGCTCCTCCAACGCATCGACCTCGTACACGTCGATCAGCTTTCGAATTTGGTGCACCGCCTGCGGCACGCTTCCCCCAGGCGCCTCGGTGACGATCGTCATCCGGGCGCAGCCCTCACGCTCGCAAGGACCTACCGCGATGCTCTCAATGTTATACCCTCTTCTCGAAAATAACCCGGCCACCCGTTGCAGCACGCCCGGCTGATCCGCCGTAAGCAAAGATAACGTCGCGCGCATTACGCCTCGCCCCCTAAGATCATCTCGTGCAAGGCGTTCCCTTGCGGCACCATCGGGTAGACGAGCTCGTCCCGGGCGACGACGAAGTCGACGAGCGCCGGCCCGTCGGTTTCGAGCGCCGCCTTCCACGCCCGTTCCGCCTCCTTCGGAGTTTCCGCGCGAAAGCCTCGAACGCCGTACGCTTCCGCCAGCTTGACGAAATCCGGACTGCCCGAGAGATCGATCTGGCTGTACCGTTCCTCGTGGATGAGCTTTTGCCATTGGCGAATCATTCCCAGCGTTCCGTTGTTGATCACCGCGATCTTGACGGGAATCCGATGAATCGCGCATACCGCCAGCTCCTGCGCGCACATCTGCATGCCGCCGTCTCCGTTAATCGAAACGACGACCCGGTCCGGGCGGCCGAGCTGCGCGCCGATCGCCGACGGAAAGCCGAACCCCATCGTGCCTAAACCTCCCGACGTAAGAAACGTGCGCGGCTCGAGAAAACGATAATATTGCGCGACCCACATTTGATGCTGGCCCACGTCGGTCGTCACGATCGCGTTGCCGCCGGTCAGCCGGTCGATCGTGCGGATGACGGTCTGCGGCTTCAGCTCCGTCTCGCTGTCCCGGTAGGCGAGCGGGAATGCGCGCTTGCGCTCCTGCAAGGTTCGAACCCACGCGTCCCGGCGAGGCGAGGGTTTCATGCGCCCTTGCAGCCAATTCAGCGCTTCGCGGGCGTCCGCCGCAACCGGATACGCGGTCGGCACCAGCTTACCGAGTTCCGCCGCATCGATATCGATATGCGCGATATCGGCGCCGGGCGCGAACGCCTCGAGCTTCATCGTGACCCGATCGTCGAACCGGGCGCCCACGGACACGAGAAGATCGCATTCCTGCAGCGCCGTGTTCGCCGTATACGCGCCGTGCATGCCCGGCATGCCGAGCCATAGCGGGTGATCTCCCGGGAAGCCGCCTAAGCCGAGCAGCGTCGTCGTTACCGGCACGTTCGCCCGCTCCGCGAAGCCGACGAGCGCTGCGCTCGCCTCCGCGGCGACGACGCCCCCGCCCGCCAAGACGACCGGGCGGGACGATTCGTCGAGCCGGCGCGCCAGGCGCTCCAGCTGCGCGGCCGCGGCGGGGGCGAGGCGAGCCGGCTCCGGGGGCGCCTCGTCCGGATACGTAAAATCGGCCACCGCCGCCGTCACGTCCTTCGGAATGTCGACCAACACCGGCCCCTTGCGTCCCGAGGCGGCGATCCGAAACGCGTCCCGCAGCACGCGCGGCACGTCTTCCGCCCTTCTGACATAGAAATTATGCTTCGTAATCGGCATCGTGATGCCGACGATGTCGGCCTCCTGGAACGCATCGGTCCCCGTAAACTCGCTCGCGACATTGCCCGTGATGACGACCATCGGGACAGAATCCATAAAAGCGGTCGCGATGCCCGTCACGAGATTCGTCGCTCCCGGGCCGGACGTCGCGATGCATACGCCCGTCTTCCCGGTCGCCCTCGCGTACCCGTCCGCCGCGTGAATCGCTCCTTGCTCGTGCCGCGTCAACAGATGGCGGAAGCGCTCGTTGCCGTGCATGGCGTCATACATATACAAGACGGCGCCGCCCGGGTAACCGAACACGCACTCGACGCCTTCGAGCAGCAACGTCCGCAGCAGCATCTCGGCGCCGCTCAATCGCGCCGGCTTCCTCCATCGTTCCCTTTCCGTATCGTCCATCGTTCCATCCTCCATTTTCGCTTCGGTTCGAGCTTCATGGTATCAGGACCGCTTCGAGCGGAAACTACTCTTTCGGCTACCTTGGTAGTATACTAGTAGATAAATTTTTCGATTGGGGAGAGGAACGGATGGGCCACAGCGAAAACGCGCCCTCGGGCGCGGCGCGGGCGCGGCGCCTTGGCGATCGGTTGGAGGCTTGGCATACGCGGCTGTTCGTCGGCCGCTCCTTCGAGCTGTCGTTCTTCGACGCGCTGCTCGACCGGACGGCGTCGCGCCAGGAGCGGATCGTCCACGCGTTCGGCAGCAGCGGCATCGGAAAGAGCGCCTTGCTCGATCGGTGGCGGGCGCTCGCCGAGGGCCGCGGCCGCCCCGTCGTCTCCGTCGACCTGCGCGGCGCTAGCCGTCAGTCCGGGGAGGCGGAAACGGCGATTCGCCGCGCGTGCGAGGCGGCCGGCGGCGGCGCGTTCGTCCTGTTCCTCGATCATTGCGACGATCTCGGCACGGCCGATCAATGGCTTCGCGAGCGCTTCCTGCCCGCCCTCGACGCGGACGTCTTGGTCGCGATGGCGAGCCGCCGGCCGCTGCAAGGACCGTGGGCGAACGCGGCTTGGCGGTCGCTCCTTGTGCCGGTGGGGCTGGAGGCGTTGACCTATGGAGAGGTGAGGGAATACGCCCGGCGTCTCGGCCTCTCGGAGCAAGCCGCCGACGAGCTGTGGGTTCGTTCCATGGGGCATCCGCTCGCCCTGACGCTGTGCGCCGCCTCGATCGGCGGCCCCGGCATTCGAAGGCAGGACCGCCCCGAGGAGTGGGCCGCGCTGATCCGGCATTGGATCGAGGAAGCGCCGGAGGAGGAGTCTGTCGAATTGTTATCGGCCGCTTCGATCGCGCAACGGTTCGACCAGGAGGGTCTCTGCGCGATTTTGGAGGAGGACGTGTCCGACGCCCGCTTCGACCGGCTGACGCAGCTTTCTCTGCTGCGCCGGGCGGCGGACGGCTGGGGCTTGCACGACCCGGTTCGAGCCGCGTTCCGCAGCTCCCTCCGCGCCCGCAAGCCGGCGCAGTACGAGCGCTACCGCGACCGCTGGCTCGCGCATACGTTCGACCGGCTGGAACGGCATCGACGCCGCCAGGGACGTTCCGTCGCGCCGCTCGTCGGCGAATTGCTCCAATACGCCGCAAGCCCCGTGCTTCGCGCACATTACCGCCAATCGGGGTTTCCCTCCAGTTACTTGGAGACGGTCAGCGAGCGGACGCTCCCGGAAGCCGTCGAATACATCCACCGACGCAGGAACGAAGCGCGGCCGGTACGGATCCGCTGCGCCGACCCGGACACCGGGGAGCTGTTCCGGTACGATCTCACCGCGCCTCAAAGCCTGCTTCGCCTGCACGGCATCGACCCCGCTTCGCTGTACGCGCTGGACCCGAGGTCGCTTCGGCTCGTACGGGATGCGGAGGGCGCCGTGGCGGGACTCGCGGCCGCGGTACCGCTCCATGCCGGAACCGTGCCCTACTTGGCCGAACGGGGCGTAAGCCGCGCCTTCTTCGCCGCATGGCCCGCCGAACGGCTGCGTCAGCTGCTTACGCCCGCGGACGCACCCGCCGGTTGGTACGTGCTGTCGGTCGATATGATCGATTTGGAACGCGAAGAGCGCCGGTCCGACATCGTGCATCTGATGCTCGACTATATCCTGTCCGGCGGACTGACGATCGCCTCGCCGCCGCCGCTCCCGCATTACGAGCACATTCATCTTGCGATGGGTTTCGAACGGGTGCCCGGCGCGGAGCATACCGAATACGACGGCGAGACGCCGACGCCCACGTACGCGATCGACACCGGCGGCGAGCGGTTCATGCGCTGGCTTCGCGGCTTGACGGCGCCTATGAGCGCCCCCGGGAGGGGGACGGCCGCGTTCGGCGCGCCGGATCGATTCGGATTTACCCCAAGGGAAAAGGAGGTCGCCTCGCGCCTCGTCGACGGCGCGACGAATTCGCAAATCGCGGCGCAGCTGTTCGTCAGCGAGGCGGCCGTGAAGAAGCATATCCAATCGATGCTGGGCAAAGCGGGCGTCCGGAACCGGACGCAGCTCGTCACCCGCCTATTGGAGCCGGATTAAGCCGTACCGTCGCCGGCCGCGCGGCGGCGGAGGACGCTGCCCAGCCCGACGCCGATCAAGAGCCCCGCGCCGGCGAACAGCATCGGCAGCCACACGGGACCGAGCAGCGCGCCGAATATCCGGAGGGTCGGCGAATACATTAAGCCGACGGTGCCCGCGAAGGCGCAGCCGACGAACGGCAGCGTGGCGTACCCGCTCGTTCCGCCGCCGGCGTCCTTATAAGCGTCCCAAATCGAGAACATGTATACGCATGGGTAGAACATAAGCCATTGGTAGTTCGTGTGCGCGATGGCGGCATGGATATCGCCTTGAAAGCTGGACATGATGGCAAGGTTCAGCCTTGCGCCGAGGTTAATAAGAAATTCCAGACCGATCAGGACGACCGCTTTCACGTATTTCCCGTTTAAAAATTGCCCGAAACCTGGCAGGGCGATGCTCCAGAGCAGCGCTTCGAGGGGGGAGGCGTTTTTTCTCATGCGTACCGTCCTAACTTGTTTCGCGCGCGCCCGATGATCGAGGAGCGTCGCAGGGGATAGCTTATATTTTGTAAATAAGTGTTAATTTATTCGCCGCGTTCTTCCTCGTACGCGCCGCTGTGTTTTCTTCGATACTGCTGCGGGGATACGCCGAATTGTTTCTTAAACACACGATAGAAATACGTATAACTCGGGAAGCCCGACGTCTCCGCGATCACCTCGAGCGGCGTCCGCGTAAACAGCATCCGCTCCTGCGCGACCTTCAGCCGCACCTCCAGCGCGTACTGAATCATACTTTTCCCGAAAAACTGCTTATATAAATGCACGGCCCGCGAAACGCTGACGCTGCAATGCGCCGCGACGTCCTTGAGCTGAAACAGCGTCGTGGCGCGCTCCTCGATGAAGCTCTTCATCCGGTACGCCAAGAACGCGCTGCCCTGCATCGGGCGCTGCTCCTCGCAGTGCCGGTCGACCGTCAGGCAAAGCACCCGCATGAGGGCATCGAGGATGTCCGGCGACTCCGGCGAGCGGCGGCGATGCTCGGCGATGAGCTGGCGCCAGAGCGGAATCATGCCTTCGTCGAGCGGGATGCGCAGCTTCGTCGGCCTCTGCTTCTTCGCCCACCACGCGTCGACCCAGGGGCCGCGGAAGAACGCGAAATAATCCCCGCTGGCCACCGCTCGCTCTCCGCCGCGATCCTCCTCGTCCACATGAAGCTCGTAGGGCATCGTCGGCGAGAAAATCAACAGGTCGCCCGGCTCCACGGGCGCCAGCTTGCCGTCGATTCGCGTTCGGCTTCGCCCTTCGGTTTGCAAGCGGAGCAAATAATGCGCCTGCAGCCCGTCTTTCGCGATCGTATGGAACGGCTTCGTGTGATAGGAATACGAAGCGGCTAATATTTCAATGTCCGGCATGCGCAACGCGACCCTCCGTTATTCGATGATTCAATCGGCTTGCAGCGCCGAGGCGAGCTCGGCGGCCGGCGCGTAGAGACGTTCGTCCCGCAGCTCGAGCTCGAACGTAGCCGGCGCGCGGCGGCCGGCGGCATCCACGATCCAGCCGGATCCGGCGCGCACGCTCCAGTAGAACGTCTTCTGCCCGAGCGTGACGGCCGCGGTTTCGCCTTCCGCGTCCCAAGCGACGGCCGCTCCCGCGCGCTCGGCCCAAGCCCGCAGCGGCTCCCGGTCGTCGTCGGTCCGCGCGGGCGGAACCGGTTCGGCCGGCGGCGCTTCCGCGGACAACACCGTCACCGTCGGACTCGGCTCGACGAGCGCCAGCAGCCGCTCGTGCTTCTCCGCGTCCATCGAGCGCGCCCACTTCACCTTCCCGACGTGGAAGGCGATCGGCTTTACCTCCTCCGTGAGCGCCGCGAAGCGGTACCCTTCGCCAAGAAAGTATTCGATAATTTCCGGAAGCGCCTTCACGCTTTCCTCGTGTCCCGCCCCGTCGTGGAGCAGCACGTTCATCTCATGCTGCAGCTTCGCCCGCTTCACGTTCGCGACGATTTCGGACGCCGGTACGCCGCGGCGCTTCGAATCACCGGAGTCGACGTTCCAATCGTGCACGACGTAGCCGGCCGCCTCCAAATAGTAGAAATAGAAAGCGTCGAAATTTCTCGCCGTGCCGCCCGGCGCCCGAAGCAGCGATACGCGTTCGCCCGTGATGCGCTCGAGCGCTTCGCCGGTGCGTTCCGCTTGCTCGAAGAACGTCTCGAAGCTGCCGTACAGCTCGTCGTATTTATGGTTATAGGTATGGTTGCCTAACGCGTGGCCCTCGCGGACGATGCGGCGAATCGTCTCCTCCTGCTCTTCCGCAAGCTCGCCGAGCACGAAGAACGTCGCCGGCACGCCGTATTCCCGCAGCACGTCCAGCACCTTCGGCGTCCACTTGGACGGACCGTCGTCGAACGTGAGATAGACGGTCGGCTGCTCCGGCGTAACGTATCGGTCGTCCTGCGGAAGCATGCCGTCGGTCGGATCGCCGGCCGAAAGCCGCGCGAACAGCTCGCGGGGATCGATCGCCGGCCGCGGGGCGGGTTCCGCTTCCGGTTCCGGTTCCGGCGCAGCCGCCGCAGACACCGCTTCCGGCGTCGGCGATGCCTCCTCGACCGCCGCGCCCAGCGAAATCGCCGCGCGTTCCTCCCGGACCGCCGGGGCCGGCTGCCCCGACGCGATCGGCCGCTCGCGTTCCGGAGCGGCCTGCACGTCCGCCTCCTCCGCCGTGCTCGGCCACAGCAGCAATAACATAGACGCCAGCGTCAACCCCGCGACTCTCTTGGACCAGGAACCTACCATTCCGGACACCCTCCCGCATCGATTCGTCGAATTGGTAGAGTATATGGCCGTCTGATAGAAAATAGACTAGCAATCTTTCGTTCGGCGACGGGAATCTAGCGAATCGGCAGCCATCGGAGCACGTCTTGAATTTTCGCGTCCCAATACGCCCAATCGTGGCCGCCCGGCCCTTCCTCGTACGAAGTATCGAGGCTCGTCCGCCGGCAGGCGTCGCGGAACGCGACGTTGTCCGGATACAGGAAATCTTCGGTGCCGCACGCCTGGTACAGCTTCGGCTTCGGCCCCGCGGAGCGGTCGACCGCGTCCAGCAGCGCGAACAAGTCGTGCTCCGTACCGGTGAGCTCCCGTTCGCCGAAGGCGAGATCGAGCGCCGGCTTCAGCCACGGCTCCGGATCGCGCCGTTTCGCGGCGATATCGACCGCGCCGGACAGGCTCGCCGCGGCCGCCAGCGCGTCCGGACGCGACAGCGCCCACTTCATGGCGCCGTACCCGCCCATCGACAGGCCCGCGGCGAAGTTGTCCTCCCGTTCCGCGGACAACGGAAAGAACGAGCGCGCGAGCGCCGGCAGCTCCTCGCTGAGGAACGTCCAATAGCGGCCGCCGTACGCCATATCGACATAGAAGCTCCGGTGCACGTTCGGCATCACGATCGCGAGTCCGTACGAAGCGGCGTACCGTTCCACCGACGTGCGGCGCGTCCAGATCGTGTCGTCGTCCGACAGGCCGTGCAGCAGGTACAGCGTCGGCAGCTTCTCCCGGGAACCGCCCGCGCCGGCCATCCCGATTTGCGTATACGTCTTCTGCGGCAGGATGACGGTCATCGACGTGCTGAGCTGCAGCGCGTCGGAGAAAAAATTGCAACGGAGAATCGCCATGTTCGTGGGGCTCCTTTTTCGCTGGGGGGCTAGGTTGATACCTTCATCTTATCATGAAGAAATATTCGCCGAAACCCGTTCCGCGGCGCGCCGGGACGGTCGATTCCACCTCGCGTGCCCGTAATACAACGCCGCCGCTCCCGCCGCCGCGGCCACGGCGAGCCAGGCGACCGGCGCGAGCCCGCCTCCGTCGTACAAGCTGCCCATCGCGTACGGGCCGACGACGCGCCCCGCGGAGCCGACGCCGCCCGCGAGGCCGAGATAAAACGGCGCATCCTTGCCGCCCGCCTCCGAGAGGAACGCCGGCACCGCCGGGGCGATCAGCATCTCGCCGAAGGTGGCGAGGATCATGCCGAGCACGAGGCCGGGGTAATTCGGAAGCGCCAAGAAGCAGGCGAAGCCGGCCGCGTACAGAATGGCGCTGGCCGTCATCTGCGCCGTATACGTCGTCGCGATTTTTCGGCGCAAGAGGCCGATGAGCGGCTGAGCGACGAAGATCAGCACGCCGTTGAGCGTCCAGAGCAGGCCGTACGCCGACTTCGAGCTCCCCTCCGATATGAGGAACGGCGAGACGCCGGCGTTCCAGACCGAATTGCTCAAGTTCAGCAGCAAGCCGGCGAGCGCCAGCAGCAAGTAGAGCCGCAGATTGGCAAGGAGCGCGGCGTTCCCGGCGCTTCCCGCCGACTTCCGGACGCTCGGATCGCCTGCCGCGGCGGCGCCGGCTTTGCGTAAATAAAGAAGGAAGAATACGGCGAAGGCGGCCGAAGCGGCGCCGTTCGCCGCGAAGCTGAACGCGTACGACAGCTCCGCGAGGAAGCCGCTCGCGGCCGTGCCGACGGCGACGCCGATATTGTTCGCCACGTAGACGGCGTTGAACATCTCCGCGCGGCGCTCCGGAAAGCGGAAGCCGATGAACGACTGAATGGCCGGCATCGCCATCGCGTTGAACCAGCCGATGAACGAAAGCAGCGCGAGAAACAACGGCCACGAGCTCCCTGCGAACGCAAGCGCCCCCAATCCCGCCGCGTGAACGAGGAGCGAGCCGACGATCAAGGGACGCACGCCGACGCGGTAATAGAGCGCTCCCCCGACGAGCTGTCCGCCGATCATGCCGAGCGAATGGACGAGCAGCGCGAGCCCCGCGTCGGCCATGCTCCGCCCGAGCTCGTCGAAGACGTACATCGAGACGATCGGCCACATCAAGGAGCTGCCCGCCGCGTTAAGCAGGCTGGCGAACATGAACATTTTCATTTCTTTAGAATAGGAAGGCATGGCGGGAAGGCGCAGCATCGGGATGACTCTCCATATCGATCTTTATTGTGACCACCGGTCAAATCTTCCTACCAAGGATACTGCCGCCCGGCGGGACTGTCAATCGGCTTCGAGCGCGGCGAACGTTTGGTTCCGGCGGGGCGAAAGGTGTATGCTAATAGCTAATTCAACCGTTATGGAGGCTTCGACAAGTGACGACGAACAAACCGATGCATATGATCGGCAACGCCCACCTCGATCCGGTGTGGCTCTGGCAATGGCAGGAAGGGTTTCAGGAGGCGAAGGCGACGTTCCGCTCCGCGCTCGATCGGCTCGCCGAGTACGACGACTTCGTCTTCACCTCGAGCTCGGCGGTCATGTACGAATGGATCGAACGGAACGAGCCCGCCATGTTCGAGGAAATTCGCTCGCGCGTCGCCGAGGGCCGTTGGGTGCTGTGCGGCGGCTGGTGGCTGCAGCCCGACTGCAATCTCCCCTCGGGCGAATCGTTCGTGCGGCAAGGGCTGTACGGGCAGCGGTATTTCCGCGAGAAGCTCGGCGCGACGGCGACCGTCGGCTACAACCCCGACAGCTTCGGCCATCACGGCATGCTGCCTCAAATTTTGAAGAAAAGCGGCATGGACCACTACGTGTTCATGCGGCCGCAGCCGCACGAGAAGACGCTGCCGAGCCGGCTGTTCCGGTGGCGCTCCGATGACGGCTCGGAGGTGCTCGCGTTCCGCATTCCGTTCGAATATACGCGATGGGGCAAACAACTCGACGAGCATGTGGAGAAATGCGCGGGCGAGCTGCCGAACGCCTTCGGTCACGTCATGTGCTTCTACGGCGTCGGCAATCACGGCGGCGGCCCGACGAAGGAAAATCTGGAGAGCATCCGCGCGCTCAGCGGACGCGACGGATTGCCGGAGCTGACGATGAGCGACCCCGTCCGTTATTTCGCCGAGGTCGACCCGTCGTGGCCGCTGCCGGTCGTGCACGACGAGCTGCAGATGCACGCCGTCGGCTGCTACTCGGTCCACTCCGGCATTAAACGGTGGAACCGCGAAGGGGAAAACCGGCTGCTCGTCGCCGAGAAGTTCGCGAGCGTCGCGCGCGATGTCGCCGGTCAGCCGTATCCGACGGATTTCGGAGCCGCCTGGAAGCATGTGCTTTTTAATCAATTCCATGACATTCTCGCCGGCACGAGCATCGAACCGGCGTACGACGACGCCCGCGACATGCACGGGTATGCCATGACGATCGCGGCGACGGGGCTCAATTACGCGCTGCAGGCGCTGGCTTGGCGCATCGACATTCCCGCCGAAGACGGGATGGTGCCGATCGTCGCGTTCAACCCGAACGCTTGGCCGGTTCGCGCGAACGTCGAGCTGCAGTTCGGGCATCCCGGCCTCGTCGGCAAAAGCTTCCTTCGCGGCGACGAGGTGCTGCTCGACGACGAGGGCCGCCGCGTGCCGATGCAGGTCGTCCAGTCGCTCGCGACGACGCGCTTCCGCCAGCGCATCGGCTTCATGGCCGACCTGCCGGCGCTCGGGTACCGCGTCTACCGCGTCGTCGCCGACGCCGAGGCGCCGGCGCTCCCGCCCGCCGCGGAGGCCGTCGGAACGACGATCGAGAACGAGCGGTACCGCTTGACGATCGACCCGGCCACCGGCTGGATCGCGTCGCTCTACGACAAAGCCGCCGGCGTCGAGGCGTTCGCGGGTCCGGCCGCCAAGCCGGTCGTCGTGCATGATCCGAGCGATACGTGGGGCCACAATATGACGCGGTACGACGAGGAAATCGGCGTCTTTACGGCGACGAGCGTGAAGCTGGCCGAGCATGGTCCGGTAAAGTCGGTCCTTCGCGTGACGAGCGCCTACGGCCGCTCGACGCTGACGCAAGACTTCATCCTGCGCCCCGGATACGATCCGATCGAGGTCGCCGTGAAGGTCGACTGGCGCGAGACGTTCAAGCTGCTGAAGCTCCGCTTCCCGGTGAACGTCGTGCGGCCGACGGCCACCTACGAAATTCCGTACGGGCACATCGTTCGCGAACCCGACGGCGACGAGGAGCCGGGGCAAAGCTGGATCGACGTCGGCGGGCTGGCGTTCGCCGCCGGCGACGCGGCGGACGGCGGCTCGAACGCGAGCGACGGCGTCGTCTACGGCGTGAGCCTGCTGAACGACGGCAAGTACGCCTTCGACGTCGCGGGCGCTACGATGAGCATGACCGTCCTGCGTTCCCCGATCTACGCCCATCACATCCCGGGACCGATCGAGGAAGACAAAGACTACTCGTTCATCGATCAAGGAGAGCAGCGGTTTACGTACGCGCTGCTGCCGCACCGCGGCACGTGGAAGGAAGCCGGGACGGTACGTCGCGCGGCCGAGCTGAACCAGCGCCCGATTCCGCTGATGGAGACGTACCATGCCGGACCGCTGCCGCAGCGCGGCTCCTTCATCGCCGTCTCGCACGACGCGCTCGTCGTCTCCGCGATCAAACAAGCGGAGGACGGCGGCGATCTTATCGTCCGGTGCTACGAAGCCCACGGCGAGCCGGCGTCCGGCGCCGAGATCGCGCTGCCGCATCTGGGCCGCGTCATCCGCGCCGACTTCGGCCCGTGCGAAATTAAGACGTTCCGCATCCCGCTAGAGAAGGACGCGCCGATCGTCGAGACGAATTTGATCGAAGACTAAGCCGTACCGCAACGCCGGCCCGCCGGCCGCCGGCATTCGTCGCGCAACGAAAGCCCCGCCCCTCGCGAATCGAGCGAGCGGCGGGGCTTCTTCTTACGGCGCGAGCATGCTCCCGGCCGCGGCGACCAGCTCCCTTTTCGAAATCCACCGTTCTTGCGGCGCCATGCCGATCAACAGGTATTGCAGGTTCCGGCCGCCGACGTTCGCGACGAACATCAGACTATTCCGCGCTTCATTGTACAACGCCTCCGTCCCCGCGATCGTCACGAGTTCGCTTGGATGTTCCTCTTCCCACGACGACGCCTCCCCGCCCCGGGAAGGAAGGATATTTACCTGCAGCACGCGGTCGACGCCGCCCTCGGCGCCGTATTCGAATCGCAGCAGGTCGAACTCGCCCGACGGCGGATACCTTCGAACGGCGTACGGCTCCCCCTTCGCTTTCGCCTCCTCGTACAAAAGCCGATACTCCTCCGCCCGAGCCGCTGCGTCCGCCGCTCCCGGTACGGCGAATTCGGCAGCAGCGCGGCGGAGCTCCACCCCGTCCGGCAATGCCGTAGGAAGCGGAAGCGTCAGACCGATATCCTTCATTAATTGCTCCGGCTGCGCATACTCCGCGGCCCTCCGGACGTCGAACACGTAACCGCCGAGTTCGTACGCCTCCACCGCGAGGAACGCAGCCGATTCCCCCGGCGCCAAGCTGTCCTCCAGCCTCCCGATTTCGGAGAAATATTTCTGTCGGATCGTCTCGACTTGGCGATCCCGCTCGACCCAATCCGCCGAGAGCGGCCGCACCTCGTACACGAGCTCGCCACGCTCGTTATACAGCTGCCACGTATGCGCCGCGGCCAGCGCCGTCGCCGCAAACCCAAGCGCGGCCAAGGCCGCGAACGCGACCGTACGCAGCCCGTATCGCGCCGCGGCAGGCCGGCGCGACGGGAACGACGAGCGCGCTTCGGCGATGCGCGCAAGAACCCGTTCGGCGGAAGGCGTCGGCACCGGCTCCGTCCGCAGCGCCTCCGCAAAATCTTCAAACGATCGGAATCGATTCCGTTTCACGGGCTACTCCCCCTTTCCTCTGAATGGACGCTTGCAGTCGCTTCCTCGCGCGCTCGAACCGTTTCCGCACCGCGCCGGGCGTCAGCCCGACCGCCGCCCCGATCTCTTCGTACGGACGCTCCTCCGCCAAGCGGAGGAGTACGATCGATCGGTCGAGCGGCGCAAGGCGTCCGAGCAGCTCGTCGATCGACGCGGCGGCCTGCGTCGCCGCGGGCTCCGCCGAACGCTCCGGCCACTCGGGTCGGAACGGCAGCCACACGAGCAGCCTTCGGCGTTTCAACCGGTTCAAGCAGTGGTTGTGCGCAATCCGGTACAACCAGGCCTGCACGGAACGGGGCTCCTCGGCCTTGCCCTCCGACGAACGCCACGCCCGCAAAAACACCTCCTGCACGGCGTCCTCCGCCTCCTGCGGGTGGCGCAGCATGTAGCAGCAATACTTGTAGATCCGCTCATGGTACGCCGTCACCCAATCCTCGACGCTCACCGGATCCCCTCCTCTCTATTGGATAAGACAATCGGGACAAGCCCCTTGTGACGCCCGACGAAAAAAAACGCCGGCCTCGAAGGAGGCCGACGTTCGCGCTCGCGCCGGCCGCCGCCGGGTTATTCCGTTCCGATCGGGACGCGCGTCAATACCGCATATACGCATGCGGCGTTGACGACGAGCAGCGCCGGCACGCCGAGCACGAAGCTCCAGTGCTTCGTCTTATGCCGGAACGCCAGCATGCCGGCCCAGACGCCGAGCGCCCCGCCGGCCGCGGCGTACGCGAAGAGGCGGCGTTCCGATACGCGCCACCGGCTTCGCTTCGACTGCTCCTTGTCGTAGCGCATTAAGAAGAAGCCGATCACGTTCACGACCGCCAGATAGAAGTAAAAATACTTCACCCCTGCCCCGCCTCCGCCAGATGCTCGCGGCAAAACGCCGCCACCGCCTCCAGCTCCTCCTCCTCGAGTTCGAAGGCTACGTATTTCTCCGTCGCGCGCTCGAGCAGCTCGTATTTGACGATGCGCGCCCCCGACTCCTCCACCGCGTACACGACCCGGGCGGCGAGCCCCTCCTCCAGGTACAGCTCGTCGTCCTCCTCCACCTCCAGGTCGAGGTAAAATTCGTATCGCTCCCCGGCCAAGATGCCGAAGGGGTCTTTAATTTTCTCCACGCTGTATGCGCTGATCTCGATCATTCGCGTTCCATCCTTTCGGAGTCTCTCTCTCCATTATAGCCCATGACCGAACGCCCGGCATCTTCATATGGTAGCAGTAGCGTTGGAACGCAGGCTGGGAAGGAAGGAGATGGGCCCATGGCGGGGAAATCCGGAGGAGCGAAGAAGCGAACGATCTCTTATCACAACACACTTCAAACGTATACGAGAATCGTTACGTCCGAGGTATGCGCGGCATGCAAGAGCCAGTGCGACCGCGGGATCGAGTATATGGAGAAAATGAAACAGCCGGGCGCCGTCGGTCGCGGCGTCCCGTGCATCCTGACCGCTTACAAAATTACGGCGAAGTAAACCGCCGGAAGGCCCGGCGTCGCCGCCGGGCCTTCTTCGTTTGACGCCGTATCGTCGGCCTCAGCCCATGTCCGCCCGGACGACGACTTCCGCGCTCGTCATCGAACGGCCGCCCCAGACGAGCTCCACCTCCAGGCCGGACGGGTTGTCGATCTCGGCGGTCAGCCGGCCGCCTTCGAACCGCAGCGCGACGGAGAGCGACGCGTCGCCGACGCGCGCCCGGGACAGCCGCACCCATCGGCCTTCCCAGGAAGCGGGCAGCCGCGGCTCGATCCGCGCCCGCCGGCGATGCGCCTCCGGCTGCAAGCCGACCATATGCATGACGACCGGCACGGCCAGCGCGTACAGCGTCCAAGCCTGCGCGATGCAGCCGTAATCGGGCGACATCTCGCAGATCGAGCCCGGCATCGCCATCGAGAACGAGCGATTCATGCGCCGCAGCAGCCCGAGCGCCGCATCCGGGTCGCCGTACCGCAGCTCGGCGACCGCCTGCGCTCCCGTGCTGATCGTCATCGTGCCTTGCTTGAGCGCCGCCGACAAGTACACCCCATACTCGCCGACGAAAGCCGCGTCCCGCATCGTCCGCACGGCCCGCTCGCCCTTCGCCCGGTCGGCGACGCCCGCCTCCATCGGCGTCGACACGACCCAGTTGCGCTGAATGAGCCAGCCGCGATCCGCATCGACATCCGGCGACGCCGCGGCGAACGCTCGCTCCAGCGCCTCGCGCGTCTTCGCCTCGTCGGCGCCCCAGAACGCCGCCGTCTCGACGATCGTCTCGACCTTCGCCATCACGTCCCGCGCCGGCGCAACCGCGTCGCAGTACAGCCCCGCCTCCTCGTCCCAGAACGCGTCGTTGACCGCCCGCGTCAGCTTCTCCGCCATACATTCGTAGACGGCTGCGCCCGGCTCGTCCCCGAGCTCCCGGACGATGCGCGCGAGCGCGCCCGCCGCCGCGGCGGTATACACCGCCGAGTCGATCAGCTCCATGTTCAGCCCCGGAATTTCGATGATGCCGTAGCCCGAAGGCAGCCCGTCGCCGTCGGGATCCATCTCGCCGAGCAGCCAGGCCAGCCCTTGGCGGCAGTAGGCTTCATTTTCCGAGAGCACTTGCTTGTCGCCCGTCCACCGGTACAGCTCCCACACCAAGCAGATGTAATGCGCCGTCTCCTGCGTATTGCCCGGATTCGCCACGAGCCCCATCGTCGTCGCCTCGTGGATGATGCGCCCGTTGCCGTTCTCCCGCTTCGAGAACTCGAGGATCAGCTTTGCCGTCTCGAGCGCCAGCGCATGATCGCCGACCGCCAGCACCCCTTGCAGCGCATAGGAATTATCGCAGCCGAACCACCACGGATACGTCGGCGAACCCGCCGTCAGCCCCCGCCCGATGCCGTCGACCCGCTGCACGAGCCATTGCGTATTCCACTTCGCCCACTTGAAAATGTCCCCGAACGCCGCATCCCCCTCGACCTCGAACGACGCCCGCTCGCGAATCGCTTCGTACGCCGCCCGCTTCTCCGCGAGCAGCTCCGCATGGCGCGACGTCAGCGTCTCGTACGTCCGTTCGCAGTCCGCCGCGCTCTCGGTCGAGCCCGCGACGAACAGGCGGAACGTCAGCCGCTCCCCCGGAGCGAGCGTCGCCGTCGTACGGAAGGAGACGCCCGTGCCGTTCCCGCTCGTAAATTCCGGCCCGAACAGGTCGCGGCCGATCCGCACGTCGTCGCCCGGCAAATCCGTGCCGACGCATGCGTACCAGTCGTGGCCGCTGTCCTTCGCCAGCATCAGCCGGGCATGCAGCGCCTTGGCCACGTCCGCCGCGCCGTCGACGATGCCCGCCGTCTCCGAATGCCATACCGGGCGCAAATCGGTGCGCGCCAGCAGCTCCAGCTCGAGCGTCGTCTCGCCTCGCCCGTAGTTATAAATTTCGTAGCGCACGACGAGCCCCTTCTCCGTCTCCGGCGCGAACTGCTCGCGCTCGATCGAGACCGGGATATGGCTCAGCCCGTGATCGTACCGGAACGTCGCTCCCCACGGATGGGTGACATATTCGTCGGCCCGCGCCCACACCGAGATATTGCGCGATTTATCCGTCACCCGCAGCCAGAAGCCGTCGAGCAGTTTAATCGGATGCAGCCAGACGCCCCCCATTTCGTTCGCCACGTGATGGCCGAAATCGGGAAAGTACCCGTCCTGCGTCCCGATGACTTTACAGTATTCTCCCGCCGTCAAATATAAATTAAAGGGATGTTTGCTCTGCAGTCCGGTTTTCATCGTTCCGCCGCCTCTTTCCTCGGATGGTTGCCACCGACGTCTCTGTCCGCATCATACCACCGTTGGAGGCGCTTGCAAATAGATTGTCGACAATCGACAGAAGGAAAAAGCAGGAAGTCCCCGGTCGGAAAGGGCTGACCCTTAAGGATCAGCCCTCGATGCAGTCTCCCTATTGCCGAATCAGCGTAAAATCGTCGAACGCCGCCCATTGGTTCGCGCCCGCGTCGGCCCAAACCCCGACCTCGATCCGGCCGGACGTCACCTGTATGCCGGAGATCGAATAGTACGTCCAACCGGGAACCGGGTTCGATCCGATCGCCGCGGTAACTTCGGATCCGCCGTATTGCTTGGCGAACAGATGAAGCGCCTGCTGCCCGCCTCCGGAGCGGACCCATGCGGCGAACCGGTACGTGCCGTTCGGCACCGACAACGTCTGCGAAGCCAATTGTTGATAGGGCGATGCGCCCCAGAACGTAAGCTTGTAGCTTCCTGTTTTGGGCTGGTCCATGTCCGCCTTCATAGCCAGCTCTCCGCTATGCCATTCCGACCACCCCGCCGCGTCGCCGGACTCTAGACCGGAATTCGCGAGCAGATTCGCCGGGCTCAATTCGAAATGGTCGAAGGCCGCCCATTGATTCGCATGCGCGTCCGACCATACGCCTACCTCGAGCTGGCCGTTCACGACCTGGATCCGGTCGATGACGTATTTTCTCCAGGCCTCCGGACCGGAGGCGATCTCCGACGACCGCTCCCGCCCGCCGGACTTCGCGTACAGGCGGATCGCCTTCTGCCCCCCGCCGCTGCGCGCCCAAGCGCTAAGTCGGTATACGCCGTCCGGCACCGCGAGCGTCTGCCGCGTCAATTGCTTGTAGGGCGACGACGCCCAATGCGTCAGTTTCTGGCTGCCCGAATAAGGCTGATCCGCATCGACGCTTTGCGCGAGCACGTCGCCGTTCCACTGCTCCCAGCCGGACGCGCCGGCCGTTTCGAAGCTTGGGTTCGCGAGCAGATTGCTTTCGGGCCCAGCGGGGATGACTTCCAGCCAATTCAAATTCCAGCCGCCCGCTTCGGCTTGCACCCGGATCGTCTGCACGCCCTCCGCGAGGGTGACGGTTTGGGCGACGGTGGTCCAGCTTTGCCACCCGCCCGTCGGAGGAACGGTTACCGTCGCCAGCGTCGTCGCTCCGCTGCGCAGCGCGATCCCATCGTTCGCGCCGTTCGGGCTGGCGACGCGAAGCCGGATGCGGTACGCTCCCGCCGCGGGTACGTTCAGCCGGTACTCCATCCAATCCGCCGGATCGATGTACCCGACGTTCAAACTCCCGTTCACGTCTGTGGAGGCTTCCGTCTGCACGCCGGCGGCGGCGTTGAAATTCTCGGCCTCGACGAAGCCCGGCGCTTCCTTCGTGTGCGACGGCGAGCCGTTCAACCCATAGCCGAACGGAAATAACGGAGAGGATGCGGCATCGTTCGAATTCGCCGGAATCCGATCCATGCTTCTCGGCCACGTGAAGGGCAGCTTGCCGGTAAAGTCATAGTCCCCGAACAGCACGTCCGCGAGACCGGCCCCTTCCGTCCCGGGCAGCCATGCGGCGACGAACGCGCTCCACTCCGGCAGCGCATTCGTCACGATCATCGGCCGGCCCGACAGCAGGACGACCACCATCGGCACGCCGGCGCTCTTCACGTTGTTCAGGAGCTCGATATCCTCGGCGGCCAGCTCCAAATCCGGCCGCGGCTGGCCGGGGCCTACGTCGCCGATCATCTCCGCCGACGGCTCTTCCCCGATGACGACGATCGCGACGTCATGCCCCGACGCGCCGAAGCCGTCCTGCGCGTAGGTGACGTTCCCCGGGTTCGCGACCGCCGCCTGAATTCCCTCCAGGATGGTCGTTCCGGGCGTAATGGGGCCGGGGGAGCCTTGCCACGTAATCGTCCATCCGCCGCTTTGATAGCCGATATCGTGGGCTTTCTTGCCGGCTACGAACACGCGGGCGCTCTTCGACAGCGGCAGCAAGCGGTTCTCGTTCTTCAGCAGCGTCGCGGATTTCCGCACGGCTTCGCGGGCGACGGCGCGGTGCGCGGCGCCGCCGAACGTCCCCTCCTGAAGCAAGCCGCGATCCGCATAAGGAGCTTCGAAGAGGCCCGCCTCGAATTTGACCCGCAAAATTCGACTGACGGCGTCGTCGATTCTAGCCGTCGACACTTCGTTGCCTTGGACTAACCCGAGCAAGGTCGGCGCGAACTGCTGCCAATGGTCCGGCTCCATGAACAAATCGATCCCCGCGTTGACCGTAGCCTTCAGTGCCTCGGCGTACGTCGGGTACACGCCTTGATTCACCAGCGCATACGTCCCGTTCCAGTCCGATACGACGATGCCGGTAAACCCGAGCTCCTGCTTCAGCATGCCGGTAATGAGCCGGTGGTGGGTATGCGCCTTCATGCCGTTCCAAGTCGACAAGGACACCATAACGGTTCTTACGCCGGCAGCGATGGCTTCCTTATACGGCTGTATATATGGGTCCAACTCCTCCTCGGTCAGCGTTACTTCGCCTTGATCGTCGCCGCCCGTCGTATTGCCGTCGCCGAGCCAATGCTTCGCGGAGCCGGCGACCTTGGTTCCTTTCAGGAAACCGGGTTCGCCGGGCGCTCCCTGAAGCCCTTCGGTATAAGCGGCGCCGAGAAGGCCGGCGAGGGTAACGTTTTCCGAATAACCCTCGTACGTACGCCCCCACCGGATGTCCTGCGGCGCGCACAGGCAAGGGGAGAAGCTCCATTGGATGCCTGTCGCGCGAACCTCCTTGGCCGTGATCGCTCCCGCCCTTCTCGCAAGGTCCGGATCCCCCGCCGCCCCCAACCCGACGTTATGCGGGAATATCGTGGCGCCGTAGACGTTGTTGTGCCCATGAACGGCGTCGACGCCGTAGAGGATCGGAATTTGCAGCCGAGTCTGCAGCGCGGCGGCTTGGAACGAATCGGTCTCGTCCGCCCAAGCCGTCGGCGTATTCGGCGACGGATTCGAGCCGCCTCCGCTCAAGACGGAACCGATCGTATGATCCCTTACCTGCTCCGGCGTCGCGGTCAATCGCTCCACTTGCAGCATCTGCCCGATTTTTTCCTCCAGCGTCATCCGGGACAGCAAGTCCGCGACGCGCTGCTCGACCGGCAGCGTCGCATCCTGATACGGGAAGCCTTCGGCATGGCCTGCCGTCGACGGCAGCCACCCGCCGCAGAATACAAGAGCCGCGGTCCCGATTTTCAGCAATCGTTCGTATATCTTGCGCATCGTCATTGTTCCTCCTTTTGAAAGAAGGGCCGCCCCTCCCCGATACGGCGAACGGAAGGAACGGCCCCTTTCTTTTCATGGACCGCTAACGATCCGGCGTTATTCGAATACACGCAGCTCGTGGATGGACCACCAGTTGCCGGAGCTGTCCTTCGTTAAGACGCGTACGAATTGCTCGTGAACGATGCCGAAGTTTACCGTGATGACCGGTCCGGTTCCTTCGCCGTTCGCGACGGTGCGCCAGTTCGTCGGCCAGCCCGTCGAGGCGTCGATGTCGGACGTCACCTGCACGATGTAATCCCTCGCGTAATCCCCGGAGCTTGCGCCCGCGTCGATGACGAGGTGGTTGAACCATTGACGAGCGCCCATATTGACCTCGAACCATTGGCTCTCCGCCTGCGCGACGCCCGAGCTCCACCGCGTCGCGTCGTTGCCGTCCAGCGCGTTCGACGCGGATCCGCCAGCTTCGGTCGAGAACGCGGTCGCCGTCCAGCCCGCGCGGCTCCGCTCCAGCTCGCCGAATACCCGTAGATCCGTTACGGACCACCAAGAGGAGCTTGCGCCCGTTTGCACGAGCTTCACATACCTGGCGTATTGATTCGGGAACGTCACGAGCATCGCCGGCTGTTGATTCGACCCGCTCGCGACCGTCGTCCATTGCGCGCCGTCCTGCGAAACCTGAATCTCGTAGCCCCTCATATAATCGTTCGCGTACGAGCCCGCATCGACCAGCACCCGGTTGAAGGGCTGCGGCTTGCCGAGGTCGAGCTGGAGGTATTGTCCGCTCGCTTGCGGCGCGCCCGTGCTCCATCGCGTAGCGGCATCCGCATCGATCGCGTTCGCCGGCGACTCGCCGGGCGCCGTCGAGGAAGCGGAAGTCGAGACGCCCGAACGGTCGAGCGCGGGTTCGCCGTACAAATGGAGTTCAGCGATCGACCACCATTCCGGCGCGCTGCCCGTCTGCACGATCCGAACGTACTGCGCATGTACCGGAGCGAACGATACGACGATCTTATGGCCGAAGCCTTGCTTGGTCGCGACGGTCGTCCAATTCGCGCCGTCGTTGGACACCTGCACGTCGAAGGCGCGCGCGTAATCCCACGTGCTGCCGGAGCCGGTTTCGAATATGAGCTGCTCGAACGTCTCCTTCTTCCCTAGGTTCACTTGGAACCATTGTCCGTTCGATTGCGGCGCGCCGCTGCTCCAGCGGGTAGCCGCGTCCCAGTCGATCGCGTTCGCCGGGGAGCCGCCCGGCTCCGTCGAGGAGGCTGAAGCGCTCCAGCCGCTTTGCTCCAGCGGCAGCGGCAGCATGTAGACCCCGCCTCTGGACACCTTGCCGACCGTATCGATAAAGCTTTGGTTCGGCTGGAATTGGCTCGTGCCGAATTGACCCAGCTTGGCGGCGATCGTCGAGGCCGTCTCCGTGTTCATGATCGGCACCGGGTTCGGATTCGAGTTGTAGTAGCCCCAGTAGCCCCCGATTCCCTCGTACATGCCGCCTCTCACTTTGTACGACCAATTCGTCCACGAGACGTTCAGAGCGTTCAGTCCGTTTAGGAACTTCGCCCACACATCGTCGTAGTGATATAACGAGAATTCGCCGTACAGCACCGGCACCCCGTATTCCGGGTCCTCCAGCTTCTTTGCGACCTCGAGAAGCTGCTTTTCGACCAATGCGTTCTGCGCGTTATAATCCTTGCCGCCGGGCATCTCGTACGGATGAATTTCGTAGACCACGTTCGTCCAATGGTACGGCGCCGCATGCGGCTTCGCGATATTGGCCCAATCGAAGAACGCCGCGATATAGATCGTATGATCCGGATCGATCGCGCGGACGGCGGTATACAAGCGGTGATAGTAATCGCTCTTCTGCTTCACGTCGTCGGCGTCTTCGCCGTAATCGATCAGCGGCTCGTTGATCAGGTCGTAGCCCGCGACGGCCGGGTTGCCGTTGTAACGCGCGGCGACCGCTTCCCAAATGTCGACCACCATGTCCTGATGCGCGGCGTTCGTCCAAAACTCGTTCGGGTTCGGGCCGACCCGACCGCAGCTTCCCCATGGGCAGCCGCCGCCCGGCACCGTGTGCAAATCGAGCAGCGTGTATATGTCGCGCTCGGCCGCTTCGGCGATGAACCAGTCGATCTGATCCCAGGCGTTGCTCTTGATCGTCCCGTCTTCGTTCACGATTTCGAACCAAGCGATCGGAAGGCGAATGACGTTCAGCCCCATGCTCGCGATCCGATCGAGATCGCTCTCTTGAATCCACGTATTTTGATGCGTCGTGTAGATGCTTTCCGTCGTCGCGTCGCCGAACCGGGCTTTCAACGTCTTAAACAACGTGTAATCGTCGTTGTTTAAATACACGTTCAGCTCGCCGATCGACCACCAGTTGGAGGCGCTCGCCGTTAACGAAATTTTGATGTAGCGGGCGCTCACCGCCGGGAAATTGATCGGGGTCGCCTTCACCCTGCCTTGACCCTGGGCGACCGGGGTCCAATTCGCGCCGTCCTTCGATACCTGCACATCGTACGCGCGCGGGTAATCCTGTTCCTCGACGCTGTTCTTGGCCGTATCGAGCACGATCTGGTTGAAGGTGATCGCCGCGCCCATATCGATCTGCACCCATTGCCCGCTCGATTGGGCGGCGCCCGTCGACCAACGCGTGGCGGCGTCGTTGTCCTTCATATGCGTCGGCGGCATACTCGGATCGCTGGACGAGGCGGTCACCGTCCACCCCGAACGCTCGAAGCTGCCCCCGCCGTACACGGCCACCTCGGCGATCGACCACCAGTTGCTGTGGCTTCCCGTTTGGACGATGCGGATGTCGGTCATCCAAGCCGCCCACCAAAATTCCGCATAGACGATACGGGAGGAACCGTAGCCGCTCGCGTACTTTTTCCACGTGCCGTCGGTCAGCCCCCACACCTCGTACCCCCGCGGGTAGTCCCCCGGAGAAGATGGCCCCGCATCGATCAAGACGCGGCTCACCTCCGTATTTTTCCCGAGGTGGATCGTGAAGGTTTGGTTCGGCGACTGTCCCGCGCCGCTCGTCCAGCGCGTGTCGACGTCTCCGTCCAATGCGTTCGCCGCCGACGTGCCGGTCCCGCTCGACGAGGCGGACGCCGTAAAGTTTCCGTTATGCAGCACCGGGTCCGAGAAAATGTTGAACTCGGCGATTGACCACCAATTCGTTGCGCTGCCGCCCGTCTGGGCGACGCGAATGTAACGCGCGACTTGAGGCGCGAATCGAACGACCGTCTGCTGCACGGCGCCTTCCCCGCTCGCCGCATCCTTCCAGCTGACGGCGTCGTTCGAAACTAAAATTTGGTAGCCCCGGGGGTAATCGCCCGTTAGGCCCGCCGCGTCGAGATAGATGCGGTTGAACAGCGTCGGCGTTCCGAGGTCCACCTGAAACCATTGTCCGCTCGTCTGATTCGCCCCGGTATTCCAGGCGGTCGTCCGGTCTCCGTCCAGCGCGAGGCCGGCCGACCCGGCATTCGCGGAAGCGTCGGCCGTCCATCCCGTCCGGTCGGACGCGTTCTCCCCGAGCGGCGACATCCAGTCCTCTTGCGCCAGCCATCCGCCTACGTTCGTGCCGCGAAGCTGCACGACTTCCCCGGTGCCGTAATTGTTCTTCAAATATTTCCCGTCCGTCTTCAAAAAATCGCCGGACGTTATCGCGGCGGCGGCCGGCTGCGGCTTCGCCGCGATCCCCGACCCCAAGCCCAATGCCACGGCGAACGCCATCAAGGCGCGGAACGATCGACTTCCTCTTCGCACTATACATAACCTCCGTATCCTATAATGTCGACTTCAATCCGTCAGCGCGTTCGAAGCTGCCCGATGGACATCCCCCCTCTCCCTAGATTTGGAAACGCTTACAGGCATGCCGAAACGCGGCCGCAAGCAACGGGAACCCGCGCCTCCTCGCGTCGCGCCCCCGCTGCCGCAGCCATTCGTTCAAGGAGAATGCGGCGACACCGACACCCACTGCAATCCTACGGGATGCCCATAGGCGCTTACCTTCAGTCGATTGGTCCCCGGCGCGCCTTGCACGCTGCCGGACAGCCGAACGGTTTGCCACTCCTCCGCCGTCGGGGCGACGGCGCCGACGGCCTCGCCGTTCCAGAAGAGGAGCAAGCTGCCGCCGGCCGTGCGCATCCGAAGCTCGACGGCGAGCTCGAGCGCTGCCTGCTCGGGCCGAAGCGTCACGTCGTACGCGAGCCAATCGTCCGCCGCGAGCCGAACGTACAGCCACTCGTCCGGCTGCCATTCCTCGCCCTTCATATGCTGGAAATTCGGCCGCTCCCGCGCGCCCTCGACGACGAACCGGATATCGGTGCCGTCGCCCGCTCGAAAGCCGGTCGCGCTCTCCGTCTTCGCCCGGACCCCGAAGCCGACGCCCTCCCCGCCGTAACCGTAAAACGCCGCCGGGATGCGCACGGGCGGCCGCCGGAACAGCGCGTTCACGACCTGCGGCCGGTAGTCGCAGTTCTCGAGGCGCAGATGCTCAAGGTACTGCCGGAGAATGCCCCGCGCCGCCGACGGCTCCGGCTTGTCGCCGCCCTCCAAGTAAGCGACAAGGAGGTCCCAGCCTTCCGGCTTCCTCACCGAATACGGGGAGTTCGTGCAGTCGAGCTTCTTCCACGTCCAGAAATTCCACGAGATGTCGAGGTCCTCGTACAGCCGGAACGCTCCCGCGAACCAGTCGCAGTTGTTTTCCCCGCCCTCGCCCATGAAGATCGGCACGTCCCATTCGTCCCGCTTCTCGAGGAACGCCCGCAGGCTCTCGGCGTCCGGGGCGTTCCAATACTTATGGAACTGCAGCATCACATTCTCGTCGAGCTTCTCCGTAAAGATCGACCAATCCGTCGCCCAATGCGCCCCTTCGAGGATGATCATGTGCCGATCGTCGACCTCGCGGATTGCTTGTATGATGTCCCGATACAGCGGCATCACTTGGTCGTTGTACGCCGCGAACCAGTCCGGCAGCGGCTCGTTCAACAGGTCGTAACCGGCTACGATCCACTCGTCCTTATAGCGCTCCGCCAGCAAACGCCACAGGGCGATCGTGAGCTGTTTGTTTTTCTCGTCGAGAAACAGTTCGGGGCGGTCGTGTTCGGAATCGTCGATGTTCGTCCCGGTTTGCCCGCCGGGCGCGCCGTGCAAGTCCAAAATCACGTATAGCTTATACGTCCGGCACCAGGCGATGACCCGGTCAAGCAGCGCAAGCCGGTCGGGCCGAAGCCGCAGGGGCGTCTCGTTTTCGATCAGCGTTCTGGCGTTGATCGGGACGCGCACCGAGTTAAAGCCATGCGCGGCGACCGCCCGAATGTCGGCCTCGGCGACGTAGGTATCGTAGTATTCGTCCCAAAATCGCTCCGCCTCCTCGGCCCCGACGAGCGATTCGACCATGCGCTCGATGCGCCGGGGCCGATCGCCCGCGTCGGGGAAGCGCCACATGTAGCCCTCCGGCAGCAGCCAGCTGCCGAAGCCGACGCCGCGCAGCAGCAGCTCCCGGCCTTCGCCGTTGACGAGCCGACGCCCCGACGCCCTTAAAAACCCGCATACTTCGTTCGCAGCAGCGTCCATCCTGTTCTCCCTTCCGAGCGAGGGTTACCCCTTGATCGCCCCTTCGGCGATGCCGCTCAGAATGTATTTTTGCAGCAGCAAATATACCGCGATGACCGGCAGCATCGTTAAGATCAGGGATGCCAAAATCGCCGACCAATCGTTGTTGTATTCGCCGAACAGCATATTCGTAGAAATCAGCAGCGTGTAATAATCGCTATTCGTCAGCATCAGCAGCGGCAGCAGGAAATCGTTCCACATCCACAGCGCGTTCAAAATCGCCACGGTCGCGGTGATCGGGAGCAGCAGCGGCAAGATGACCGCGAAGAACAGCCGAAGCTCCCCGCAGCCGTCGATGACGGCCGCCTCGTCGAGCTCGCGCGGGATCGACTTGACGAACCCGTGATAGAGGAAGATCGCGAGCGCCACCCCGAGCCCGATATAGATCAGGCCGAGTCCGTACGTGGTGCCCTGGACATGCAGCTCCCTGGCGATCTTCACGAGGCTGATCAAAATCGAATGGAACGGAATGAGCGACGACAGCACGAAGAAGCCGAAGAGCGCCGCGCTGAGCTTGCCGGGCGTACGCGACAGTTTGTATCCCGCCATCGAAGCGAACAACACGATGCCGGCGACGCCGATCGCGGTGACGACGATCGTGTTCAGGAAGCTCGACGGAAACTCGATCTTCCGGTACGCGTCCGCGTAGTTGGCGAAATCGAGGCGGCTCGGCCACGCCAAAATTCGGCTGAGCATCTCCCCGTCCGCCTTGAACGAGTTCAGCAGCGCCATGTAGACCGGGAACAGCGTAAAGACCGCCGCGCAGACGAGGACGAGCCGCGCCGCGGCGTTCCCCGCCCGCCGGCCGAACGCGCTCGCGCCGTTCCGATGCTCCTCCGTCATGCTTCCACCTCCCTTCGCTTCATGAGCCACAGCTGCACGAGCGTAATGAGCAGCACGATGAGGAACAGCACGATCGCCTTGGCGCTCGCATAGCCGTATCGCTGCTGGAAGCGGAACGCCTCCTCCACGATATTAAGCGCGATGACCTGCGTCGATCGCCCGGGGCCGCCGCCCGTCAGCGCGAACACCGCGTCGTACACCTTGAAGGACGAGCTGAGCGTCAGGAAGACGCCGATCGTCATCGCCGGATAAATCATCGGCAGCGTCACGTGGCGGAACAGCTGCAGCGTCCGAGCGCCGTCGATGGCGGCAGCCTCCAGAAGCTGCCGAGGCACGCTCTGCAGCGCGGCGATGTAGATGACCATCAAGTAGCCGACGCCGCCCCACAGCGACAGGATCAAAATCGAATAGAACGAAAGCGAAGGATTCCCGATCCACGATTGATCGAGAAACGACAGCCCCGTTCCTTCGGCCAGCGCCGGCAGCACCTTCGTAAAGATGAACACCCACATAAACCCGCCGATGATGAGGCTCAGCATGTTCGGCATGAAGAAGATCGTGCGGAACCACACCTTGCTTCGTCGGCGCGACTCCACGAGCACGGCCAGCAGCAGCGCGATGACGTTCTGCAGCACGACCATGTAGATCACATACTTGAGCGTGAACAGGATCGCATCCAGGAAGTAGGCGTCGTCTCGCAGCGCCTCGACGTAATTCGAGAGCCCTACGAAGTCGTACGTCCGGTTCAGCCCGTTCCAGTCGGTCAAGCTGTACCATACGCCCCCGAACGCGGGGGCGATGGTAAAGACGAGATAAAACAGCAAGGCCGGGAATACGAAGGCGAGCAGCGAGAGCGTCGCCCTCCGTCTTCGACTCGCGGTAGGCATGGCGCTCACCTCCGCTTCGCGTCTCGCATCATTGCGACGCCTTCACGGCGGCGGCCCAGGTGCGATCCATCGTCTCGATGAAGTCTTCCTTCGTCACTTCCTTCGCGTAATAGCTCTGCAGCAGCTTCGCCTGCTCGTCGGTCACGCCGTTCGGAAGCTTCAAATCTTGGTACGCCTTCCCTTGCGCTACGTATTCGGACGCTTCGTTCACCCAAGGGAACACTTCGTATTGATGCACCTTCGAGACCGGGTTAAATTTCAGCTCCTGGAACAGCGCCGACGAATCGTTCTCGTCGAGGATGTAGTTGAGCAGGTCGAGCGCGACTTCCTTGTTTTCGCTCGTCGGCGACACCGCCATCGTCGTCGACGTCGACAGGTTGATCATCGTGCCCGCCGGATTGTTGCTGACCGGCAGCGGCGCGACGCCGAATTCCATCGCCGGGTTGACCTTGAGAATCGTCTCCGCGTTCCACGGGCCTTGCACCCACATCGCCGCTTTCCCGTTCGCGAAGTCGGTCGAACCCGCTTCGTTGCCGACCTCGAACGGCTTTTCCGTACCATTTTCCATAATGAGATCGATAATATCGAAAATGCCCGCCACGTCCGCGTACGACGCTTCGCCCTTGTTCATCCGCTCGATCCAATCCGGCTGCTCGGAGGAGACGATGCCGCCGAGCGACAACGCCGTCATCAGCTGCGGCACCCAGGACTCTTGGAACGCCAGCAGGAACGGCGCCACGCCGGCCGCCTTCAGCTTCTCGACGGCCGCCTTCATTTCGTCCAGCGTCTGCGGCGGCGTAATGCCGTGGTCCGCGAAAATCTTCTTGTTATACAAATAGCCCCACGACAAGCTTTCCAGCGGCAGCGCTACGACTTTGCCGTCCAGCGTCACCTGCTGCTTCACGCCGTCGTACAGCGAGGCGACGAACGGCTGCGCCGACAAATCCTCGAGATAGCCGGCTTTATAGTAGGTCGAAAGATCGTTCGCATGCACGTCGAAAATGTCCGGCGCGTCGTTCGACGCGAGTCTCGCCTGCAGCACCTGCTTCGCCTGGTCCGGATTCGGCATCTCGAGCTCGATCGTGACGGCGATGTTTTTCTCCGCCAGCTCCTTCGCCTTGAACTGCTCGAAGTACCGCTCGAACTGCTCCTTAAATCGCGGATGGCCGAGCATGACCTTCAGCTTGACCTCCTTCGCCGGTTCGGCCGCGGCCGGCTGCTCCGCCGCCGCGTTCGTCGGCTGCTCCGCCTTCGCCGGCTCCGGTTCGGCGCTCGGCGTTCCGCCGCCGCTGCTGCACGCCGCCAGCAACGTTAACGACATCGCGAAAATCAACATTAGATAAAGCGCTTTCCTCATGTAGGTTACCCCCTTGGAATAGTTACGACCTCAGTATAAGGGAGTGCCCGCGATCGAACATTCGCGCGGATTAGCGCGTTTCGTTGCACGATATTGACATCGCTTTCAGTTCCGGCCGCCTTCGCGGAATTCGCCCGGCGTAATGCCCGTCTCTTTCTTGAAAATGCGGTGGAAATACGGCAGATCGGGGTATCCGACCATGCTCGCGACGTCTTTGATCGAGACGCCGGGACGCAGCAGCAGCTCCTTCGCCTTCCCGATGCGCCTTGCGACGATCGCGTCCGTCACGGTTTCCCCCGTAGCCAGCTTGAACGTCCGGCTCAGGTGTTCCTTGCTCACATAGAAGCGGCGAGCGATCGTCTCGAGCGTGATCGGATCGGCGTACTGCGCGTCGATGTATGCCGTCACCTCGTCGAGGATGAGCCGCGTTTTGCTGCGGCGGAACCGCTCGATGCCTTCGATCGCTTCCGCGTACGCTTCGGCGATCGCGCGCAGCGCCGCCGCGCCCCCCGCATCGCCGCCCGCCGCATCCGGAACGTCCCGTCGCGGCGGCGCCGGGAGCTCGCCGGGCCGCTCCGCCGTAAACTCCTCCAGCACCTGAAGGAAGTCGCCTTGCACCTTCTCCCGCATCGCCCGGTCGAGGCCGCCCGGGTACGCGGCGTCGAGCAGCTCCCCGAGCTTCTCGAACGACTGGCGCGCCGCCGCCGTGTTCAGCTCGAACAACGCCGCGAACGCGCGTTGGCGCAGCGCGGCGTACCGCTCCGTCATGCCCGGCTCGGGCAAGACGAGCGGCGCCCTCCAAGACGTGTGCACCGTCCGTTCGAGCGATTCCAGCTCGCTTACGCAGCGGGCGAGCGCCGCGTTCAGTTCGTCCGGGTCGATCGGCTTGAGCATATATTCGACCGCGCGGGACTGAATCGCCTGCTTTAAATACGCGAAGTCGTCATACCCGCTCATGACGACGATCTTGAGCCGCGGGAAGCGGTCCTTCATCGCCTGCAGCAGCTGTATGCCGTCCACGCCCGGCATCCGCATGTCGGTGACGACGATGTCCGGCCGGAGCGTCTCGATCAGCGCCAGCGCCTCGTCGCCGTCCTCCGCCTCGCCGGCGACCTCGAGCCGAAGCCGCGCCCAAGCGGCGAGCGACTTGACGACCTCGCGCGCCCACGGCTCGTCGTCTACGATCAATACGCGTCTCATTCGCGTTCCCCCTCCTCTGCGCCGCCGCCTGCCGGCAGCGCGATCGCGATCGCGGTGCCGGCGCCCGGCCGGCTAAATAGGCGAACCCCGGCCCCGCCGAAGCTCAGCTTCAGCCGGGCGTCTACGTTACGCAGCCCGATGCCCTTGCGGCGCTGAGGCCGCCCCGGTTCGGCCGCGGACGGCTGCGGGCGGAGCGAGACGCCCGCCCGAAGCTCCTCCCGCAGCGCCTGCAGCGTCTCCGCGTCCATGCCGACGCCGTTGTCGCGAATCAGCACGCAGACGCACCCGCGAATCGAGCGTACCCGAATTTCGACCTCCCACGCGCCCGGCTTCGGCTGGAGGCCGTGCTCGAACGCGTTTTCGATGAGGGGCTGCAGCGCGAAGCGGGGCATCCGCACGTCGGGCGGCGGCTCGTCCGCGCGCAGGACGACCCGGCAGCGGCCGCGGAAGCGCTGCTCCTGGATGAGCAGGTAGTTGCGCGCATGTTTTAGCTCGTCGGCCAGGGAGGCGGTATCCTCCCCCGACCCGATCGAATACCGCAGCAAGTCGCCGATGCCCCGGGTGATCGTATGAATTTCCGGCACGCCCTTCGACAGCGCGAGGCCGCCGATCAAATTCAGCGTATTGTTGAGAAAATGCGGATTGATCTGCGCCTGCAGCGCCAGAAGCTGTGCGTTCTTCACCTCGAGCTCGCGCCGGTACTCGTGTTCGATCAGCTCCTTGATGCGCTGCATCATGGAGTTGTACCCCCGCTCGAGCAGGCCGATTTCGTCGCGGCTCCTCACCGAGGTCATTTCGAAGTGGTGGATCGGCGCCGTGCGCATCGTCTTGGCGAGCGCCACGATCGGCCGGCTGATGCGGAGCGAGACGAGAATGGAGGCGAGCACGGACGCCGCCGCCGCCAGCAGCCCCGCGAGCAGGCCCGTCCGCACGGTGGAATCGGCGCTCGCCGCGACGCTGGACAGCGGAACCGCTTTCAAAATCGTGAGCCCTCCGTCCTCGATTTGCTCCGCGAACAGGAAGTGACCTTCCGTCCGCCGGAACCGCTGCAGCGCGCCGGCGTCCTGCTCCGCCCGAATCGCCGCCAAGGCGCGGTCGAACGAGCCCGAGGCGGACGACCCGGCGAGCAGCTCTCCTTCGTCGTTCATCAGAAATACGACGCTGTCCGGGCCCGACCGCAGGATGTCGCTCACCTGTCTCCACACCTGGTCGTTAATGCGGACGGACAGCCCGCCGAGCAAGGCGCGGGTTTCGAATGCGTTGACGCTGTGGAACGCGTAGATGCTGTCTCCGGATTGCTTAAAATACAGGCTGATCGGCGACATACCGATCCGGCTCCATGGGCCGCTCCGGATATCCAGCGAATGAATCAGTCCGCTGGTAGAGAAATTGACGGAGTAGAGGCTTTGATTTTGATGCGTGTATAACGAAAGTTGATCGATTTTGCGCGAATGGGCGTAGAACGCCGTCGTCAGCGTCTCCTGGATGTATTGCTGCGTACGGAACTGGCGGCCGACGCTTTGCGGCTCCGTCGCCGAGAGGCCGTCCATCAGCGTCTGGTTAATTTGCAGCGAATAAAACAGGACATCGATCTGCCGTACGAGCTCGTCCAAATATTGCTGCGCCCACAGCATGCGCGAACGGTTCGCTTCGATAAGCTCCTTCTCCACCGAGCTGCGCGTGTGCTGCGTCGCGAACCACGTCACGACGAGCACCGGAATCGTGGTTAGGCAAATCATTAACACCATCAACCGGTACCGAATGCTCGCGCCTAGAAACATAATGAAGCCTCCCGCCCCGCATGAATAATACGCGAAAGGCCTGCGCGCCGGCGCAGGCCCTAATATCAATATAGTACAATCGCGGCAGCTTCGTCATTTCATTTTCTTGATCTCGCGCGTTGTCTTGGATTGATGCGCGGTTATTCGATCGACGCGGCGAAGGCGAGCGCTTCCTCGGCCGTCAGCGCGCCGACGATCGAATAGTGGACGCCGTCCTTCGTCCAGAACAGCTCGACGAGCTCCGGCTGCTCGAAGACGAAGCCTTCCGCGCCGCCGACGTCGACCTTCGTAAATAGGTCCGCCGGGAACGACGCCGGCATGCGGCTCGCCGACAACGTCACCGTCTTGTCGCCCGACGCGTACGTGAAGATCACGTCGCGGACCGTGTCGCCCTGCGCGACGGCGACCGTCTCCGTCAGCGCGTACCCTTGCGGCGCGCCGCTCGGCGCGCGCAGCTCCGGCCCGAACGCCGCACGCGCCTCCTCGATGGAGCCGAGCGTCGTCGTCTTCAGCTCCGACAACTGGGAGCCCGCGGCGTCGCCGGGCGCCGCCGGCGCGCCGGCGATCGGGCTTTCGGCGGGCGCCGGGGCGTCCGGCTGCAGCAGCGCCGGGACGCCCGCGACGATCGCCGCCGCCGCGGCCAGCGCCGCCGCCCCCGCGAGCCACGTTCTCGGGAGGACGAACCGGCGTCCGCCCGCCGGCGCCGTTCCCTCCCGCGCCCGCTCCCGCACCTTCCGCTTCGCTTCCTCGCTCATGACCATCTTCGCGAACATCATCTCATCCATCTCCCTCCGCAAATGTTGTTCCAGCTTCCGATCGACTTCCCGATCCAACTCCGTCTCTTTGCTCGTATCGGTCATCCCTCGCCGCCTCCTTGTTTCATCTCTCGCGCCATCGCCGCGCGCGCCCGGTGCAGCCGATTGCGCACGGTACCCTCGGGCGTCGACGTCGCATCGGCGATCTCCTTCGTGCTCAGCTCCATGTAATAATACAAATACAACGCTTCTTGATAAGGGACGGGCAGTCGCAAGAGATGCCGCAGCACCTCGCTCTTCTCCCACCGCTCCAGCGCCTCTTCTTCGACGCTGACCGTGCGGCCGAGCTCCATGAGGCTCGGGTCGGTTGGCTGCTCCGAAAACATGCGGACGCCCATCTTGTCTCGGCACACGTTGACCGCGATCGTCGTCAGCCACGTCTTGACGGCGCTGTCGCCGCGGAACGAGGACCATTTTCGATAGGCTCTTAGAAATACTTCCTGACTGATATCCTCCGCCAGATGGCGATCGCCCGTGTAGAAATATGCGGTGCGCAGAACCGCGCTGCCGTAACGCTCCATCAGCTGCTCCAACGCCTCGCTCGGATCGCGCGAGTACGGTTCCTTCTCGTCTTTGCCGACCGGCTTCACTCGTCGATCACCTCCACCCTATTAGACGGTCTATCCGCGCGTTCCGCTGCATTCCTTGCATAAGTTTCCCCGAAAATGAAAAAACGGCCGCCCCCGGCGAACGCCGCCGTGTGCAGCCGTGCTTCATGATTACGAATCGAACGGGTACGCTTCCTCTTTGGACACGCGAACGATCGCTTCGGGAAGCGCCTCCTTGAACTGCTTCTCCACCAGAAGATGTAAGTCCGGCCGGTACCACCCGGCGAGATCTCTGCTTTCGAACAGCCCGGGCATCCCCAGCCGAGCGGAACGCTTCCCCATCGCGCCGTCGCCGATGTGGAGCGTGTCGATCCATATCCGGTCCGCGATGCCCTCGAGCCGCTTCGGAAAGTCGGGCGTGTACGGCAGCACGGGCGAAATCGCGGCTTGCGTAAAGATCCCCGCCTCGTGAACCTCTCTCAACGCTTTGATGCGCAGCCCGATGCCCGGCGCCTTCGGTGCGAACAGACGCTTCATGTCTTCGCGGTCGGTTTCGATCGTCATGGAGACGACGACGTTGCACTTCGCCTTCAGCTGCGACAGCACGTCGATGTCTCTCGCGACGAGCGGGGCGCGCGTTTGAATTTGGAGCGCATCGGGCGGGCGAACGACCATCTCCTCCAGAATGCTCCGGGTCAGCTTCGCCTCCCGCTCCGCCGGTTGGTAAGGGTCGGTCGCGGAGGACAGGAAGATGCGGACGGGCTTTTGCCTTCGCCGCAGGCTTGCGATTTCGGTTCGGTAATTCTCGACCGCGTTGGTCTTGACGTCCAGCCATTCGCCCCAGGGCGTCTCTTTAAATTTCTGGAGAGGCATCTCTCTGACGTAACAATAGGCGCAGGCGAAGGCGCACCCGCTGTACGGGTTCAGCGAATGGGTGAAGCCGACGTCCAGGTACCCTTTCGCCTCCGTAAGAATCTTCTTCGATACGATATCGCGCCTTGCGATGGTCATGCAGCAGATCGGACTCCCCTCCTTTCGTTCTTCGATATGCTCCGTCATAGTCGGCGGCGGTCCGCCGCGGCGCAGCGCCGGCCGAATGCCGCCCCGTTAGCGGAGTTCTCCGGTAACTCGGCCCGAAACCGGCGGAAAGCGGCCCCGTTAGCGGAGTTCTCCGGTAACTTGGCCCGAAACCGGCCGAAAACCGCCCCGTTAGCGGAGTTCTCCGCTAAGGCCGGCTCCGGTGTCAATGTAACTCCTTAAGAATTAGCTCGAGCACCAACGTTTCGCGCGCGATCGAGAAGCCCATGGACGCTTCCTTCTTCTCCATGACGGCCTTGTTATGCGCGATGGCTTCGCGAATATCGACCCACACGGGGCGGGAGCCGTTAGCGACCTCGTACTCCTCCAACTGCACCTTCGTAAAGTCATGGTCGATCTCGCAGACGTAAAAATAGGATGTCATATGAATAAAATCGTATTCGGGTTTATGAGATGGCCGATATTCATCGACATACCCGAATTCCCGAATGATCTCGATCCGGCTTGCGCCCGTCTCTTCGGCAAGCTCCCTGCGCAATCCGTCCTCCAATTGCTCATGAGCCTCCACGCCGCCCCCCGGAAAGCTGTAATCATTGTAGCGCGTCGTGTAGATCAGAAGGATGTTGTTCCGATCCAAAACAATCCCCCTGGCCGACCTCCGTTCGAGCGCGGAGCCTTGCGTATCCGTCACAGCGTGGTGAATCATTATCTGTATGAGCCTCAATGTTCGACCGTCATCCCCGTCCGTTAAACTCGACACTATGATTCCAATATACCGAATAACGCTGAAAGAGCCAAACCGCTTCGATATAAATCGAGTAGGTAGGGGCGGCTAGCCCCTGACCTCTCACACCACCGTACATGCGGGTCCGCATACGGCGGTTCCTAAAGGTTAACGAATTTCTAGATAACGAAAAGTCAGACTCAACAGCCCTTGGTCGTTCCAGTAGGAGCGATTAAGGGCGTTGTTTATGTTTCGGGACATCTCCCAACTTCCACGTCTGGAGTTAGCCATCATTCTTGCCGCCCATTCAGGCACACCTAGGGCACGAAGGTTTCTGAGGCGAGTTCTCGGCAGCTTCCATTGCTTCCACAGACACATGCGGAGCCTTCGGCGAACCCACTCGTCGAGACGTTCGCAATGCGTCTTCGCGGATGCCAAGCGGAAATAGCCAATCCATCCCATTAGATAGCGGTTAAGTTCTTTCAACCTGCGTTCCATTGAGATCCCCCGCGTTCGCGAAGTAATCTCCCTCACGCGCTCCTTCAGTTGT
>NZ_DASQMZ010000087.1:0-19089 GCF_035645235.1 Paenibacillus sp.
CCCGGAAAGAGGGAACGCCTTACCGCGAAAGAGGGAAGGGTGTTCCCAGTTGGTGCGAAAGGCTATCGGCGGGCATGTCGGCGGGTAGCAGAACTGCGGTCGATGCGAGCATGTCGGCTCGACCGGGCAGCGGACGTAGGCGGAACGCAGCCAAGTGGGAAGGGTGTACCCGGAAAGTGGGAACGCCTTACCGCGAAAGAGGGAAGGGTGTTCCCAGTTTGGTTCGGCGGGCTGTTGGCGAGTTTGTCGGCGGTATGCGGAACTGCAGTCGGTAAGCGAGCGGCGGGGTGTCGGCCAGCAGCGGATGGAAGTGGAACGTAGCCAAGTGGGAAAGGTGTACCCGGAAAGTGGGAACGCCTTACCGCGAAAGAGGGAAGGGTGTTCCCAGTTGGTGCGAAAGGCTATCTGCGGGCATGTCGGCGGGGGCGATAGGCGGAACGGCGAGGCTCCTGTGAGTTAGTTCATGTGCGGGCGGCGAAGCGGGGGCGGCAAGGAGCGGGAGCGGGGGAGTTGAATCCGCGTCGTAATGTGACGCCGGGAGCGCGGCGCAGGGGCGGTGGGGATGGCCTCAGCGACCAAGACGCGGCTGCAGCCGCGGCCTGCGAACCGGCGGGCGAACGGAAAAAGCCCTCGCCGGAACGGCAAGGGCACGTGGGAATGCACGCGGACGCGGGGGGGGCGGACGGCAAGGATGCTATGGAGCCTACGGAATGTAGCTCCGGAGCACGGTCGCGTCGCCGGCGAGCGTATAGGCGCCCAGGTTCGCGGGCAGCAGGTAGCAGTCGCCCGGCCGAAGGGCCGCCTCGCCGCCGGCCCACCGAATGGCGCCCGAGCCCTCGCAGGCGATCAAAATTTGGAAGCTGTCGGCGGACGTCGACAGCGCCCACTCGCCGCCGATGCGGCCTTTCTCCACCGTGAAGTAGGGGGAGGCGGCGAGCTGCAGCCACGCGTTGTCGCCCGCGAGCTCGGTCTTGCCGTACGAGGCGCCGGCGCCGTCGTACGCGATCACGTTCAGCGAGTCTTCGATATGCAGCTCGCGCGGCTTGCCGTCCAGGCCCGGACGGTCGTAATCGTACAGGCGGTACGTCGTGTCGGAGTTCTGCTGAATCTCCGCCACGAGCACGCCCGCCCCGAGCGCATGCACCGTGCCCGCCGGGATGTAGAACGTGTCGCCCGCCGACGCCTCCACCTCATGCAGGCACTCCAGAATACGGCCTTCCGCGATGGCCGCCGCCAACGCGGCGCGCTCCACGCCCTCCCGCAAGCCGTAAATAATCTTCGCCCCGGGCTTCGCGTCGAGCACGTACCACATCTCCGTCTTGCCGAGCTCTCCGGCGCCGAGGCGCGCGTAATCGTCGTTCGGATGTACCTGCACCGACAGGTCGTCGCTGCAATCGAGCAGCTTAATCAGCAGCGGGAACCGCCCCGTCTTCGCGGAAATCCCCCGCGAGCCGAGCCACTCGGCGCCGAACCGCTCGCGCAGCTCGTCGAGCCGCACGCCGGCCAGCGGGCCGCTTTCGACCGCCGTCGTGCCGTTCGGGTGTTCGCCGATCATCCAGCCTTCGCCGATGTTGCCCGGCGGCAGCTCGAAGCCGAAGCGCTCCAGCTCTCGAGCCCCCCAGACGCGCTCTTTAAATTCGGGAACGAATTTCAATGGATAAGGTGCTGTCATGAACATGATCTCTCCTTGAGGGTCATTTACGCTTCTCCACGGCGACGACGTACGGCGGCGGATTGCGCGGATTGAGAAAACGATACGTCACCGCCTGCCATCGCTCCGGCTCGAGCGCGGCGGCCCACGCCTCGACGGCGGCCGCCTCCTCGGCGCCCCCGGGATGGCCCGGGTAGACGACGGCGCACAGCGCGCCGCCGACCCGCAGCGTCGCGAGCGCGGCGTCGAGAGCCCGCAGCGTGGTAGCCGGCTGCGTCGTCACGGCATGGTCGGCCCCGGGCAAGTAGCCGAGATTGAACATCGCCGCGGCGACGGCGCCGCGCGCGTCCGTCGGCAGCGCGTCCGCGAGCTCGGCGTGATCCCGGAGCAGCAGCGTGTACCTCGCCGCCGGCACGCCCGCCGCGGCGAGGCGCGCCTGCGTCGCGGCGAGCGCCGCGGGCTGCACGTCGAAGGCGTACACATGGCCGCCGTCGCCGACGAGGCCGGCCAGAAACAACGTATCGTGCCCGTTGCCCATCGTCGCGTCGACGACGACGTCGCCCGAACGCACCCGTTCGCCGACGATCGCATGGGCGAACGATAAAATCGAGAGGAAGCCCATGGGCGGCGTTACCTCCCCAGCTCGAGCCCGCGCGCCGCACCGGCGCCGGGGCGAAGCGTCTCGCCGGCGCGCCAATGCTTGCCTTGCCACGTATCGCGGCGGGCGAGCTCGGCGTCGATCGCGTTAAGCACTTCCCACTTGCGAAGGCTCCACGTCGGCCCGATCAGCAGATCCCGGGGCGCGTCGCCGGTGACGCGGTGCACGATCATCTCCGGCGGGAGCCGCTCGAGCGTGTCGACGACGAGCCCGACGTACTCGTCGCGCTCGAGGAAGCGCAGGAGACCCGCCTCGTACTGCTTGACCATCGGCGTCTTGCGCATGAGATGCAGCAGGTGAATTTTAATGCCCTGCACGTCCATCCGCGCGACCGCCTCGCCCGTCTCGAGCATCATCTCGTGCGTTTCCTGCGGCAGCCCGTAGATGATATGCGCGCACACCCGAATGCCGCGAGCGCGCAGCTTCTCCACCGCCTGTAAATACGTCTCGGTGTCGTGCGCCCGGTTGATGAGCGTAGACGTCGATTCGTGCACCGTCTGCAGCCCCATCTCGAGCCACAAATACGTCCGTTCGTTCAACTCGGCCAAATAATCGATCACGTCGTCCGGCAGACAGTCCGGCCGCGTCGCGATCGACAGCCCTACGACGCCGGGCAGGGCGAGAATCGTCTCGTAATATTCCCGCAGCTCCGCGACCGGCGCGTAGGTATTCGTATACGCTTGGAAGTAGCCGATGTATTTCGCGTTCGGCCACTTCGCGTGCTGCCGGTCGCGCACCTTCCCGAACTGCACGACCAAGTCGTCGCGCCGGCTGCCGGCGAAATCGCCGGAGCCCCTAGCGCTGCAAAACGTACACCCGCCCGTCGCGATCGACCCGTCCCGGTTCGGACACGTGAAGCCGGCGTCCAGCATGACCTTGAACACCTTCTCGCCGAACCGCTCGCGCATCTCGTAATTCCATGTATGAAACCGCTTGTCGCCCCATAACGCCGGGCCGGCCGCGGCGTCTTGATTAGTCATATGTGCGCATCCCACTCGATTCCGAAAAATATTTTTTTCTGTCCCCATTGTACCCTAATTGGACGAAGGAGGGAAAGCGGCCGATTCGCCCGAACCGGGAACGACGAAACCCGATTTCCCCCTGGAAACGACCCTAATTCCGTACGATGCGGACGAAAGAACAGCGAAAGTACGGAGACGGGACGGGGCCCATTTCCCCCAATATAAAGCGCTTACATCTTGACATAACTTACATGGCATGTTATATTACAAGTGTGTCGCGACAACGAAAACGGCGTTTTCGTAGAGGTTGGTTTGGGTTAGTGCAGGGAAGGGCACAATACGATTACCTTTCCAAAAATCGCATGAACGAGGTGATCGACATGACGCACGAAGTAGCGGTTCCTCATGGCGAGGAGAAGATCATGGTCGAACTGACGGTGAAGGAAGCGATCGCGCTGACCGGCTATAAATTCAACGAACAGCCGGAGCTGCTGCCGAGCGCCCGCCGCAAGCTGAAGGAATCCGTCGACAGCAAGATGCTGAAGCAATAAGCCGTCCATAGGGCGAAGCCGTTCCGAAGAGCTCATCCGCAGCGATGCGGGGGCTCTTTTTGTTTTCGGGAGGCGGACGAGCCTGCGGGGGACGGGCGTCGCACGCGGCGGCCGGTCCTGCCCGCTTTACAACCCCCGCCCGATTGGGCACAATAAGGAAAGACCAAGGCGGGTACCGCATATCGAAGGGGAAGAGCGAAGCGTATGGGGCGTTTACGTAGAAGATCGGGGACGAAGGAGCTGCTGCAGACGCTCGAGGAGCGGGTCGTGCTGCAGCCGGCGGCGTACCGCGGACGATGGCGCGACGTATTCGGCAACGACAAGCCGATTCATGTAGAGCTGGGCATGGGCAAGGGGCGCTTTATCAGCTTGATGAGCCTGCAGCACCCGGAATGGAATTTTATCGGCATCGATATGTACGACGAATTAATTCGCAAAGCGAGCGAAAAGGCGGACGAGACGCGGGAGGCCTGGTCGGACGCGCATGGCGGCGCCGAGCCGCCGAACAACCTGCGCCTTGCGCTCGGCAACATCGAGGGCATCGAGAACATGTTCGCCCCGGGGGAAATCGAGCGGATCTATCTCAACTTCAGCGATCCGTGGCCGAAGACGCGCCATGCGAACCGGCGGTTGACGCATGCGAACTTCCTCGCGAAGTACCGCGAAATATTGAATGCCGACGGGGAAATACATTTCAAGACCGATTCCCGGTCGTTGTTCGAGTTTTCGCTGAACTCCTTCGCGGAGGCGGAGCTCATGATGCGCAACATCTCGCTCGATCTGCACGGGCAGGGCATCGCGCCCAACAACGTGATGACCGAATACGAGATGAAATTTTCGAGCCAAGGCGTGAACATCCATCGGGTCGAAGTGATCGTCGGCGACGCCGCGGTCGCCCGGCGCCGCGAGGACACGGCGGCGCAGCGCCGGCGGGCGGCGCAGGAGGCGGCCGGCGAAGGCGCCGCCGCGGACGCGCCCGAGCATGCCGGCGCGGCGCAATAAAGAGAGGACCCGGGGGGATGCCCCGGGTCCTCTTTTTGGGCCTACGGCCCGCCCGCTAGTTCACCATCTGCAAAATCGCCTTCGAGCAATCCTCGGGGTTCGTCCGCTGCAGCATCTGCGTGAGCAGCTGCCGCCGCTGGAGCACCTCGTCGTATTGCATGACGAGCCGCCGGAACCAGTAGTCGATCGTCTCCACCGACTTCAGCTGCTCGCCGAAGCCGTTGCTCGTAAAGTATTGCGCGTTTTCTTCCTCTTGGCCGGGGATCGCTTCATGGAACAGCATCGGCAGCCCCTTCGCGAGCGCTTCCGTGCACGTCATGCCGCCCGGCTTCGTAACGAGCAGGTCGGACACCTCCATCAGCTTGTCGACCTCGCGGGTGAAGCCGAGCAGCTTAATGTGCTCGTGATCGAACGCGGGATCCGCGGACATCTCCTCGTACGCCTTGCGGTTGTTGCCCAGCACGAAGATGAACTGGATGCGGTCGCGCCAGGCGACCATATATTTCAGCAGCTCTTCCTGATTGACGAGCCCCCAGCCGCCGCCCATGACGAGCACGGTCGGCATCGCCTTCAGCCCGAATTCCGCGCGAATCGCGCCCTTGTCCTGCGGCTGCCAGAAGTTCGGATGGACCGGGATGCCGGTCACGCGGATGATGCGGCTCGGCACGCCCCGGGCGATCAGCTTGTTCTTGACCTCCGGCGTAGAGACCAGGTAGCGGTTCGTCTCCGCGGAGATCCACGTCCCGTGGGCGTCGTAGTCGGTAATGACGGTGCACAGCGGAACGTCCAACCCGGCCGATCGCTTGAGGCGCGAGACGACGATGTTCGGGAACGGATGCGTGCACACGATCGTGTCCGGCTTCAGCGTCCGGATAATATGGGCGGTCTGCGCATAGAAGATGCGATGCAGCGCGAGCTGGGACAGCCGGCCGACCTTCTTCTTATACTGCGACCGATACATCATGCCGTACAGCTTCGGCTGCGAGGTGAGCGTCTTCTTGTAGGCGTTGAATATCATCGGGAAAATCGTCGGATGCAGGAACGAACCGAGCTCGAGCACTCGCGTCTGCACATGGGGGGACATCCGCTTCAGGCTGACGGCGAGCGCGTTGGCCGCCTGCGTATGTCCGGCCCCGAACCCCTCCGAAAGGATCAATACCCGCTTCTTTCGCTGCAAGGAAATTCACCTGACCTTATGGGCGCATCTATGGCAAAACAATACCGACATTACCCGAGGAAAGCAACCGTGAACGACGCCGTGACGCATCCGATGACGCAGCCGGCCGCAACGTCCGACGGGTAATGCAAACCGAGGTACATGCGGGACATGCCGACGACCATCGCGATCGGAATAAGAATGAGGCCGACCCAGTTGAACGCGATGACGAAGGGCGAGATGACCGAGAAGATCGCCGTCGTATGCCCGGACGGGAAGGAATGGTCCTTCAGCAGTTTCGTGCCCGTAATCGCGTTCGGCAGCGTGAGATACGGCCGAAGCCTCGGGTAAAGCTTCTTCCCGATTTGGACCGGGATGTGGCTGATCGCCAAGGCGACGAACGCCTGCATGCCGACGACCGACACCGGCTTCGGGGCGAACAGCCAAATGCTTAACGTCGCGAGCACCGTGGCGGTCGCGCCTCCCATATGGGTGATCCGGCCGAGCAGCATCCCTAGCAAGGCGTGGTTAAATTTATGATTTACAAGAAAGAACACGCGTTGATCGTGATCCTTCAGCCAAGTAACGATGCGGCTCATAGCGGCAAGTCCTCCTCTATTGTCTGACCTTATTGTACCGAAACGCCGTATAGATGGCTACAACCATTATTCTAGTAACGATTTGTTAATGCCGTATCAAACGAACGTAAATTTTCGGCGAATCGCCGTTTTTACGATGCGATGACGTTCCGATAATAGAAAGCAAGTATAATGGTTGTATCGGAAAATGTCGCCGAGCGGCCGGTCCCGCGCCGCTGGCGGAAGGAGGTACGCGCTTATGAGAGTAGCCCTGTTTACCGATACGTACGTCCCGGAGGTGAACGGCGTCGCGAAGACGCTCGGCCGATGGACGGCGTTCCTAGAATCGCAAGGCGTCCCTTGCAAGGTATTCGCCCCCGCGGCGGAGGATCGCTTCGCGGCGGACCGCAGCTCGGTGGAGCGGCTGTCCAGCGTGCCGTTCTTGCTGTACCCGGACTGCAAATTCGCGCTGCCGAATCCGATCCACGTAAAGAAGGCGCTGCGCGAGTTCGAGCCGACGATCGTACATGTGGCGACGCCGTTCAACATAGGCTTCTACGGCAGCCATTACGCCCGGAAGCGCGGCATCCCGCTCGTCGCCTCCTATCACACGCACTTCGACCAATACCTATCCTACTATAAGCTGCAGTGGATGGAGCCCGTCCTAATGAAGTATATGTCTTGGTTCCACGCGGATTGCCGGAAAGTTTACGTGCCTTCGCGATCGGCGAAGGCGCATCTCGAGCCGCACGGCTTCCCCGAGATGGAAATTTGGGGCCGCGGCATCGACGCCTCGCTGTTTCGTCCGGAGGTCGACCGCGACGCCGCGCTCCGCTCGTTCGGCGTCGATCCGGATGCGTTCGTCGTGCTGTACGTCGGCCGGCTCGCGCCGGAGAAGAGCGTCGACGTGCTGCTCGAAGCGTATCGGTCGCTGCCCGAGGCGGAGCGCGCCGGCATGGAGCTCGTCATCGCCGGCGACGGGCCGCTGTATAAGGAGCTCGTCGCGTCGATCGCGCCGGGGGAGCGCATCCGCGCGCTCGGCTTCGTCGAAGGGCGCCGGCTCGCCGAGCTGTACGCCGCCGCGGACGTCTTTCTGTTCCCGTCGGCGACCGAGACGTTCGGCAACGTCGTGCTCGAGGCGATGGCGAGCGGCACGGCGGTCGTCGGCGCGGCCGCGGGCGGCGTGCTCGACAGCGTGCGCCACGGCGAAACCGGCTGGCTGTGCCCCCCGCGGGACGCCGGCGCCTTCGCCGAGGCGCTGCTGCGGCTTCGCCGAGACGCGTCGCTCCGGGCGCGGCTCGCCGCCGCCGGCACGGCGTACGCCCGGTCGCAGTCGTGGGACGCCATTTTCCACAAGCTGCTTCGCTCTTACGAAGAGGTCGTTCGGACGTCCGGGGAACCGGTACTTCTTTAGACGGAATTTCGCCGCCGAGGGTTCGGTATCGGTCGGTTTTGTAACAATTTTGTAACATTAAGTAATCTTTTTGTCATAAAAAACGAGCAAAACGGTAAAATAACTATATATCGCCCAATAATGAACGAACCGTCGGTGACGAAGCGCGCGCCAATCCCGTTTTCTCCGGGAGAATCGCCCGATTTCGCGGCTGACGGTTTTTGACTTCCTCGCCGTTCTCCCGCACAATCAGATAGCGATTTACCAAATATTTATTTGACAGAGAGAAAAGGGGGCAGCATGATGAACGGAATCGTACTGGTCGTACAAATCGGATTGTTCGCGGTGGGGCTTTATCAGTTGGTATTGTCGTTTTGGGGGCTGCGGATCAAGAAAGAGAAGCGGGAGCACGCGCCGCGGAAGACGTTCGCGGTGCTCGTCGCCGCGCATAACGAGGAGCAGGTCGTCGGCGCGCTCGTGGATAACCTGAAGGCGCTCGATTACCCGCGCGAGCTGTACGACGTGTTCGTCATTTGCGACAACTGCACCGACCGGACGGCGGACGTCGTTCGGGCGCACGGGGCGATCGCGATGGAGCGGCGCAACGACGCGCTGCGCGGCAAGGGCTTCGCGATCGAGTGGATGCTGAAGGAACTGTGGAGCATGGAGCGCGAATACGACGCCGTCGTCATGTTCGACGCCGATAACCTCGTCAGCCCGCAATATTTGCGCGAGATGAACAACGACCTTTGCAACGGCTCGCGCGTCATCCAGGCGTACCTCGACACGAAAAATCCGGTCGACTCCTGGATCACGGCGTCCTACGGCGTCACGTACTGGTTCTGCAACCGGCTGTGGCAGATGCCGCGCCGCGCGCTCGGCATGGCGAATTTCCTTGGCGGCACGGGCATGTGCTTCGAGACGAAGCTGCTGCAGGAGATGGGCTGGGGCGCGACGTCGCTCGTCGAGGATCTCGAGTTCACGATGCGCTGCGTGCAGCGGGGCGTCTACCCGACGTTCAATTACGACGCGAAGGTGTACGACGAGAAGCCGCTCACGTTCCAAGCGTCCGCCCGCCAGCGGCTGCGCTGGATGCAGGGCCACTTCGACGTCGCGCGCCGCTACTTCTTCCCGCTGCTGTGGGCGGGCATCAAGGAGCGGAAGTGGACGAAGATCGATACGGCGCTCTACTCGATCAGCGTGTATAACGTGTTCATCTCGCTCGTCTTCACGGTCGTTATGTGGTTCGACGAGCTGTTGCCGGGAAAGCCGACGTTCCTGTCGGTGTACGACTTCGTGCCGGTCTGGGTCGGAGGCGTCGCGCTGATCGTCGTCTATATGCAGTTCCCGCTCGCGCTTGCGCTGGAGAAGGTCCGGAATTGGAAAATGTACGCATCGCTCCTTGCGTTCCCGTTGTTCCTCTTGTCGTGGTATCCGATCACGTTCCATGCGTTCTTCACGCAAAACAACAAGAGCTGGAGCCACACGAAGCATACGCGCGTGCTGCGGCTCGACGACGTGCAGAAGTTTTAGAGGAGCGTTTTCCGGAAAAGGATTTGACAACGGCATACGCCGTATGATAAATTAATAACTCGAGTGAGCAAAAGAAGAAGCACCCGCTTCTCACCTGACCGACCGTGTCGGCTGGTTCGCCGCTAACGAGCAGCGCGTACATATGCGCCTTTCATGTTCGTCGGTAGACGCGGGTATCGGATGAAGCTTCGTCCGGTGCGCCGCGTTTTTTTGTTTGCTTGGCAGGATACTTTTCGGAGGTGGCAAACCATTAGCAAGGATCATCAGATTAACGAAGAAATTCGCGCGAGGGAAGTCCGTCTTGTCGGCGCCCAAGGCGAACAGATCGGCATCGTATCGTTCCGCGAAGCGATGCAGATGGCGGTCGACGCCAATCTCGACCTGGTGAACGTCGCTCCGACGGCGAAGCCGCCGGTCTGCCGCATCATGGACTACGGCAAATTCCGTTACGAGCAGCAGAAGAAAGAGAAAGAAAACCGCAAGAACCAGAAGGTCGTCGAGCTTAAGGAAGTACGCTTCAGCGCGACGATCGACGAGCACGACTATCAGACGAAGCTCCGCAACGTCGTGAAGTTCATCAACGACCAGGATAAGGTCAAGTGCAGCATCCGCTTCCGCGGACGCGAAATCATGCACGCGAGCGTCGGGCAGAAGGTGCTCGAGCGCGTCGCCGCCGAGGTGCAGGACATCGCCGTGCAAGAGCGCCGTCCGAAGCTCGAGGGCCGCAGCATGATCATGATTCTGGCGCCGAACAAGACGACCTAAACATACAATTTTAGGAGGAAACGACTGTTATGCCAAAGATGAAGACGCACAGCAGCTTGAAAGACCGCTTCAAAATTACGGGCACAGGCAAAGTCAAGCGGTTCAAAGCGCATAAGAACCACCTGTTGTCCCACAAGAGCCCGCGCCAGAAGCGCGTTCTCGGCACGCAGCCTCTGCTGCACTCCGGCGACTACGCGCGCATGAAGCAGCAGCTGCTCAACCTGAAGTAATCTTCTCACGCACGACCATATATATAGGAGGGTATTCTCATGACAAGAGTCAAGGGCGGGTTCGTAACTCGTCGTCGCCATAAGAAGTTCCTGAAGCTGGCCAAAGGTTATTTCGGTGCCAAGCACCGCCTGTTTAAGAAAGCCCACGAGCAAGTGATGAAGTCCTTGCTGTACGCATACCGCGACCGTCGCCAGACGAAGCGCAACTTCCGCAAGCTGTGGATCGTGCGGATCAACGCGGCCGCTCGTACGAACGGTCTGTCTTACAGCCGTATGATGCACGGCCTGAAGCTCGCCGGCATCACGGTCAACCGCAAGATGCTCGCCGACCTCGCCGTGAACGACTTGACCGCGTTCAACGCGCTCGCCGGCAAGGCGAAAGAGAAAATCAACGCGTAAGCTTCGCTTTCGCGCACGCCGCCGCCGCTCTTGGCGGACGAACCCTTCGGGGTTCGTTCGCCGGGGCGGCGTTTTTTTTTGCGTTGCCCCGTAATTTGCAGGAGACGGCGTCCTACCTAATACAAATCTTGGTATGTTTGTTTTCGCGCAAGAATGAGTCAAAGAGGCATTATAATGGACACAAATACGCATGATGACCTATAAAACCACAGGTATAGCCCTCGGAAAGTCAAGTTTTACGTAAAATTTACATAAAACAACGCAGAAATGAACAATATTTCGTTGACATGAGCAAAAATGCGTTGTAATTTAGTAAAAGAAGGACTCAAACGAACAGCAAACGAGCATTAACGAACACTAATGCGCGGATTGACGCGGATGATGATACATGCTCGCAATAGTGAACCGCCAGGAGGAATTGCTTTGACCCAAGTCAACATAACGCGGATTTCGTCTCGCGCGTATCGATTGATAAAGCCGCATGTAGTTGTAGAGACTACTGTAGAACATGACCTTCGCGATTGGGAGGTCGTGGTGGAACCCGTGTTGGGAAGTATATGCCACGCCGATTTGCGATACTATACAGGCCAAAGACGACCCGAAGCGTTGCAGCGGAAATTGCCGATGGCGCTCATTCACGAGGGGTTGGCCCGGGTCGTTCAGTCGCCGTCGCCCGACGTTAAGGTCGGGAGCAGGGTGGTCGTCGTCCCGAACATCCCCGGTTACTTAGATCGGAATATCGACCCGATGCAGTGCTGCCCTGCATGTCGGAGCGGCAAAGGAGAAAATTATTGCTATCACGGCCGTTTCTTGGGCAGCGGCGTCGACGGCATCGCGCAACACCGACTTGTGGTGCCCGTGTCGTGCGTCGTCCCGGTCCCGGACGAGATTCCCGACGAAATCGCGGTACTCTCCGAATTGTGCACGGTTTCTTACCAGGCGCTGACCCATGTGGAGGATAAACTTCATGATGCCCGCGTAGCGGTGTTCGGGGACGGTCCGGTCGGGTATTTGGGCGCCGCGATGCTTCATCATGTGTACGGCGTCCCGCGCGAAAGACTCCATGTGTTCGGCGCCGACCCGCACAAGCTGAGCCAATTCGATTTCGCGACGCGAAGTTTAGTGCAAGAATATGATTTCGGTTCCGGCGGGTATTTCGACATCGCCGTGGAATGTACCGGCGGCAAATTTTCGGAAAGCGCAGTCAACCAAGCGATCGATGTGCTGTGTCCCGGCGGTCAATTGATTTTGATGGGCGTCACGGAAGAAAGAGTGCCGATCAATACGAGGGACATTCTCGAGAAGGGGCTCACCGTTCGAGGCAGCAGCAGAAGCTCCAGCTCCGATTACCGCCCCGTAATCGAGGCGATGAGAGATCCGTCCTGTCAGAACACATTGAGGAAGCTATTGCCCGACCGGTATACGGAAATCGGTTCGGCCGCGGATTTCGCGAGAGCGATGGACGAGGCTGCCGCACACCGGAGCTGGAAGAAGATATTATTAGATTTCCATTGGTAGGTCTAGATACTATAATAGGTTAATTATGCATATCTAGCACTCGAATGGAGGAATCCCATGTTAGCGGCGGAAAGAAAACTTCGCATCGTGGAATACGTGAGGCAATCCCGAATCGCGACGGTAGCGGCTCTTGCCAAAGAGTTTCATGTCCATGAGGCGACGATTCGAAGAGATCTGATGGACATCGAGCAAGAAGGCCTATTAAAGCGAACGCACGGCGGCGTAATTGCCGAGCAATGGACGTACGACGAACCGCCGTTTCATGAAAGATCCAATACGCGGTTGGAGCAAAAGATGCAAATCGGCAAATTGGCCGCCAGTCTTGTCGAAGACGGCGAGCACATTATTATCGATTCCGGGACGACGACGCTACATATCGCTAAGAATCTAGTGAATCGCTCGAACCTCACGGTGGTAACGAACGATATTAATATTGCCGCCGAGCTGAAGGACGCTCCCGGCGTGCGCGTCATCCTCACGGGCGGCGAATTGTATCCTTCGAGCTATATGTTGAACGGGATGTTTACGAATCAAGTCTTAGGATCCCTGCATGTCGAGAAAGCGTTCCTCGGCATCCCGGCGATTCACCCGAAGCATGGGTTGATGCATCCCGAAGCGCAGCTCGTTCCCGCGAAACAGGGGATGATTCAAGCGGCCAGCGAAATTATCGTCGTTGCCGACGACAGTAAGATCGGAAAGATTTCCCTCCATACGGTAGCGCCGAACAGTGCGATCCATACGTTGATCACCAGCAAGGATGTCCCGGAAGAAGAGCTGAAGCCGTTCCGCGACTATGGAATGACGGTGTATACGGTCTGACATGCTTCATTCATAGCAATTAAGGGGGGTAGCTGGATTGACAAGGAAAATCATGGACTGGATACGTCCTTATGCAATGATCGCTCCGGCGATGGCGGGCATACTCGTTTTCGTAATTTACCCGATGTTTTACCTCATATATTTAAGTCTTTATAAGTATAACCTCATGAACAAAAGCAAAAGCGTATTCATCGGCTTCGACAATTACGCTCAAATTTTCTCGCGCGGCGATTTTTACAAGGCATTGTCGAATACGGCGGTATACACCGTCGGCGTGGTTGCGTTAACGATGCTGATTTCCTTGCTCATCGCGGTATGGTTGAGCAAGAGAACGTGGTTCAACCAGTTCGTGCAAGCGAGCATCTTTACGCCGCATATCATCTCGATCGTATCGGTCTCGTTGGTATGGCTATGGTTGATGGAGCCGAATATCGGCTTCCTGAATTTTATTTTTAAGACCTTGGGTCTGCCCCCGTCTCAATGGCTGCAAAGCTCCCAGACGGCGTTGATTTCCGTAATTATCGTGTCGGTATGGCAAAATATCGGTTACTTTACGCTCATCATCGTCGCTGCGCTGCAAGGGCTGCCGACCAGCATTATCGAAGCGGCCGAGCTCGACAACGCTAATAAATTTCAAGTGTTGACCCGGATCACGTTGCCGCTCATTTCGCCACAGTTATTCTTTATCTTAATCATCATGACGATCGGATCGTTCAAGGTGTTCGATACGGTAAGGATTATGACCGCCGGCGGACCGAACGACGCGACGACGACGTTGGTGTATTACATCTTCGGATTCCGAACGACGAATATCGGTTATGCGTCGGCGACCGGAGTCGTCCTTATGGTTATCATCGCGATCCTAACGCTCTTTTATTTCAGAATGCTCTCCAAGAAGGTTCATTACCAATAGAAAGGTGAATAGAAAGGGGGTTCTTGCTTGAAGCTTGAGCGCAAACATATCCTATCGGCCTTAAGCGCGATGTTGAAAGCGTTCGCAGTTTTGATCTTTGTGTTCCCGTTCTTCTGGATGATCTCTACGTCGCTGCAGACGTTCCGGGAGACGATGGCGTTCCCGCCGACGTTGATTCCCGCCGTGCCGCAATGGGCGAACTTCGCCGAGGCGATGAACGCGGGGCCGTTCTTGATCTACGCTAAAAATTCCATCACGGTGACCTTATCCATTATCGTCATTCAATTGCTCGTGATGATCCCGGCAGCCTACGCGTTCGCCAAGTATAAGTTTCCGGGGCAGGGCTTGTTTTTCGGTATGGTGCTGCTAGCGTTCATGATTCCCGGGCAAGTCACCTTTATCCCCGTATATCTTATGCTGGCGGAATGGGGCCTGATTAAGACGCTGCTCCCGCAAATCATACCATTCATGTCTAACGCTTTCGGCATTTTCCTGCTGCGGCAATACTTCAGACAAATCCCGGAGGAATTGGTCGAGGCGGCCCGGTTGGACAACGCCAGCGAATTCCAGGTGATCTGGAGAATTATGACGCCGATGTCCGTTCCGGCCCTTGCGACGATTGCGTTGTTCAGCTTCGTCAGCCATTGGAACGACTATTTTTGGCCGTTGGTGATGACCGATTCGGATGCGGTGCGTCCGTTAACGATGGGGATCGCCATGCTGCGGGAGACGGAAGGCATCAGCAATTGGCACATCATTATGGCGGGCAACGTAGTGCTCGTCGTTCCGATCCTGCTTGTATACTTGTTCTGCTCCAGGCAGATCGTGAAAGCGTTCGTGTATTCGGGGATTAAATAACGTCCCTTACCAATACAAAAACAAAAAAGGCGGAGGAAGATCGAAATGAGAAACAAAGCGAGTTTCTTGGTGGCCACTACGATGTTGTTCGGATTGCTTGCGGGTTGCGCGGGCAGCGACGCGCAAAGTCCTGCGGAAACCCCGAGCGCCGGGTCGGGTACGGAAACGAATACGAATACGGATGCCGGAAAAAGCGAGCCGTCCGCTCCTGCGGAGAAGGTTACCGTCGAGTTCTGGCATGCGTTGGGCGGAGGCAACGGGGATTTCTTAAATGCTATGATTCAGCGGTTTAACGAGAGTCAAGACGAGGTCGAGGTCGTGGGTACGTTCCAAGGCAACTACGACGAAACCGTTACGAAGCTGCAACAAGCCGTCTCGGCAGGCACGGCGCCGGAGATCGGCATGGTCGAGCGCGCATACGTCCAATTGTTCGCGGATTCGGGGGTGCTTGAGGATCTGACGCCTTACCTGGAATCTTCGGGCATGAGCGAAAACGACTTCTCGGCCGGCATGATGGGCCATTCGAAATTCGACGGGCAGTTGTTGTCTTTGCCGCTGAATCGCTCCACTCCGATTATGCACGTGAACAAGTCGATGTTGGACGAGAAGGGACTCGCCGTTCCTACGACATGGGAAGAGCTGAAGACGGTGGCGAACGCTTTAGTCGTCAAGGAAAACGGCGAAATTACGCGTTACGGGGTGACGATGCCTTACGATACATGGTATCCGTTAGCCATGATCACGCAGGCGAAGGGCACGTTCTTTAACGAAGACAATACGTCGATCGGGTTTTACGACAACGGCGTGGGCAAGAAAGTATTTAGCTTCCTTAAGGATCTGCAAAGCACGGGTGCACTCTACTATCCGCCGGCGCAGGACTCCGGCAGCATCGCGAACCAAATGTTCGTCGAAGGCAAGGTCGGCATGCTGTATCAATCGACCGGCGCCATCGGCGGCCTCCAGAGCACCGTTACTTTCGATTATGTCACGGCCTTCTTGCCCGGAGACGAGGTACATGCGAACCCTACGGGCGGAGCGAACGTAGTTATGATGGGCGACGGCAAAAACAAGGAAGCCGCATGGAAATTCTTGCACTGGGTCATGACGGACCCGGCCGGGGCGCAGCAATTTATTATCGATACGGGTTACCTGCCGTTCACGAAGAAGATGACGGAGTCGCAGCAAATGCAAGATCTTTGGGCGAAGGAACCGAATCGGAAAGTCGCTTACGATCAGCTTGAATATGCGATCGATACGAATAAGGACGTCGCTTGGCCGGAGGTTATGCACGAGTTCTTCTCGGCGATCGAGGCGATTATGTACGACAACCAAGATATTCAAGCGACTTTGGATACCTTTAAGAAGGAAGCGGATCGAATTTTAGCGCAATAATCTATATTATAAACGGAGGGCCTATAGAGAAGGAAGATTCTATAGGCTCTCGTTCTTTCATCATACGAAGGGATGAAGTCACATGATCGAACGTCTGCTCAACAATCCTTCCATCATCGTGTCCGGACACCGGGGACTAAAAATTCATTATCCGGAAAATACCCTGCTCGCATTCCAAAGGGCGCTGGAATCGGGAGTGGATATGCTGGAGTTCGACTTGCGAATGACCAAAGATCGAGCGGTCGTCGTCATCCACGACGATACGGTGGATCGAACGACCAACGGTACGGGAAGCGTGAGCGACTACCGGTTGGACGAATTGAAAAAGCTGGATGCAGGGGGGTGGTTCGGCAACGCGTTCGAAGGGTTGAAGATACCGACGTTCCAAGAATTATGCGACCTGATCGCCCCTTACCCGCAGGTATTGCTCAATGTGGAAATTAAACCGAGCGCCGACGCGAAAGAAGTCGCGGACAACGCCGTCTCGATGCTTGAGGCATACGGATACCTTGAACGGTGCGTATTTACCAGCTTCGACGCGGACGTCGTCGCTTACCTGCATGACAACTATCGCGTGAAGACGCAAGGCTTCCCCGCCGAGTCGATGTACAACTTTGTTTCGGGGCCCGACGGCACGTACTCGAAAATGTGGGCGGCCGCCATGAGCATGCAGCAATTAACGCCTGCTCGGGTGAAGGAGCTTCGGGACATCGGATTGCAAACCTGGTGTTATTGCCCCGACGATGCGCAGTCCGTCTATTATGCGCTGGGCTGCGGCGTCACCGTTATGACTTGCAACGACCCGTTCCCCGCGATGAAGATACGCGAGCAGATTTCAAGTGCGGGTCCTCGTACATAAGGGGGGCGGAAGATGAACGCCGCATTCACCCTCGCCAATCATTACGAAATGTATATCCGGGTGGTCGTCAGTGCTCTGTTAGGCTTCTTGATCGGATGGGATCGCGAATCGAAAAGCAAGCCGGCAGGATTAAAGACATATATGTATGTCAGCGTAGCCAGTACGTTGATCACCTTGATTTCCATATTTAGCGTCGAAAAATTCAGCATGATGAGCGAGCGCTCGATGATGGATCCGATGCGTCTTGCCGCGCAAATCGTGGCGGGACTCGGTTTTCTCGGCGCGGGCGTCATCTTGAAGGACGGACTGCAGGTGAAGGGCTTGACGTCGGCCGCCATGATTTTGTTCGCGGGCGGCGTCGGCATCGGCATCGGCGCCGGGTTTTACGGAATCGTCAGCTTTACCGTCGTCGTCTCCATGGTGATGGCGAAAATCGGGAACGCCGTGGAGAAGCGGAGGTTGATCCGTACTCAAGCGGAACGCCTGAAAGACGATCCGGGCCGACATGCCACCATGTGAGGGAAGTACCATGTTCATCGGGAGGTATATTTATGAACCGCATGCTTGCGACGCAGTATGACGCTGCCGAAATTATGGGCGCTTTATACGGTCCCGGGATCTTGGGGCTGAAAGGGGCGTTCCCGCGCGAATGGGTCAAGGAGCTCCGCGAGGATATCGAGGGGCTGTACCAAGACGCTCTCCAAAGACCGGGAGGAGCCGTCGGCAGAGGACCTAAGCGCCACTATGTAGAAATTCATCCCGAAGACATCCGGGGCTTCGTGGACCTCGTAACGCACCCTTGGGTCAAGGCTGTTTGCGAAACCGTCTTGGGACCCGATTACAAAATCGTCGAAATCGGCTTCGACGTTCCGAATCCCGGGGCCGTCGACCAGCCGTGGCATCGAGATTTCCCGGCGCCCGAGGAAACGTACCGAGGCAGAAGGTTGAATTCCCTCGCCTTCAACGTCACGACGGTCGATGTATTGCCGGATATGGGGCCTTTCGAAATCGCTCCGGGGACGCAATGGGATGACGGGAGCGAATTCGAGCACGGTATGTTCCCTTCCAAGGAATTGTACCCTCGTTATGAAGCAAGGGCGGAGCAGAAGATGCCGCAGATGGGCGATATTTCGGTTCGCTCCGCGCTCACCATCCACCGGGGAACCGCCAACCGTTCCGATAAATCGAGACCCGTTCTGGTGCTCGGCGTGGACGCCCCCGGCGGAAACAATCACGAGCGGCACGATTTACAGGTGACGAAGGCGTATTACGAGTCATTGCCGGAGGATTTGAAAGGCCGGATGATCTGCCGGATCGTCGATACGCTGGAACCGATCGTTCAAAAACACGACATCGAAGGCCTGAAGATGGGGGAAGCTTGAAAGAAAAACTTGACGCGTAAATCCCATCGCCCTATAATAATCTTTAAGCTAAATGCACAAACTGTAGGCGATTATACTCGATCGGCTATGATGAGGACGAAGCTTTACGGGCTCTTATGTTCCAGAGAGCGAAGGATCAGCTGAAACCTTCGCCATAACTCCCGTATATGCGAGCTCACCTCGGAGCTGTTCTTCTGAACCGCCGCGCGAACTGCGCGCTAGTAGGAGGAATCCGGATTGGCACACGTTATCGTGCCGCAGATGCAACGGAACGCGCAGGGATAGTCGACGCCCGAACGGCCGCGTATCTGCTTGAGGCTGCAGCCGCAAGGCTCCAGCGAATTTTGGGTGGTACCGCGAAAGATAACCCCTTTCGTCCCTTTGCTGCACCGCGTGACGCGGTCGGCGGGACGGAAGGGTTTTTTATTTTCATCTCACGTACATGAATGGAGGGTCTCATGTGAGCGTAC
>NZ_DASQMZ010000088.1:0-23794 GCF_035645235.1 Paenibacillus sp.
ACGCAGGTCGATCAGGTGCAAGACGGCTTTCAAATTGCGGCGCTCCGTCAAATACTTCTCGATCATCTTGCCCCATTGCTTGCGCGTCTCCTGCGACACTCTCGCGAAGCCGTATCCGGGCAAGTCGACGAAATACATCGAGCCGTTGATGCGGTAATAGTTGAGGGTTTGCGTCTTGCCCGGCTGGCCGCTCGTGCGGGCCAGGTTTTTCCGTTGGATCAATCGATTGATAAGGGACGATTTCCCCACGTTGGAACGCCCTGCCAGAGCGATCTCCGGCAAGGCGTCCTCGGGGTATTGCTCCGGCTTTACGGCGCTAATTACGAATTCCGTCGTATGAATCTTCAATGCTCGTTCCGACCTTTCCTTCCCCCGCCGTCAGCGAATCGCTTCTTCGCGCGCGTCCTCTTTGGCGAGAAGCGCATGCCGAAGCACCTCGTCCATATGGGACACCGGAACGAATTCGACCTCTTGCCTCACGCTGTCGGGGATTTCCCGCAAATCCTTCTCGTTGTCTTGCGGGAGCAAAATTTTCTTAATGCCTGCGCGGTGCGCCGCGAGCGCCTTCTCTTTGAGGCCGCCGATCGGAAGCACCCGGCCGCGCAGCGTAATCTCGCCCGTCATCGCGACGTCCCGGCGGACCGGCGTCTCGCTGAGCGCCGAAATGAGCGCGGTCGCGATCGTAATGCCCGCGGACGGACCGTCCTTCGGAATCGCGCCTTCCGGGATGTGAATGTGAATATCCTTCTTCTCGTGGAAGTCGGGCGGAATGTTCAGCTCCTCGGATTTCGAACGCGCGTAGCTGAACGCCGCTTGGGCGGATTCTTTCATGACGTCGCCGAGTTTGCCGGTGAGCGTCAGCTTGCCGCTCCCGGGCAGCACCGTCACTTCGATATGCAGCGTATCGCCGCCGACCTCCGTCCAGGCGAGGCCGCAGACGACGCCGACCTGATCTTCCTCCTCGGCGAGGCCGTAGCGGAATTTCGGCGGTCCGAGGTATTCCGGTACGTCGCTCTCGCGGACCGCGAGCTGCCGCTCCGGCTCGGATACGATCGTCTTGGCGGCTTTACGGCAGAGCGCGGCGATTTGCTGCTCGAGATTGCGCACGCCCGCTTCGCGCGTATACTCCCGAATGACGCGCTGCAGCGCTCCTTCCTCGATCTCGAGCTGCTCCACCGTAAGCCCATGATCCTTGCGCTGCTTCGGCACGAGGTGGCGCTTTGCGATCTCCAGCTTCTCCAGTTCGGTATATCCCGGAATGTACAACACTTCCATCCGGTCCAGCAGCGGCCTCGGGATGTTGTGCAGCGCGTTCGCCGTCGTGACGAACATGACTTTGGACAAATCGAACGGCGTCTCGATGTAATGGTCGCTGAACGTACTGTTCTGCTCCGGATCGAGCACCTCGAGCAGCGCGGAAGCCGGGTCGCCTCGGAAATCCATCGCCATCTTGTCGATTTCGTCTAACAAAAAAACGGGATTATTGCTGCCTGCGTTCTTCAGCCCCTGGATGATTCGTCCCGGCATCGCGCCGACGTAGGTGCGCCGATGCCCGCGAATTTCGGCTTCGTCGCGCACGCCCCCCAGGGAGATGCGTACGAATTTCCGCTCGAGCGACTTGGCGATCGACCGACCGAGCGACGTCTTGCCGACCCCTGGAGGACCGACGAGACAAAGAATCGGCCCCTTCAGCTTCTTGACGAGCTTCTGAACCGCGAGGTACTCCAGCACCCGCTCCTTCGGCTTTTCCATCCCGTGGTGATCCTCGTTCAGGATGCGCTCCGCCTTTTCCAAATCCAGGTCGTCCTCGGTCGACTTGTTCCACGGCAAGGCGAGCAGCCAATCGACGTACGCGCGAATGACGCCGCCCTCGGCCGACGTCGCCGGCATCTTCTCGAGACGATCGATCTCCTTCTCGACCCGCTCCGCGACCGCCTCGGGCACGTCGGTTTCCTTCAGCTTCGCGCGCAGCTCCTCGACCTCGCCGGCGCGGCCTTCCTTGTCGCCGAGCTCCTTCTGAATCGCCTTCATCTGCTCGCGCAGGTAATATTCCTTCTGCGTCTTCTCCATCTGTTTCTTGACGCGCTGGCTGATCTTGCGCTCGAGCTCGAGCACCTCGCGCTCGTTGTTCAGGAAGCCGAGCAGCTTCTCGAGGCGGAGCCGGACGTCGATCGTCTCGAGAATGTCCTGCTTATCGCGAATTTTGAGCGACAAGTGGCTGCAGATGACGTCGGCGAGCCGGCCCGGTTCGTCGATATCGGAAACTGCCGCAAGCGTCTCGGGGGTGACCTTCTTGGATAAGTTGATGTAGTGCTCGAACTGCGCCAGCACCGTGCGCATGAGCGCGTCGATTTCGGAATCCTGCGTCTCCTGCTCGGGCATCTCGCGCACCGACACCTCGTAGTACTCCGCGTTCGGCACGTATTCGGCGATCTCCGCCCGCATGACTCCTTCGACCAACACCCGGATCGTGCCGTTCGGAAGCTTCAGCATCTGGCGCACCTTCGAGATCGTGCCGACCTGATAAATATCGTCTTGCGACGGCTCTTCGATGTTGATTTCGGACTGGGTGCAAAGCAAAATCATGTTGTCCTCGATCATCGCCTTCTCCAAGGCCTTGACCGACTTCTCCCGGCCGACGTCCAAGTGGAGCACCATGCTTGGGTATACCAAGAGCCCCCGTAAAGGCAGCAGCGGCAGGCGCCGTCCTTTCGGTTTATTCAAGCCCATCCTGTGGCACCTCCAAGAGACTCTTCTGCATTAAACTGTACTTCATTCTACCAAAGCGGCATGCAAATTACCAATGAGGGCGGCCGGCAACGATCAGCCGCGCTGCTCCTCTCCCTCCGCGTGCAGTACGGACACCCCGCGCGCGCCCGCGTCCGCGCCGAACGCCGGCAGCTTCGTTTGCAGCGAGTCGCGCTCGACGCCGAACAGCTCGCCGAACAATTCGTCGACATGCTCAAGCGGCACGACCGACAGCCCGCCTCCGAGCCCGTCGAAGATCGCCTGCCAGTTCTCCTTCGGGATGAACACGCGCGTCGCGCCGGCCTGGAAGGCGGCTTCCACCTTCGCGACGACGCCGCCGACCGGCTTCACCTTGCCGTGAATGCTCACTTCTCCGGTCATGGCGATCTTGTTGTCGATCGGCACCCCGAGAATCGCCGACGCGATGGCGGTCGCCATCGCGACGCCGGCGCTCGGCCCGTCGATCGGCACGCCGCCAGGGAAGTTGACGTGCAAGTCGTAGTCGCTCGGCCGGAGGCCGAAGCGGCGCAGCACGGTCATCACGTTCTCGACGGAGCCGCGCGCCATGCTTTTGCGGCGGAGCGTTTTGGAGCCGCCGCCGAGCTCCTCCTCGTCGACGACGCCCGTAATGTTGATCGTGCCCGCCCCGGGCTTCGCCGCCTCGGTCGCGGTCACCTCGATCTCGAGCAGCGTGCCCATATTCGGGCCGTATACGGCGAGACCGTTCACGAAGCCGACCATCGGCGACTCCGGAATTTTTTTCTCCGGCCGCGGCGTCATCTGGCTGCAGCGCGCCACCCATTCCACGTCGGCGGCGGTCAGCTCGCTGCGCCCTTCCGTAAGGGCGACGCCGGCCGCAAGCTGCACGATGTTGACCGCTTCGCGCCCGTTCGTCGCGTACCGCTTCACGACGTCGATCACCGCCGTGTCCGGCTCCATGCCGACCTTCTTGATCGCGTTCTCCGTAATTTCGGCGACCTCCTCCGGCAGCAGCGGACGGAAGAAAATTTCCATGCATCTCGAGCGCAGCGCCGGCGGAAGCTCTTGCGGCGTCCGCGTCGTCGCGCCGACGAGGCGGAAGTCGGCCGGAAGGCCGTTCTGGAAGATGTCGTGAATATATCCCGGAATATGCGTATCCTCGGCGTTGTAATAGGCGCTCTCGAGGAATACTTTCCGGTCCTCGAGCACCTTAAGCAATTTATTAAGCTGAATCGGATGCAGCTCCCCGATCTCGTCGATAAACAACACGCCGCCATGCGCCTTGCTGACCGCGCCCGGCTTCGGCTGCGGGATGCCCGCGACGCCCATCGCTCCGGCCCCTTGGTAGATCGGATCGTGTACGGAACCGATGAGCGGGTCGGCGATGCCGCGCTCGTCGAAGCGCGCCGTCGTCGCGTCGATCTCGGTAAACTTCGCCTCCTGGCGGAACGGCGAATCCGGATTTTTCTTCGCCTCCTCCAGAATGACGCGCGCCGCCGCGGTCTTGCCGACGCCCGGCGGCCCATATATGATGACGTGCTGCGGGTTCGGGCCGCACAGCGCCGCTTTGAGGGCGCGCAGCCCTTCCTTCTGTCCGACGATGTCGTTCATGGTCGTCGGCCGCGTCCGCTCCGCGAGCGGCTTCGTCAACGTGATGCTGCGCAGCTTGCGCAGCTTCTCCATTTCCTTCTTCGATTCCCGATCGACGGCTACCTTGTTCGTCTGTTGATTGCGAAGCAGATTCCAAAAATATAAGCCGATGACCACGGCGAAAAACACTTGCACCAGTACCAAGACGAGGCTCAGCGTCACCGTTCGTCCCTCCTCCAGGAATATAATTGTTTATCCCTAAGTATTACCTTCCTTGGGTTGCTTCATCCGGTCATTTTGGGGAGAAGCGGCGGAACGCGCGACCGCGGGAAACGCAAGAAAGCCGTCCCGCGTCGCATGGCGACGGGACGGCTCTAAACAGGCCTTAGCTTAGTTGTGCAAATTATGCGCCTTGCGCCCCGGGATTTCTCCGGTGCGTTGATACGCCTCGACGATTATATCAATTTCCTTCTTCAGCTCGGCGACGAGCTCCTGCTCGGGCACCTTGCGGATCATCTCTCCGTAACGGAATAACATGCCTTCGCCGCGAGCGCCGGCGATGCCGATATCGGCCTCCCGCGCCTCCCCCGGACCGTTCACCGCGCAGCCGAGTACGGACACTTTAATCGGCACCTTCACCTTTTCGAGATAGGCCTCCACCTCGTTCGCCACCGCGAACAGGTCGATGTCGAGCCGTCCGCAGGTCGGACACGAGACGAGGGTCGCCGCGTTCGTGATCAGTCCGAACGTCTTGAGCAGCTCGCGGGCGACCTTCACTTCTTCGACCGGATCCGCGCTTAAGGAAATGCGTATCGTCGAACCGATGCCCATGTTGAGCAGCACCCCGAGACCCGCCGCGCTCTTGACCGTCCCGGAAAACAGCGTCCCCGCCTCGGTAATGCCGAGGTGAAGCGGGTACGGGATCACCTGAGCCGCCTTCGTGTAGGCCGCGATCGCCATCGGCACGTCGGACGCCTTCAACGACACGATAATGTCGTGGAAGTCGAGCTCCTCGAGAATGCCGATATGGAACAGGGCGCTCTCCACCATCGCCTCCGGCGTCGGGTAGCCGTATTTGTCGAGCAGATGCTTCTCGAGCGAGCCCGCGTTGACGCCGATCCGGATCGGGATGCCGCGTTCTTTGCAGGCGGCCACGACCGCTTCGACATTTTTGCGCCGGCCGATGTTGCCCGGATTGATCCGCACCTTATCGATCCCGTTCTCGATCGCCTTCAGCGCGAGCCGATAGTCGAAATGAATGTCCGCGACGAGCGGAATGGAGATCCGCTTCTTGATCTCCTTGATCGCCTCCGCCGCCTCCGGGTTGTTCACCGTAACGCGCACGATCTGGCAGCCGGCTTCCTCGAGCCGATGAATCTCGGCGACGGTCGCCTCCACGTTCGCGGTTTTCGTCGTGCACATGCTCTGAATGATTACGTCGTCGCTGCCGCCGATCGTTAAGTCGCCGACCTTCACCGGGCGCGTGTCTTTGCGATGAAACATGTCGGTTTTCCCCTCCCAAGGATAGACATAGCGAAGCATCCGTCTCGCGAAAGACGGATGCTGCATTAGAAGCTTAGGCGCTTTCTTCCTTTTTGTTTTTCTTCTCGGTCTTCGCGAGCGTCAGCGTCGGCACGATCTTGTTCGCCACGACGTCCTTCGTGATCAAACAATGATTGATGTCCGTCCGCGACGGCACGTCGTACATCACGTCGAGCATAATGCTCTCGATGATGGCGCGAAGGCCGCGGGCGCCGGTATTGCGCTTGATCGCTTCCGACGCGATGGCGACGAGCGCGTCCGGTTCGAATTCGAGGTGGACATTATCCATCTCGAGCAGCTTCTGGTATTGCTTGACGAGCGCGTTCTTCGGCTCGGACAAAATGCGTACCAGCGCCGCTTCGTCCAGCGGCTCGAGCGACGTGATGACGGGCAGACGCCCGACGAACTCCGGAATCAGGCCGTATTTCAGCAGATCCTCCGGCAGCACCATCGATAAATATTCGCCCGCCTTCAAATCCGCCTTCATGCCGTCGGCGCCGAAGCCGATGACCTTTTTGCCGATTCGGCGTTTAATAATTTGCTCGAGGCCGTCGAACGCCCCGCCGCAGATGAACAGGATGTTCGTCGTGTCGATCTGGATGAATTCCTGATGCGGGTGCTTCCGGCCGCCTTGCGGCGGAACGGACGCGACCGTGCCTTCGAGAATTTTGAGCAGCGCCTGCTGCACGCCTTCGCCGGATACGTCGCGCGTGATCGACGGGTTTTCCGATTTGCGGGCGACCTTATCGATCTCGTCGATGTAAATGATGCCGCGCTCGGCCTTCTCGACGTCGTAGTCGGCCGCTTGAATGAGCTTGAGCAAAATGTTTTCGACGTCTTCGCCGACGTAGCCGGCTTCCGTGAGGGACGTCGCATCGGCGATCGCGAACGGCACGTTAAGAATTTTGGCGAGCGTCTGCGCAAGGAGCGTCTTTCCGCTGCCGGTCGGGCCGACGAGCATAATGTTGCTCTTCGTCAGCTCGACGTCCTCGTTCTTCCCGGTCGAATTAATCCGCTTGTAGTGGTTATATACCGCCACGGCGAGCGACTTCTTCGCCTGATCTTGGCCGATGACGTACTGATCGAGAATCTCGCGAATTTGCTGCGGCTTCGGCACTTCCTTCAGATCGAGCTCTTCCTCGTGGCCGAGCTCCTCTTCGACGATTTCCGTGCAAAGCTCGATGCATTCATCGCAAATATATACACCAGGACCGGCGACCAGCTTTCGCACCTGATCCTGCATTTTGCCGCAGAAAGAACACTTCAGTTGGCCTTTCTCTTCGTTGAATTTGAACATTAGCTTCCCTCCTTTATTTCAGCTCGCCCGGGTTGATCACCTTGTCGATCAGGCCGTATGCGAGCGCTTCTTCCGCGCTCATGAAGAAATCCCTATCCGTGTCGCGATCGATCTTCTCGTACGGCTGACCCGTATGCGTGACATAGATTTGGTTTAATTTCTGTTTCGTCTTAATAATCCAGTCGGCGTGAATTTTAATGTCCGTCGCCTGACCGCGTACGCCGCCGAGCGGCTGATGGATCATGACTTCGCTGTTAGGCAACGCGAATCGCTTGCCCTTGGCTCCCGCCGTAAGCAGGATGGAGCCCATGCTCGCCGCCATGCCGACGCAAATCGTCGAGACGTCCGGCTTAATGTATTGCATCGTATCGTAAATGCCCATCCCCGCCGTTACGGATCCGCCGGGAGAGTTAATGTACAGATGAATGTCCTTCTCCGCGTCGTCCGCGGCGAGGAACAGCAATTGCGCGATGACGAGATTGGCCACGTCGTCGTCGATGCCGCTCCCGAGGAAGATGATGCGATCCTTCAACAACCGCGAGTAAATATCGTACGATCGCTCGCCGCGATTCGTCTGCTCCACAACAATCGGGACTAGATTCATGGGTACCAACCTCGCTTCATGACAAATGGGTTACCGTTATTTTAACATGTTCCGGGGGCGGTGTCATTTCGGGCCGCCATGGGGTAAAAAAGGGGCACGCCTCTGAAAAACGAACGTGCCCTCTTTCTTATGGGTTGCGATTATTTCGTCTTGCTGTGTTCGACCAAGAAGTCTACCGCGCGCTTCGCGGAGAGCTCTTCGCGAACGTCGTCGATGCGGCCGTTCGCTTCGAGAATGCCGCGAATCTCTTCTACCGTGCGCTGATACTGGGACGCCATCGTCTCGAGTTCCTTCTCGAGGTCCTCGTCCGTGGCGATAAGGTTCTCGGCTTTGGCGATCGCGTCGAGCACCAGATTGTTCCGCACGCGCTTCTCGGCGTCCGGCTTCATCTGCTCTTTCAACGCGGCCTCGCTCGTGTTCGTGAATTGGAAGTACATTTCCATGTTCATGCCTTGCGAACGAAGGCGGTTTTCGAACTCTTTTACCATATTATTCAGTTCCGTCTCCACCATGACAGCCGGAATGTCGACCGTCGCGTTGTCCGCCGCTTTCTCGACGACGGATTGCTCCTGATGGATGCGGGCTTCGCGCTCTTTGCGTTTCTTAATTTTTTCCGCCAAGTCGCTCTTGAACTCTTCGATCGTCTCGAATTCCGAGACGTCCTTCGCGAATTCGTCGTCGAGCTCCGGCAGATGCTTGCGCTTCAAATCCTGCAGCTTTACCTTGAACGTCGCCGCTTTGCCCTTTAATTCCTCGGCGTGGTAGTCCTCCGGGAACGACACCTCGATGTCCTTCTCTTCGCCCTTCGCCATGCCTACGACGCCTTCCTCGAAGCCCGGAATGAAGCTGCCCGAGCCGAGCTCGAGCGAATGCTTCTCGCCCTTGCCGCCTTCGAACGCCACGCCGTCGACGAAGCCTTCGAAGTCGATAACCGCCACGTCGCCGTTCTGCGCCGCGCCTTCCTCGACCGGAACGATCTCGGCATGGCGCTGCTGAAGCCGCTTCAGCTCTTCGGCGATCTCTTCGTCGGTCACTTCGACGCTCTTCGCCTCGACTTCCAAGCCTTTGTACTCGCCGAGCTTCACTTCCGGCTTCACTTGCACCTTCGCGGTCAGCTTCATCGGCTCGTTCTTCGCGAATTTCTCGATGTCCACCTCCGGACGATCGATCGGCTCGATGCCCGTCTCCCGAAGCGCATATGTATAGGCTTCCGGCAAAATGATGTCGATTGCGTCTTGATACAAGCTCTCCACGCCGAACTTCGCTTCGAAAATTTGGCGCGGCACTTTCCCTTTGCGGAAACCAGGCACGTTCACGCGTCCGGCGACCTTCTTGAACGCTTTATTCAGAGCCTCGTTCACTTGCTCGGCTTCAACCTCGATCGTGAGCACCCCGACGTTGCTCTCTAGCTTTTCCCAACTCGCCTTCATTCTATGCATCCTCCAAACTTTTCGCCCGAAAATATAACCATGCCATTATAACATATAACCTGTCCATTTCAAACGCGAACCCCGGAGATGTCGCGAAAGAACGCCGCCAACGAAGCATAAGCGTCCTCCCAAGCCGGCAGCATCGACTCGGTGATCAAGTACCGATCCTGCAATTCCTCCGAGATGCCGCTGCCGTACATGGCGTGCGCGACGGCCGCATGCAGGGCGCACGCCCAGATGTCCGCCGCCGAATCGTCCGCTTCCGCTACCAAACTCCGATAGACCGAAGTTCCGTACGCGTAGGCCAAAAACTCTTCCCACGTCTGCTTCGCGAAGTGGGCGACCGTCGGGTCCGTCGATTCCGCCGTCTCGCGAACCCGCTCGAGAACCGTAGGGCACGGCTCCGGAAATCGTTCGGCCGAAATCGGCGTTCGTTCGATCTCCACCGTGACGATCTCGCCGAGCTTCGCGAACGTCGCCTCGCCCTGCGCGCCTAGCCGCGCGAGCGTCTGCAGCAGCCTAAAGCTTACAAACGGATGCAGCTGAGAGCCGTCCAATCGTTCCAAGAGCGGTTCCGCGACCGCCTCGTCGTCGAGCGCCGCAAGCTGATCGAGCGCGGCCAGCTGCCTGTCGATCGAAGCGCCGGAGAGCGTCTCCAGCAGCTTGCCGACGTACCGCTTATCGACGGCGGCTCTCTCCGAAACGCGCCGCCGCAGCAGCTCCTCCTCGCCCAGCGGCGCTTCTTCCGAGGCCTCCCGCGCGCGGGCGGCGTCCGGAAATTCGGTCGAGAGCCATTGCAGCAGAGTGCTCCACTCCGCGTTCGTCCGCCCGTCCTCCGTACTGCAGGATACCAGAAACTCGAGCAGCCGAATCGCTTCGCCGTACGCTTCCTTCTCCAGCAGTTTCGTCAATTCGAATTGATAATAATCAATGGTTTTCGGGAAAAGAATCAATTCCCCCCGCGTTTTGCCGTCCATCGTCGCCCCCGGTGTACTCCATGGTCAACTCATTGTAGCAGGTTTTCGAAAGAAATACGAACGCGGCGTTCGGTTGCGCCCAATGCCCTCGTCATGTTATAATTTTCGAGTTCGGTTTTCCGACACGTCCCAGTAGCTCAGTCGGATAGAGCATACGCCTTCTAAGCGTAAGGTCGGGGGTTCGAATCCCTCCTGGGACGCCATTGATACATATAAGTCATCGGGGATGAGAACCCGGGGGGTCGCCGGAGCTTCGCTTCATCGATATCGCTTCGCAGCCTCGGCACTTCGTGCCGAGTATCCCTCCTGGGACGCCATTGTACTTCATATATTGCATACTGCAAAGCCGCCGATCTCGGCGGCTTTTTCGTTTTTTTCCTAAGTTTGAGCCGGATACGTTCCCTCCTCGCGACCCATCCTATAAGCGTACGTCAACCCATCCTTCCTAAGGAGTGAACGCAGTGAGCCAGACGACGACGAAATCGACGACGAGCTCGAACGTACAGAAAGCTGCGCAGAACGCCGGCAAAGAAGTGGCGGCCGCCGTGGTCGACGCCTCCATGAAGGTGGAGAGCGCGATGGCGCAGACGGTAAAGCAAGGCGCGCAGGCGGTGCAGCAAATGGCGCAACAGGGCTCCAAGCAAGCCCAGCAGGTGCTTCAGCAAACGATGCAGCAGGGCTCGTCGCAGTCGCAGCAGCAGGCGGCTACGTCCTCCCAGACATCGCAGGCAAGCGCAACGGGCATGTCCGCTGCGACGGCGCAGCCGCAAAGCGTGCAAATGATGGTCGACCAAATCACGCAGCAGGCGCAGCAGGTCGTTACGGAGGCGCAGCAGCTGGCGCAGCAGGCGATCCAGCACGCGCAAAGCGCGGTACAAAAAGCTACGCAAGCCCAGCAAATTCAGACCGAGGCGCAAAAGGTGCAAGGGATGAGCGCGCAGCAGCTGCAAGAAGCAAAGCTCCAAGAAGAGATGTTGACGCAACAAATGCAGGCCGTGCAGCAGAAAGCCTCGCAAGCGCAGCAGCTGGCGCAGAAAGCGCAGCAAGCACAGCAGCTTAGCGCTTCGCAGCTGCAAGCGGCGCAGCAGGAGCTCCAGCAAGTCGAGCAGACGCTGCACTAAGGAACGCTGACGCGTACCTGCGGATGAAGAAGAGGCCCTGCCGATCGGCGGGGCCTCTTTGTTCCGAATTCGGCGGCGTACAACCTGGTTTCAGGAGGTATCTTATGGGGTTATGGCTCGTGTACGCGCTTCTTTCCGCCGTAACGGCGGCGCTCGTCGCCGTGCTCGGCAAAATCGGCTTGGAGCAGGTCGACGCGAACGCGGCGACCGCCGTCCGGGCGGTCATCATGGCCGTCTTCTTGCTCGGCTTCGTGCTGTTTCAAGGCAAGGGCGCCGCGCTCGCGGAGCTCGCCCACCAGCGGCGCGCCCTGACGTACATCGCGCTCAGCGGCGGCGCGGGCGCGGCGTCCTGGTTGTTTTATTTTCTGGCGCTGAAGTACGGCAAGGTGTCGCAGGTCGCTCCGATCGACAAGCTGAGCGTCGTGCTGGCCGTCATCCTCGCATATCTGTTTCTCGGCGAGCGCATCTCTTGGGCGAACGCCGCCGGCGTAGCGCTCATCGCCGCCGGGGCGCTGCTCGTCGCCCTGAAATAGCCGTCTGTCGGCATCTTCAATCGTTCGCTCCCGGCAGGCGAGCGTGAATCCAATCGACCGGCACCGCGAGTCCGATGCGCAGCTCCGAGCCGTCTTCTTCCTCCATCGTGCTCGTCGCGTAGACGACGCCGATGACTTCCCCGTCCCGAGTAATGACGGGACTGCCGCTGTTTCCTTTGTAGACGGGCGCGTCGATCGCCAGCATCGGCGGATCCCGGTCCGGCAGCAGCCCGCGGGTTTTCCCTTCGTTCGCGATGCCGTTGAAAAACAACGGATTGCCGATCACGTACACCGGCACGTCCGCTGCGCCGTCGTACGCGTCCGCGAGCGTCAGAGCGGGCACGCCTTCCGCGTCGATATCGACGAACGCGAGATCGACCTCCTCGTCGACGGACACCACCGTTCCGCGGTATACGCGGCCGTCGGCGAGATGGACCCGAAGCTCGCCCGGCTCGTCGACGACGTGCCGATTCGTCGCGACAAGGCCGTCCTCGGAAATAAAGAAGCCCGTCCCTTTCGAGCCGCCGGAACGAAGCACGACGACGGACGCTTTATACTCCTGAATCTCCGCCGATTGCGACAATTGCGCCGATACGGTCAGAAACCGCACCGCGGCCAGGGAAAACACCTGCGGTACGAGCGCCATGACCTGCGCGCCGAGCATAAGCGCAAGCACGCCGGCGACGAGACGCTGAAACCAAGGCCTCCGCACGAGCGGCGGCGGCGGCTCTCCTTCCTCGTCGGCCGCTTGGAACAGCTCCGTCAGTTCCTCCTCCGTGAACTCCCGGCCGTATTCGCGATCCTCGTAGTGTCGGAGGTCCGATATCCTTTTCTCCTGTTCGAGGCGCTCCTCTTCTTCCCGATCCGCCACGTTCCTGCCCCCTATCGATTTCTACCATTATAACACGCATCGCGGGCGCATCGGTTTCATAGATAGAAAACGACGAAAGCCCGGAGACCATGTCCCCGGGCTTTCGCCGGTCGTTCAGGCGCGGCGCCTAACCGCCGTAATACAGCGTATCCTCGATCGTGCCGCGCACGTCGCCGAATTTCAGCACCTGCTCCGCGAACGTGCGGCGCGTCGTCTCGCCGTCCGAACCCGCGCCGAACAGCTTCTCCATCGCGCTCGGGAACGCCTCGTGCAAATTGTTGTCGTACCAGTCCAACGCCCGGTCGTCCCGCCTCTCCGATACGTGGACCAAGTCGAATTCGCCGTCCGGCCGACGCTTGAACGTCGCGACGAGCGGCGCGTCGAAGCCGTCCGCCCGCACCTGGACCTCTGCGAACGTCTCGTCCCCGCTGTACCCAAGCCGCACAAAGGCGGCATCTTGTATGCGAATCATTCGGTTTCTGCCCTCCTTGAAGCCGGTTCTCCTTAGAATCCCGCAGGGACTTGCATCTTATCCCGCCTCCGCGCATACCTATAACCATATTCCTCAAGACAAACGAGCGTAAACGCCGCGATCAGAGGCCCGAAGAGGGCTTTTTCGCGTCGAGGGCGCTGACGGGGCTCTACACCAGGAGGGAAAGGGATGAGGATCGATGTGTGGAATTACCGGATGGGTCGATTGGAATAAAAATCTCACCAATTATCCTACGATTCTGGAGAACATGACGGAGACGCTCGGCGCACGGGGGCCGGATGCGTCCGGCACGTGGCTGTCGGGGTCCTGCGCCCTCGGCCATCGCCGGCTCAGCATCATCGACCCGACGAACGGCGCGCAGCCGATGTACCGGAAATACGGCGGACATACGTTTACCATCGTATATAACGGAGAACTCTACAACACCATGGAGCTGCGGAAGGATCTCGAAGCCCGCGGCCATGTCTTCAAGACGAACTGCGACACCGAGGTGCTGCTGGTGTCTTACATCGAATGGGGCCGAGCCGCGGTCGATCGGCTGAACGGCATTTTCGCCTTTGCGATTTGGAGCGAGCGCGACCAAAGCCTGTTCGTCTGCCGCGACCGCGTCGGCGTCAAGCCGCTCTTCTACGCGAACGCGAACGGCGCTTTCCTGTTCGCCTCCGAGCCGAAGGCGATCCTCGCCAATCCGACGTTCCAGCCGGAGGTCGGTCCGGAAGGCCTCGCGGAAATTTTCGCCGTCGGCCCCGCCCGCACGCCCGGCCATGGCGTCTTCCGCGATCTATACGAGCTGAAGCCGGGCCACTTCCTCGTGTACGACAAGAACGGGATGCGCATCGAGTGCTACTGGAGGGTCGAGGCGCGCGAGCATGAAGACGATCTCGAGACGACGGCGCGGAAGGTCGGCGACCTGCTCAAGGATACGGTCGAGCGTCAGCTCGTCTCGGACGTTCCGGTGTGCACGCTGCTTTCCGGCGGCCTCGACTCCAGCGCGCTCACCTCGTTCGCGGCGAAATATTACGCGCTGCACGGCCTCGGCACCTTGCATACGTATTCGATCGATTACGTCGACAACGACAAACATTTCAAGTCGTCCGCCTTTACGCCGAACCCCGATCGGCCGTGGATCGAGAAGATGACGGAATATCTCGGCACGGAGCATCACTTCATCGAATTCGATACGCCGGAGCTCGTCGACGCGCTCGAAGACGTCGTCTTCGCGCGCGACTTGCCGGGCATGGCCGACGTCGACGCGTCCCTGCTGCTCTTCTGCCGCGAAATTAAGAAGGGCGCCACGGTCGCCATCTCCGGCGAAGCGGCGGACGAAATTTTCGGCGGTTACCCATGGTTCCACCGCGAAGACGCGCTGAACGCGAACACGTTCCCGTGGTCGTTGTTTACGGGCGTGCGCGCGGAGCTGTTAAAGCCGGAGCTGGCCGAGTGGATCCGCCCCGTCGAATACGTCGAAGACCGCTATGCGCAGGCGCTCGCCGAAGTGCCGCGCCTCGCGAACGAGAAGGAAGGCCGGCCCGGCCGCATGCGCGAGATGTCGTACCTGAACATCACCCGCTTCATGCCGACGCTGCTCGACCGCAAGGATCGCATGAGCATGGCGGCGGGACTCGAGGTGCGCGTTCCGTTCTGCGATCATCGGCTCATCGAATACGTGTTCAACATTCCGTGGGAGATGAAGATGACCGGCGACCGGGAAAAGGGAATTCTTCGCAAGGCCTTGGAAGGTTACTTGCCCGACGAAGTGTTGTATCGCAAGAAGAGCCCGTACCCGAAGACGCACAACCCGGCCTACCTCGCCGCGGTTCGATCCTGGGTCGAGCGCATTCTGGACGACAGCGCTTCCCCGATTCTGCAATTCGTCAATGCCGATAAAATCCGGCAGATGGCGAAGGGCGAGACGGATCAATTCAACATTCCTTGGTTCGGCCAGCTGATGAACGGCCCGCAAATGTTCGCCTACCTCGCGCAGGTGAACACGTGGCTGAAGACGTACAAAGTTACAGTGAAATAATCCGATACGGAAAACGGCGCGCCCGAGTCGCCTCGGGCGCGCCGTCTTGATTTAAGGACCTGCTTGCAGCGTCCTCCGGCCCCTTTTTCCCACGCGATTCCTTCTGCTCAGCGCAGCTTCTCGGCCAGCGCGCGCAGCGCAGCGCCGCGATGGCTCACGGCGTGCTTCTCCTCGGAAGACGCCTCGCCGAACGTCTTGCCGAGCGCCTCGACGTAGAAGAGCGGGTCGTAGCCGAAGCCGCCCGCGCCCCGCGTCTCCGGCACGATCCACCCTTCGCACGATCCCTCGGCGAACACCGTGCGGTCCGCGTCGGGGTCGTACAACGCAAGCGCGCAGACGAACCGCGCCGCGCTGAGCGCTTCCACAGGCGCCGCCCCGGCGCGCGCCCCGCGCGACGCCAGCTCGGCAAGCAGCTTCGCATTGTTGCGCGCGTCGTCCGACGGCTCGCCGGCGTACCGGGCCGAATAGACGCCCGGCGCGCCGTCCAGGGCGTCGACGCATAAACCCGAGTCGTCCGCGAGCGCGGGGCGGCCGAGCGCCTGCGCGGCGGCGCGCGCTTTCTTCTCGGCGTTCGCCGCGAACGTGTCGCCGTCTTCCTCTACGTCGGGTGACGCCCCGTCCGGGAGATCGAGCAGCGACAGCACCTCATACCCGAGCGGCGCGAGCATCTCGCGAAATTCCGCGGCTTTGCCGCGGTTTCGGGTCGCGACGACGATCGATTTACGCATGGGCCTCGGCCTCCGCGCCCGCATCCGGAATCCGATCGGCCGCGGCGCCGAGCGCCTCGCGCTGCAGGCCGCGAATGCGGCGAATGCCCGCTTCGGCGACGTCGAGCATCGCGCTCAGCTCCTGGCGCGTGAACGGCGCCTCCTCGCCAGTGCCCTGCACCTCCACCAGCTTGCCGACGCCGGTCATCACGACGTTCATATCGACGATCGCTTTGCTGTCTTCCTCGTAATTGAGGTCTAGCAGCACGTTCCCCCCGACGACGCCGACGCTTACACTCGCCAGAAAGTCCGTAATCGGATATTTGCGGGCGTCGGGTATGAGCCCGGCGGCGCGCAGCTTATCCACTGCGAGCGCCAGCGCCACGAACGCGCCGGTGATCGACGTCGTCCGCGTGCCGCCGTCCGCTTGAATGACGTCGCAATCGAGCGTGATCGTGCGCTCTCCGAGCGCATGCAAATCGACGACGGACCGAAGCGACCGGCCGATCAAACGCTGAATTTCCATCGTCCTTCCGCTCAACTTGCCCTTGTTCGCTTCCCGTTGATTGCGCACCTGCGTCGCGCGCGGCAGCATCGCGTATTCGGCCGTCACCCAGCCGCGGCCTTGCCCCTTCATGAACGGGGGCACCTTCTCGTCCACGGTCGCCGTGCAGATCACCTTCGTCGCGCCGACCTCGATGAGCACGGAGCCTTCCGCATATTTATTAACGCCTGTTTCGATCGTCAAGGGCCGAATTTCGTCCCATCGGCGTCCGTCCGTTCGCGTAATCGCCATACCTTTGATTTTCCTCCTTCTCCGTTCGGCCGCCTCTTTGGTGCATACGGCGGCCGGACCCGGCGGACGAGTGCTCGTCCGTTATCGTACCCCATCTTACCAAACGCAGCCGAAAAAATCACATTCCGTCGCCGGCAACGCAAAAGCCGCGCCTCCGGTCACGCGAGGCGCGGCTTGTCGAGCTTTTACAATTCCAGCGGGTTAAGCGCCTTCGGCCGGCTGACCGGCTGCGCGCCGTAATCCTTGTCGTCCGTCGCGATGACCTGCGCCGCGCCGTCGACCGTAATTTGCACGCCCTTCGTCGGCGTCGTTTCGGTCAGCGAGAGCACGATTGCTTGCAGGCCTTCGACCGGAAGCTTTTCGCCGGAGCCGGCGAGCGCCCCGTCGAGATCGACGACGATGTTGTCGGCCGTCAGGCTGACCGTGTTGTCGGCGCCTTCCGTCGGCAGGAACACCGCTTCCAGCTTGCTCGAATCCAGCGGACCGTTGATCAGCTCCGCGACCGTCGCGCCGGCGACGTCCGTCGTCCAACCGATGAGGCGCGTCACCGGCACGTAATAGGTAAAGCTGTCGGCCGTTTGGTTCATGAAGTACAGCGTCACCGGGGTCGCGCGCGTGAAGTCGACGCCCGAGGCGCGTTCTACGTTAATGCCGATGTGGCGCGACAGCGGCGCGTCGAGCGGCGTCATCGCGACCGGCATCTCTTTCAACGCCTTGCCTTCGACCCACAGGCGCACGTACTCGACCGACGGATAGCTCGTCATCGCCCACGTGATGCCCTCGAGAATTTGACGCTCATCTCCCGCCTCGTAGCCGAGGAACGCTTCGTTGAAGTCGATCGTCGCCGTCTTCGTCGTCGCGTCGATGTCGAGCGACAACACCTCGGTGCCCTCGGGGAGCAGCGCCGAGAAGCCTTCCGGCATCAGCTCCTCGCCCGGGCCGCCTTTGACCATGTATTGAAGCGTACGCTTCGCCACGTCTGGCGTATCGAACGGCAGCTTGACGCTGAGCGGCGCGACGTAGCCGTCCGCGTCGCGCGCGTACAGCGTCGCGGTGAACGGGTTCGCGATTTCCGCGGAAGCGGCCATGACGCCGCCCTCTCCTTCGGCCGTCGGGTCTTTCGGGGGGTCGATCGGCGTCGAGCCGGACGACCCGGAGAGCGAGCAGCCCGACAATATGCCGACGGAAGCAATGATGCTAATCCAGCCAACTTTTTTATTACGATTCATGGTTCATGAGCCTCCCCAATGAGTTTGTACTATGTATACGAGCCTCCCCCGCTTTTATGCAACATTTTGTCCGAGTCGGCGCAAAGAGTTGTCCGACGCGTCGAAGGGCATAATACGAGTACATTTTCCAAGATGGGAAGAGGGGTTAAAGATCGGATGAAATACAGCTTGGACAGCAAGAAGGTGGCGTCCGCGACGCGGGAATGGCTGGCGAAGCGGAACGTACGCGTAGAGGAAATCGCGGAGCTGGCGATGTTTTTGCAGAAGGATTACATCCCGGGGTTAACCTTGGAGGAATGCGTGGAAAACGTGGAGCGCGTGCTGGAGAAACGCGAGGTGCAAAACGCGATCCTGACCGGCATCCAGCTCGATATTTTATGCGAGCGCGGGGAGCTGTTCGCTCCGCTGCAAGAAATGGTGAAGAACGACGAGGGATTGTACGGGGTCGACGAAATCTTGGCGCTGTCGATCGTCAATATATACGGCACGATCGGTTATACGAATTTCGGGTATATCGACAAGCTGAAGCCGGGCGTCCTCCAGCGGCTGAACGACAAACACGACGGCTTCATTCATACGTTCCTCGACGACATCGTCGGCGCGATCGCCGCCGCGGCCTCGAGCCGCATCGCGCACGCCCGCACGGCGACGCTGCCCCCCGAGTCCGAGGCGGAGCCGGCCCCGGCGCTGTAGCGGCCCCGACGTCGGAGTTTCTCCGACTATCCGGTCGCAGGCGGCCCAGGGACCTCATTTAGTCGGAGTTTCTCCGACTATCCGCCCGTCAGCGGCCCGGGGAACCCAAATAGTCGGAGTTTCTCCGACTAAACGACCGTCAGCGACCCGGGGAACCAAAATAGTCGGAGAATCTCCGACTATACGACCCGTCAGCGGCTCGGGGAACCCAAATAGTCGGAGTTTCTCCGACTATTGGGCCGCCCTAGCCCGCCGGTGGCGGTAGCCCCCGAAGCCACGACGTCAGCGTGCGGCGTACAAGATGCAGCCGGCTGCGTCCTCGGACGCGGCGATGCGGCCCCGGCGCTCGAGGTACGCGAGATGGGCGAGCGTCTCGGCGAGCGCGAAGCGCAGCTGGTGCACCGACAGCTTGTCCCCGAACAGGGCGCGGCAAAGCGCGTAGCCGGTCATCGGCGCGGACAGCGCCGCCTCCATCCGCGCGAGACGCTCGTCGTGATGGGCGCGGATCGCGCGCACGCGCTCCGCGTAGTGCGCGAACGGCTCGCGGTGGCCCGGAAACGCGAGCGTGACCGGCAGCGGTTCGGCCTCGTCCAGCGACGCCAAATACGTCCCGAGCGGGTCCGTGTCGCCGAACGGCAGCAGCGAGACGTTCGGCGTAATGCCCGGCAGCACGTGGTCGCCGCAAAACAGCCGCCCCGTCGAAGCGTCCCAGAAGCTCAAGTGGCCCGCGGCGTGGCCCGGCGTATGCAACGCGTCGTACGACCGGTCGCCCAGCGTCACCGAGGCGCCGTACGCGAGGTGCTCGACGAGCGCGGGGGCCGGATGCGGCGTCACCATCGGCAAGAAGCTGCCCAAATGCTCCCGCATCGCCGGCTCTTCCGCCTCCGGGTAGCCGTGCCGCGCGAACAGCGCCAGCGTCGCCTCCGCCGTCTCGCGCCATGCGCCTTCGCCCCACAGCGTCTCCGCTTGCGCCCGAGCGGCGGCCGACAGCCGGACGGGCGCGCCGGAGCGCTCCTGCATCCAGCCCGCCAACCCGTAATGGTCCGGGTGATGGTGCGTCAGGACGATCGAGCGGACATCCCGCCAGCGAAACCCGACCGCCTCCGCCGCCTCCGCCCAACGCGCCTCGGCCAGCGCCGTCCGCAGCCCCGGATCGACGATATCGACGGCGCCGTCCGCCCCGCGCACGACATAAGCGTTCACCCACAGCAATGGAAAAGGGAGCGGCACCTTCACCTGCCAGATGCCGTCTCCCCGATCCGCGATCGCAATTCCCGCGCTCATGCTTCCTTCTCTCCTCTGTGCCCTACCAAAATGAGGCGCTTCGACGTCGGCTCGTCGTACGCGGAGCCGTCGTAGTCGCCGTAAACCGCGTCGAGCGACAGCCCGACGCGCGCCAGCATGCCCTCGAAGGCGGGCAGCCCGTACAGCTTCACCCGTTCCTCGTAGGATCGGGGGGCGGCGTCCTTTTCGGAAACCGTAATGGTCTTCACGACATAGCCGTCGCGCACCGCGCGCCGCTCGTCGATGGTCAAATCGCCGTCCCGGCGCGTCGAATGCGGCACCAGGTTCGCCAATACATAAGACGGATTGAGAAAATCGATGACGTACCGGCCGCCGGGACGCAGCAGCCGGCGAATTTCGGCGAGCACCCGCTCGTTCTCCGCGTCCGATTCGAAATAGCCGAACGACGTGAACATGTTCAGCACCGCGTCGAACGGTCCGTCGAGCGGCACGCGGCGCATGTCGCCTCGCACCCAGCGAACCGCGTTGTCCTCGCGCTCCCGCGCCTCGGCGAGCAGCGTCTCGGACAGATCGACGCCGACGACCGCATAGCCGAGCGCGTCCAGCACGACGGAATGGCGGCCGGTGCCGCAGCATAAATCGAGCACGCTCGCCCCCTCTTGCAGCCGCAGCCATGACGACATGGCCCTCACCTCGTGTTCGGCACCGCTTACGTCTCGATGCTTATAGATAACCAGATAGTCTTCGCGAAAGCTTCGCTCGTACCAAGGCTCGTTCAACCCGCTCGCACCTCCGGTTCTTATCGTTACCCATTGTACGACGCGACGCGCCAAAATTCAAAAACCTTCCGCCGTTCGCGCCCGCGATGGGCGCCAACGGACGGAAGGTCCGAAGAGGTTTCCGTATGGAAAGAAGCGTACCGTCAAATGTTGAGTTCCCCGAGCCTGATCAGCTCCACAACCGCTTGAGAACGGCCTTTGACGTTCAACTTCTGCATCACGTTGGAAATGTGATTGCGTACGGTCTTCTCGCTGATGAACAGCAGCTGGGCGATATCTCTGGTCGTCTTGTCTTGAACCAGAAGTTCGAATACTTCCCGTTCGCGATTCGTCAGCAGAAACTTATTCCGATGGTGGTCGTTACCCTTCAAGTGCGTCACCCCTCCTTGCTCGGGATTTGGTTTACAAGGTTAAGGGATACAGTCAACATATAGTATGAAGGGCGCAAACCGATGGTGATACCGACCAGAAAAATAGGCGCATAAGGAAAAGGCGAGGAGCATATGCTCCTCGCCTCGAATAAAGAACGCTGCTGGATTCGATTATCGCGCCGAGCCGACCACGCCGGCTTGCGCGCGGTTCATGCCCGTGCCGCTGCCCGTTATGCCGGAGTTGACGCCGGCGCCGGCGTCCGTCCCCGTCGTTCCCGCGCCCGTCGAATGGCGGGCGTTGTTTCGGTCGAACGAATTGTTGAGGCCTTGCGTCACGCCGTTCCGATTGCGCTGATCGTTGTTCATGTCGTACCGGTTCATGTCGTCGAAGTTAAAGATGCCGCTGACCCAGCTATTAAACTCGTCGATCAGGTTGCGCCCGTTCGCCCCGCCGAAGCCGTTGGTCCCGTACGTGCCCAGCCGCTCCACGAAGTTCCGATCCGCGCTGACATAGACGTTGCGCACGTTCGGCGCGAGGGAGCGCACGACGCTCTCTACGCGGGCGCGCACCATCTGGCTCAACCCGTTGTTGTTTTGATACGCGCTCATTTGGCCGTAGGCGCCGCCATTGTACATATAACGGCTGTTCTCGTCGTCCATGCCGCCGTTGACGCCCGTACGGTTTAGCCCGACGCGGCCGGAACGTCCGCCTGCGGCGCCGCCGTTCATGCCTTGGTATCGGCCGTAGTCCATATCGCCGCCGACGTCGAGGCGTTGCGTCGCGCCGTAGCTGCCCGCGCCGCTGCCGAGGTCGGTCGTGCTGCTGGCGCCCGTCCGCGCGCCCGCGTTGTTCGCGCGAAGTCCGCCGCCGGATTGCTGCATCGTCACGCCGCCGATCAAGCCGTTGCCGACTTCGTCGCCGCCGAGGCCGAACGTACGACCGGTCGCCGTCCCGTTCGTTCCGTTGGCTCCGTTCGTCGCGCCGCTTCCGTTCGTCCCGGCGTTTCCGGCGTTTCCGACGTTTCCGCCGTTGCCGTTGCCGTTACCGTTCAAGCCGAACATCCGGCCTAGGCCGCTAAGAAACCCGCCCGGGTTGCCGTCGCCGCCGCTGTAGCCGCTAATCTCCGAACCGCCGGCGAGTCCCCGCCCGTTGCCGCGCGTCGTCAGGCCGTACATGTTCGGCGCCGCGGCGCCCGTGCCGACGTCGTTCCGGCCGAAGCCGCCCGCGTTACCCGCGTTCTCGCCTTGGCCGCGCACCATCGGGAACGCGCGGCTGTCCGTCGCGCCGTAATAGTTCCCGGGTGCGCCGTATTCGCTCGCGTTCGTGCTGGATCGCGCGTTGTTTCCACCAAGCGCCGGACCGTTGCCGGCGTTCGCGTTCAGTTCGACGCCGACGTACGCGTTCGTCTCTCCCAGCACGACGCGAGCGCTCGAGATGCCGTCGAGCCGCTCGATCGCCCGTGCGATTTCTTGGTTCAGCTGCAAGTTCCGATTCGTATGAGTGCCGTATCCGGTCGCCGACCCCTTAACGCCTTGTCCGGCGCCCGTCGCGTTCGTCCGGTAACCGTTTTGCGGCAGATCGCCCGCTCCGTTGCCGCCGCCGCAAGCCGCCAGCGCAAGAACCGACGCGCCGATGACGGTTACGCGAAGAAATTGCTTCAACATCGTACCTCATCTCTCCGTTTCTCAAGGTTATGGTGGAAACACCCTTAGGATGCTCCCCGCCCCCCGGTTCATGCGCTGCCGGCGTGCCATAAAGCTTGACTGTATAGGGAAAAGGTTTACGGCTTCATAAACATCTGGGTATACATCGCGCCGCACGGACCGCCGTTCGACACGCCGATGCCGATGTGCGTAAAGTCGGCGCTGAGCACGTTGGCCCGATGGCCCGGCGAATTCATCAACGCCTCGTGCGCCCGCTGCACCGTCTGATTGCAGGCGATATTTTCGCCCGCGGAGGAATACGCGATGCGAAAATCGCTCATCATTTGGAACGGGGAGCCGTACGTCGGCGAATCATGCGAGAAATAGCCGTTCGCCGCCATATCTTCGCTCTTGAACCGCGCGACGCGCGAAAGCTCGACATGCAGCGTCAGCGGCGGCAAATTCGCCTCCGCGCGAGCCGCGTTCACGAGCGCGGACATTTCCCGTTCGGCGGCGGAGACCGCATAGGAAGCCACATTCGCGCCTGCGCCGCCGGAACCTCCGGCGCCGGTCGGGGCTTGTCCGGTCGGGGCCGGGGCCGTCTTTAACCGGGTATACGCCTGCAGGATCGAGCGGAGCGTCGCCGCGTCGACGGTGCCGGTCGCGCGCAGCCCCGCCGTCCGCTGATACGCCTTGACGCCGTTCGCGGTACCCGCGCCGTACGAGCCGTCGATCTTGCCCTGGTAATACCCCATCGAACGAAGCATCGCTTGGACCGCGTAAACGTCGGCGCCCTTCGAGCCCGGTCCGAACGCCCATGCGGCCGTCGCGAACGCGAACAACGCCGCGCCCGCCAGCCCGAGCGCGAGCAGCCGCCTCCGCCATCTTCTAAGAAAAGCTAACATGTTAAATTTTGTTCCTCCCTATCGGTATGTACAGGGAGCCTGCCGGCTTCCCGTCGACTTAGTGTTTCCGTCGGCGCGTCTTCGCTATGCGGCCCGCCGTCAGGTAAGGCGCCGCCGCGCGCCGGCCGCCCGCCGGCCGCTCGATCGCCGCCCGCAGCAGCCAAGGGGCCGGCGTCGCCGCGCGCGACAGCGCGGCGACCGCCTCGGGATGCGC
>NZ_DASQMZ010000089.1:0-10541 GCF_035645235.1 Paenibacillus sp.
AACCACGCGTACCCATCCCGAACACGACCGTTAAGCCTTCCAGCGCCGATGGTACTTGGACCGCAGGGTCCCGGGAGAGTAGGACGTCGCCAAGCCGACAAGAACGCCTTCGATCGCACGTCGATCGAAGGCGTTTTTTTGTGTTTTTCTCCCGTTCCCCTCGCACGTATCCCGCCTCGCCTTTTCCTCATCCTTGCGTATGTACAATCAGGGACGTACGGCGAACACAACCAGCGAAGTGGGAAGGGTGTACCTTAAAAGAGTGAACAGAGTTCCCTGAAAGTAGGAAAGGTGTTCCAACTTTTGGGGCTAGGCGAACATTGGGCGGGTGAGCGTGTCGGCGGCAGGCGGCAGTGAGCTGCTAACCGGGAAGCGTAGGTATCGACGGTTAGCAGGCATCAGCAAAGTGGGAAAGGTGTGCCTTGAAAAAGGGAACAGCATTCCCTAAAAGTAGGTAAGGTGTTCCCACTTTGGGGGTTAGGCGAGCTTGGGGCGGGTAAGTGTGTCGACGGTAGGCGCCAATGGGCTGCTAACCGGGAAGCGTAGGGTATCGACGGTTAGCAGGCATCCAGCAAAGTTGGAAAGGTATGCCTTGAAAGAGGGAACCGCGTTCCCCGAAAGAGGGAAAGGTGTTCCCGGTTTGGAGCTGGGCTCTCCCACCGGTTAAACGGATAGAGAAAAAGCGGACCAGACACGGGCTGAGGCGCGGAACGCGGTGGTCCAATGCGAGCCTGTAAGCAAAGTGGGAAATTCGTACATTTAAAAGAAGGAATCGCGTTCCCCGAAAGAGGGAAAGGTGTTCCCACTTAAGAGTGCCGGTTTCACCCAACCGGATTAAGCGAATAGGCAAAAAGCGGACCGTCTGCGGGCTGAGGCGCGTATACGCGGTGGTACGTGCCTCTAGGCAAAGAGGGAAGTGCGTACCTTAAAAGAGGGAACCGCCTTCCCTGAAAGAGGGAAAGGTGTTCCCACTAAGGGCGGGATGTGTCCCGGCGACGGCGTTTCGAGCGAAATGCAGCGCTGGGGCACATCGGCCATGAGTTGCACAAGGGAATATAAAGTGCCTGCGGTAAGCGCAAAGGGAATTGCTTCAAGATGGCATAAGGTGTCAGCTGCTGGCGACCATGGAGGCTGGCGTTAAAAATGCGGGCTGGCGACCATGAGGCTGCATCAGGGGATAAAGTGTGGCTGGCGTCCAGGGTATGGAGGGTTTGTGTGGGGCGGCGGTACAAGTAAGGGGAATAATGGAGACTGTAAACATGCTAATGTTCGGGATGGAAAGGAGCTAAGCTTAATAAATCGGCAGCCGGGCTTCTTGGGCGGTATCGTTCCAGTCTTTACGCCGTATCGCCGACCTAGGTCGCCTCCATAATAAGCGAAGGAGGTGGAGACGGAATGATGAAGCTACGGCGGAATTTTACATTATCCATCATTCTTGGGTGTGCGATTGCGTTCGGAACGGCCGGTTGTACCAGCGATGCGGGGGAATCCGGACAGGGGACGGGCGCCAACTATGGGACAACGGGGGTGTCTCAGGAAAGGCAAACGGAGTTGATCCCTGAGTCCATGATGCACCCCGCGCCGACGACGCAAAAGGGGACAGGGGCAAGGGACAACGCAAAGGACGATGCTGAGGACAAGAGCGGCCTGGAGGTAAGGGTTACGCCGGGGACCGCAGAGACAACGCCATCGGCCCCAGAGATGGTTAAATCCGACGCACCGCCGGAGACCGCCAAGGCAGGACCGCAAAAAGAGCGCAGGAAAGACGTTAAAGGGGTCTATGTCTCGGCCTACGCGCTACAGGGAAAGAAGTGGAACGCGATTTTAAAGCTGCTCGAGGACACGGAGCTTAATGCCTTAGTCATCGACGTGAAGAACGACAACGGGCGCGTCACCTATCCATCGGGCGTGCGAACCGCAAAAGAGATCGAGGCGGACGGTAAACCGAGGGTCAAAGATATGACAGCGTTCCTAAAACCTCTAAAGGAAAAGAATACTTATTTAATCGGGCGTATCGTGACGTTTAAGGATCCGTACTTAGCGGCCAAAAAACCGGAATGGGCGATGAAACGCAAGGACGGAACGGTGTGGCGCGACAAACGCGGCGTCTCTTGGGTCGACCCGTACAATGAAGAAGTGTGGGCGTACAATATCCAGTTGGCGGAAGAAGCGATTCGCGCAGGCTTTGACGAAATCCAGTTCGATTATGTCCGCTTTCCCGAACAAACGAAGGCGATCGACCGAGAGGTTGTCTTTCATAATCCTTATAACGAAAACAAGGATCAAATCATACAACGATTTCTACGTACCGCAAGCAATCGCATCCATCAAGCAGGCGGTTTGACGTCGGCGGACGTATTCGGCTTGACGACGACGACCAAGAACGGCATGGGGATCGGGCAAAAATGGGAGCTCCTGACGCAGGAGGTGGACGCGCTGTCCCCGATGATTTACCCGTCCCACTATGGAGCAGGGAGTTATGGGGCAAAGCATCCCGATTTGCAGCCCTATCGCATCGTGAAGGCGGCGACGCGGGATGCAATACGTCGTAACGCGGCGATGCAAAAAAACGGGGAGCCAACCGCGGACATCCGGCCTTGGCTTCAAGATTTTACGGCGAAATGGATCCGTCCGCACCAGACCTACCGGAAACAGCAAATTCGCGAACAAATTAAAGCATTGGAAGAACAAGGGATCACCCAGTATTTATTATGGAACCCAAGCTCAAGATACTCTATGTAGCGTTCCTTGACCCGTAAATTCGACTCTGTTAGTATTGGCTGTAATGAAAATCGAGGAGGGTCTCCCTTGGCTTGGGAAAATAAATTTGCAAAAGAAGGACTGACATTCGACGATGTGCTGCTCGTGCCTCGCCGCTCCGACGTACTGCCGCGCGAAGCGGACGTATCGACGAAGCTGGGCCCGAATTTGCAATTAAACATACCGTTCCTCAGCGCGGGGATGGACACGGTCACCGAATCGGCGCTCGCGATCGCTATCGCCCGCGAAGGCGGCATCGGCGTTATTCATAAAAACATGTCCGTCGCCCAGCAAGCAGAGGAAGTCGACCGCGTGAAGCGTTCGGAGAGCGGCGTCATCACCAATCCGTTCTCGCTCACTCCGGACCATCACGTATACGACGCGGAAGCGCTCATGGGCAAGTTCCGCATTTCGGGCGTTCCGATCGTGGACGAGTCCAATCGGCTCGTCGGCATCCTGACGAACCGCGATCTTCGATTCGTGCATGACTACTCCATTAAAATCAAAGAAGTCATGACGCGCGAAAACCTGGTAACGGCGCCGGTCGGAACGACGCTTCGGGAAGCCGAAGTCATCTTGCAGAAGCATAAAATCGAAAAGCTTCCGCTTGTCGACGACAATTATCAACTCAAGGGTCTTATTACCATTAAGGATATCGAAAAGGCGATCCAATTCCCGAACTCCGCGAAGGACCCGCATGGACGGCTCGTGGTCGGCGCGGCGGTGGGCATCAGCAAGGATACGTACGAGCGGGCGGCCGCGCTCGTCGAGGCGGAGGTCGATCTGCTCGTCGTCGATTCCGCGCACGGCGCGCACGTCAACATTATCGAGACGGTGCGGAAGCTGCGGCAGACGTATCCGAGCCTGCTGATCGTCGCCGGCAACGTGGCGACCGGGGAAGCGACGCGCGAACTGATCGAGGCCGGCGCATCCGCGGTGAAGGTCGGCATCGGGCCGGGTTCGATCTGCACGACGCGCGTCATCGCGGGCATCGGGGTGCCGCAAGTCACGGCGATTTACGATTGCGCGAACGTGGCCAAGGAATACAACGTGCCGATCATCGCCGACGGAGGCATCAAATATTCGGGCGACGTGACGAAGGCGATCGCGGCCGGCGCGAGCGCGGTCATGATCGGGTCATTGTTCGCGGGAACCGAGGAAAGCCCGGGGGAATCGGAAATTTTCCAAGGGCGTCGATTCAAGGTGTATCGCGGCATGGGCTCGATCGGCGCGATGAAGGAAGGCAGCAAAGATCGGTATTTCCAAGAAAACGAAAGCAAGCTGGTACCGGAAGGCATCGAAGGACGGGTCGCCTACAAAGGCCCGCTGAAAGACACGATCCATCAGCTCGTCGGCGGCCTTCGTTCGGGAATGGGGTACTGCGGCACGCGGACGATCGACGAGCTTCGGTTCGATACGCAGTTCGTGAGAATTACGGGCGCAGGCCTGAGGGAAAGTCATCCGCACGACGTTCAAATTACGAAGGAAGCGCCGAACTATTCGATGTAAGGCGCACGGAACCGGCGGAGCCTCAGGGCTCCGCTTTTTCTTTTTCTTGCCATAGGGCTTTCGAGGCTTTGGACCGCTTCATACCTATGGTACAATGGAAGACGGCAGTTTTATCTTTTACTTTAAAGGGGAATGCAATCATGAAACGACTCGGCCGTTGGGCTGCGATTGTATCTTGCGCGCTGGCTGCGCAATTGTTCGCTCCGCTGCTCCACAGCGCGAAAGCCGCGGAGCAAGTCGACCTCGGCTTGAACGTCAATGCGGCGCTTCTTATGGATGCCGAAACCGGGCAAATCTTGTACGCGGAAAACGAAAACCAGCCCTATCAACCGGCCAGCATGACGAAGATGATGACAGAATACCTGGTCATGGAAGAGATCGAGTCGGGTCGGCTTTCGTGGGACGATATGATTTATACGACGAAGGCGGCCGCCGACGTGATCGGATCGGGGCAGCAGATGGGCGAAGGGCAATCGTACAGCGTTCGGAAGGTGTTCGAATTGCTGTCCATTTACTCGGGCAACGATGCGGCGGTCGCGTTCGCGGAACATATTTCCGGCACGGAGGAAAACTTTGCGAAGCTCATGAACGAAACGGCGCAAAAGCTCGGATTATCGTCCGAATCCCACTTCATTAACTCCACCGGCTTGTCCCGCAGGGATATGGGGGAATACGCCCCGAAGACCATTGAAGGGGAGACGCTGCTGACGGCGCACGACGCCGCGAAGCTGGCGCAAGCAATTATTCTCGAGCATCCGGAAGTGCTGGAAATAACGAAAATTCCGTCGTTGAAATTCAACGAGAACGATCCGAAGCCGATGATCAACTGGAACTGGATGGTCGAAGCGAATAAGGACAACGTAAATTTAAGAAAATATGCTTATGAGGGCCTCGACGGTTTGAAAACCGGGCACACGTCCGATGCGGGTTACTGCTTCACGGGTACCGCGGAGCGAAACGGGATGCGTCTTATTAGCGTCGTGATGGGCGCGAAATCCGAGAACGACCGCTTCGTGGAGACGCGCAAATTGCTCGATTACGGCTTTAACGGCTTCGAGAAGCGTACGATCCTCGCGGCCAAGACGGAGCTGGAAGACGTGAAGACGGTCCATATCCGCAACGGCCTCAAGCAAGACATTCCGGTCGTCGTCGGGGAAGGCATCGAGCTGATCGTAAACAAGGCCGATCAGTCGGTGCCTCAGCTAACGGCGAACGTGTATCCGGAGGACCAGCTGAAGGCGCCGCTCGAGGCGGAGGCGCAGGTCGGTACGGTCACGGTCGCGTACGGGGACCGCACGATGGAGGTGCCCCTCATTATTACGGAAGAGGTCGAGAAGGCCGGATGGTTCCGGATGATGATGAGAGGCATCGGAGGCTTCTTCTCGGGATTGTTCGGCGGCATCGTGGGCCTTTTCAAATAAAGGCTTCATATGTTGCTAAGGCTCCATGGAATGTGTAAAATATACTTTCAGTAATCATTGTTTCGGATATGAAGCGGAGGGCAAGGATCATGGTGCAAACGGGAACGTCCCGCGTCAAGCGGGGGATGGCTGAGATGCAAAAAGGCGGCGTCATTATGGACGTCATGAATGCGGAGCAAGCGAAGATCGCGGAGGCGGCCGGCGCATCGGCGGTCATGGCGCTCGAGCGCGTGCCTGCGGATATACGCGCGGCGGGCGGCGTCGCGCGCATGGCGGATCCGACGATCGTCGAGGAAGTGACGAAGGTCGTCTCGATCCCGGTCATGGCCAAAGCCCGCATCGGTCACTTCGTCGAGGCGAAGGTGCTCGAAGCGCTCGGCGTCGACTACATCGACGAGAGCGAAGTGCTGACGCCGGCGGACGAAGTGTATCACATCGATAAGAACGAATTTACGGTGCCGTTCGTCTGCGGCGCGCGCGACCTCGGCGAAGCGCTCCGCCGCATCGGCGAAGGCGCGTCGATGCTTCGGACGAAAGGCGAGCCGGGCACGGGCAACATCGTCGAAGCGGTCCGGCACATGCGGATGATTCAAGGGCAAATTCGCAAGGTACAAGCGATGTCGAGGGACGAGCTGATGGCCGAAGCGAAAAACCTTGGCGCGCCGTACGACTTGATCTTGTACGTGCACGAGAACGGCAAGCTGCCGGTCGTCAACTTCGCGGCAGGCGGCGTGGCGACGCCGGCGGACGCGGCCTTGATGATGCATCTCGGGGCGGACGGCGTCTTCGTCGGTTCGGGGATTTTTAAATCGGACAACCCGGAGAAATTCGCGAAAGCGATCGTCGAGGCGACTACGCACTATACGGATTTCGCCTTGATCGCGGAACTGTCGAAAAATCTCGGAACGCCGATGAAGGGCATCGAAATTTCGAAGCTCGAGTCGAATCAAAGAATGCAGGAGCGGGGTTGGTAAAACTCCCCGCTTTTTTCACATATTAGAGCGGAAAGCGGAGGTCGACGGCGAAATGAACGTCGGGGTGTTGGCGCTGCAAGGCGCCGTGGCCGAGCATATTCGCAGCATCGAGAGCTGCGGAGCGAAGGGCACGATCGTGAAACGAACGGAGCAGCTGGACGAGCTCGACGGGCTGATTATCCCCGGCGGGGAGAGCACGACGATCGGCAAGCTGATGCGTACATACGGGTTTATCGAGGCAGTGAAAGCATTTTCCGAACAAGGCAAGCCGATCTTCGGCACGTGCGCGGGCTTGATCGTTCTCGCGGAGCGTATCGTTGGCGAACCGGCGGCGCATCTGGGCTTACTGGATGTTACCGTAGCGAGGAACGCGTTCGGGCGGCAGCGGGAGAGCTTCGAAATCGATCTAGAGATGAAGGATTGGAACCGTCCGGTGCGCGCGGTATTTATTCGCGCCCCGCTCATCGAGAGCGCTGGGCCCGACGTCGACGTGCTGGCGTCTTATAAGGACGGCATCGTCGCCGTGCGCCAAGGCCATCTGCTGGGCGCTTCGTTCCATCCCGAGCTGACGGACGACAACAGCATGCACGCGTATTTTATCGAGATGATTCGGCAATACAGCGCATAAGAGATCATTTTCTATTGGAAGGCAGTCGCTTGAGGAGGTCGTACGAACGTGTTGGATATGAAGCTGCTACGCAACGATTACGATAGAGTGAAAGATGCGCAGCTCGCGCGGGGCGGGAAAGCGCTGCCCGAACTGGAGGCGTTCACGTCGGTGGATGCGCGTCGCAGAGAATTGCTGCAGGAAAGCGAAACGCTGAAAAACCGCAGGAACACCGTATCCCAGGAGGTCGCGCGGAAGAAGAAATCGGGCGAGGACGCCGAAGCGCTGATCGTCGAGATGCGCGACGTCTCGGACCGGATTAAGGCGTTGGACGAGGAGACGCGGGTCGTCGAGGAGCAGCTCGACGCGATTCTGATGTCGATTCCGAACGTGACGCACGAGAGCGTGCCGGTCGGCAAATCGGAGGCGGACAATGTCGAGATTCGTCGGAAGCTGGAGCCGCGCGCGTTCGAATTCGAGCCGAAGCCGCATTGGGAAGTCGCCGCCGACCTCGGCATCGTGGATACCGAAGCGGCCGGGAAGGTGACGGGTTCGCGTTTCGTTTTCTATAAGGGGCTTGGCGCGCGTCTCGAACGGGCGTTGATTAATTTCATGCTCGATTTGCATACCGGGGAACACGGCTACGAAGAGATGACGCCGCCGATGATCGTCAACAGCGACAGCTTGCGCGGGACGGGACAGCTGCCGAAGTTTGCCGAGGACGTGTTCAAGCTCGAAGGCCTCGACTATTTCCTCGTGCCGACGGCCGAGGTGCCGGTGACGAACTTCCATCGCGAACAAATTTTGAATGCGGACGAGCTGCCGAAGTATTATACCGCTTATAGCGCTTGCTTCCGATCCGAGGCGGGCTCGGCCGGCAGGGATACGCGCGGACTGATTCGCCTGCATCAATTCCATAAAGTCGAGCTGATCAAGGTGACGACGCCGGAGACGTCCTACGAGGAGCTCGAGACGATGACCGCGAACGCGGAGCGGGTGCTGGAGCTGCTCGGGCTGCCGTATCGCGTGTTGGCGCTCTGTACGGGGGATATCGGCTTCTCGGCGGCGAAGACGTACGATCTCGAGGTGTGGCTGCCGAGCGCGGGCACGTACCGCGAAATTTCGTCGTGCAGCAATACGGAAGATTTCCAGGCGCGACGGGCGCAAATCCGGTTCCGTCGGGACGCGAAGTCGAAGCCGGAATTCGTGCATACGCTGAACGGCTCGGGACTTGCGATCGATCGGACGATCGCCGCGATTTTGGAAAATTATCAGCAGGCGGACGGCAGCGTCGTCGTTCCTGACATTCTGGTTCCTTATATGGGCGGCGCGACGCGTATTGCCAAGAAGTAAGGCATTGTAGCTGCTAGGCGAAGTGTGATACAATGTCGATTGGTAAAGCGGCATCAAGGGGGAACGTCATACCTGTCTAGGGGTGACGGAGGTGGACGATAAGTCTTGGATTACAGCTTTGTCGCAGGCCCGGGTAACGGCCGAGCTAGCAAGACAACGATTTGATGTATACGTCGAACTCGTAGGGAAGGCCCCTTTCGACTTGATCGCTCATAAAGAAGGTCTTCTGTATAGGGTTTCTGTAAAAAGCACGATGTCAACAAAATGTGAGTCGGGGCATTCTTGGGAGGTTCAACTTAAACGAGTCCGTTCTAATAAAACGGGAAATGCCATTCATAAGTTTGATCCCGACTCATGTGACATACTTGCCATTTATATTGAGCAGATTGACAAGGTATGCTTCTTTAATCCGAAGGAAATCAATTGTACCAGCTCAATAACGATTAGAGAAAATGCAACATCAATGGCTAAAAACTGTTGGGTCGTCGATGAACATTTACGCGTGTGGGTTTAACATGGAGGCGTGGCAGAGCGGTCGAATGCGCTGGTCTTGAAAACCAGAGGACTCGCAAGGGTTCCGTGGGTTCGAATCCCACCGCCTCCTCCATATATGGAAAAAGACCCAAGGGGACGGGCTTCCGTTCTCTTTTTTTGTTATGGAAAATGCTCCTTCGCATATTTCGCCTCCGGGATTCGAATCTTAAAAACGGAGGTGTGTCACATGACAAAGACGGACGTATTGACCGTCAATCCCCAAGAATTGGCCCGCGCATGGAACGAGACGCTGCCGGTCGTAATGAACTCGACCGATAAAGCGACGGTCGTCGCCGACGAGCGGGACGCCAACGTGCTTCGCATTCATATCGACACGGCGGGGCGCAGCATGTATTCATTCGATTTTAAATGCACGTATGTGGATTCGCGAGAGGTGAAGGTGGAGGTCGTCGACGTCGAACGCGGCCACGACCAGACCGACGAGCGGAGCGAGATCGTACAGGCTTTGATCGAGGATTACGTGCGGCATATCCACGAGTGCGCACAACGGCTGAAGGGGCTGACGAACGAATGACGAAGGCACACGGAGTCGATAAAAACTTGATGAACGTCGCGGAAGCGTTGGACGGGCCGGAGCTGCCTGCATTGGAAAATCAGCAGCGGAATCAAGAGAAGAGCGATCGCCGGCATCAGGACAAGCTGAATTACCGTTCCCAGCAGCATGAGGCGGAGCAAAACCACCAAGCGGGGGAGAGCTGAGCGATGAGCAAAAAAGGAACGTTCACGGTCGATCCGCATATCGGGCAAAACCATCACAATCCGGCTGCCCACCGGAAGGACCCTGCGCATCCGGTGGAGCCGCTGTCCGGTTCGAAGAAAGTGAAGAACCGGCAGCATTCCCGGGCGAACCAAGGGGAAGGCTCTTAAATAAAACCGAGGCCGTCCGATGCGGACGGCCTCTTCTTTATTGCTGTTCGTCCAGTGCGATCGTTCGAATCATTGGATAAAATCTGGGGGAAATCCCCTCCGCCGCCTCCGAAAGCGGAAAGTTTAACGTCAGACGGAACAAGCGATCGTCCACGCGAAGCGCGATGACGGTCACGGAGCCCGACGCATTGCCGGCATGCAAAATAAACTCGGATTTGGAGCGAATGTCCTCGTCAAAGAACGCGTCCTTCGTATCCTCGACACGATCCCCGACGGCTCTCAGCCCTTCCTCGGCGGACTTTCGCAGCTCCGCCACGTCGGTATCCGCCCCGAGCGGTTCGATGCGTAGGAAGAACTCCCCGAACTCCTTATGGAAGACCATGTCTTTGCCCGGTTCCTCAGGCGTAAATTCGAAGCCCTCCAGCAGATAGAACGCATAGCCCAGCTCGCTTCTCGTTAAAGACGCCGGCACGTTCATTGTTTCGCCCTCTACGG
>NZ_DASQMZ010000090.1:0-3953 GCF_035645235.1 Paenibacillus sp.
ATCGCGGCGGATTAGGCGGAGAAGTCCGGCAATAGGCGCAAAAATGAGCTTATAGCGGCAGATTAGGCGGAGAAGTGCGGCAATAGGCGCAAAAATGAGCTTATGGCGGCTGATTAGGCGGAGAAGTCCGGCATTAGGCGCAAAAATGAGCTTATCGCGGCGGATTAGGCGGAGAAGTCCGGCAATAGGCGCAAAAATGAGCTTATAGCGACGGATTAGGCGGAGAAGTCCGGCAATAGGCGCAAAAATGAGCTTATGGAGGCGTTTTAGGCGGAGAAGTCCGATTAGAGGCGCAGAAGTGAAATACTCCGGCGCCTCTAACCGGAAGTTACTCGGACCGCGCCGCCTCGCCTGCCTTCGCCGCGGACAAAAACCGCGAAATGGCGAGCGACGCGGCGCCGAGCGCGGCGGAGTCGAGGCCGAGCGAGGCGAACTCGAGGCGCGAGCGGTCGCGGTGATGGCGCAGCGCATGACGCTCGACCGCCTCCCGCAGCGGGCGCTCGATCCAAGGGCGCGCCAAGGCGAGGCGGTTGCCGATGATCGTCATCTCCGGGTTGAACGCGTTCACGATCGTCGCGATGCCGATGCCGAGGTAGCGTCCGATGTCCTCGAAGGCGGCAATCGCCTCCGCGTCGCCGTCCTCCGCGAGGCGCAGCGCGCTCTCCAGTTCGCCTGCCTCCGGCGAGCGGCCCGGCCGCGCGGCCAACGCGATCTCCGACGCGTACATCTCCCAGCAGCCGGCGCTGCCGCAGCCGCAAGGGAGCCCGCGGTCGGCCTGGATCGTCATGTGGCCGAGCTCGCCGGAGAAGCCGGACGCGCCGCGGTACAGCTTATGATCGACGATCAGGCCCGTGCCGATGCCGACGCCGGCGCTGATATACACCAAGTCGCCGACGTCCTTGCCGATGCCGAATTGCTTCTCGCCGACGGCGCCGACGTTCGCTTCGTTGTCGATGACGACCGGCATCGAGACGCGGTTCTCCAGCATCTCGCGCAGCGCCGCGTCGCGCCAGCCGAAGTTCGGCGCGGTCAGCACGACGCCGGCGTCGTCGACGATGCCCGGCACGCCGAGGCCGACGCCGACGACGCCGTACGGCGACGCCGGAGCGGCGTCCGCGAGGGAGCGGATCGTGCGCGCCGCGACGTCGGCGACGGCGGTCGGCTCCGACACGCGCAGCCGATGCCGCTCCTTCGCGACGATCGCGCCGGACAGATCCGTCAGCACGGCGGACACGGAGTTGACGCCGAGATCGACGCCGACCGCGTACCCGGCCGAGGCGTTGTACAGCAGCATGACGGGCTTCCGTCCGCCGCTCGACTCGCCGAGGCCGGTCTCGAGCACGAGCCGATCCTCGAGCCATTCCGCCACGAGCGAGGAGACGGACGCCTTGTTCAGCCCGATCTTGGCCGAGATGTCCGCGCGGGAGATCGGCGCATGCGCGATAATCGTGTCGAGCACGAGCGATTTATTCATGCGTTTGATGAGCGTTTGGTCGCCGGTCATTTTCATAAGGGGTCTTCGATCCTCCTGAGCGTAGGGGGCCGTACCGTAGATGTTCCCCCTATCATACCACATCTCATGAAAATGATGAAACTTAGTTTGTTGTATCGACAAACGAAGTCAAGCGTGATAGACTGAAACCAGTTGGTCATACTAACGACGATTCAAATTATGGGAGGGCTTACAGGATGAGCGTGTTCAAAGAAATCGGCACCATCCAGTACGAAGGCAAAGATTCGAAAAACCCCTTGGCCTTTAAACATTACAATCCGGACGAGATCGTGCTCGGCCGTCGAATGGAGGACTATCTCCGTTTCGCATGCGCGTATTGGCACACATTCACGGCCGAAGGCTCCGACCCGTTCGGCGTCGGCACGGCGATTCGCCCGTGGCAAGGCTCGAGCGGTCTCGACCTTGCGAAGGCGCGCGTAGAAGCGTCCTTCGAGTTCTACGAGAAGCTCGGCATTCCGTACTTCTGCTTCCACGACCGCGACATCGCGCCGGAAGGCGCGACGCTGCGCGAGACGAACAAAAATCTCGACGTCATCGTCGGCATGATGAAAGATTATATGAAGACGAGCAAGGTGAAGCTGCTCTGGAACACGGCGAACATGTTCTCCAACCCTCGCTTCATGCACGGCGCGGCGACGTCCAGCAACGCGGAGGTGTTCGCGTACGCGGCGGCGCAGGTAAAGAAGGGTCTCGAGACGGCCCTTGAGCTCGGATCGGAAAACTACGTCTTCTGGGGCGGCCGCGAAGGCTACGAGTCGCTGCTCAACACCGACATGAAGCTGGAGCTCGACAACCTGGCGCGCTTCTTCCACATGGCGATCGCTTACGCGGACGAGATCGGCTACAAGGGCCAGTTCCTCATCGAGCCGAAGCCGAAGGAGCCGACGAAGCACCAGTACGACTTCGACGCGGCGACGACGATCGCGTTCCTCCGCACGTACGGCCTCGAGGACCGCTTCAAGCTGAACATCGAAGCGAACCATGCGACGCTGGCAGGCCACACGTTCGAGCATGAGCTGCACGTCTCCCGCATCAACGGCATGCTCGGCTCCATCGACGCGAACCAAGGCGATCCGCTGCTCGGCTGGGACACCGACGAGTTCCCGACGGATCTGTACTCGGTGACGCTCGCGATGTACGAAATCGTCCAAAACGGCGGCCTCGGCACCGGCGGCGTCAACTTCGACGCGAAGGTGCGCCGGACGTCGTTCGAACCGGCCGACCTGTTTTACGCCCACATCGCGGGCATGGACACGTTCGCGCGCGGCTTTAAGGTAGCGGCGAAGCTCGTCGAAGACAAGGTGCTCGAGAACATCGTAGCGGATCGCTACGAGAGCTTCCGTTCCGGCGTCGGCCTCGAGATCGTCAGCGGCAAGGCGGACTTCAAGTCGCTGGAAGCGTACATTATCGACAAGGGCGACATCGCCAACAAGTCCGGACGCATCGAGCAGATTCGCGCGACGCTCAACGAGTACATTTTCTAAGACTACACCCATATCGAAAATGCAACCAGGAGGGCTTCCGTCAGGCGGCCCTCCTTCTTTAGGGAGGAGATTCAGGGATGAAGTACGTCATCGGCATCGACCTCGGCACGAGCGCCGTCAAGGCGCTGCTCGTCGGCCAAGACGGCCGGATCAAAGCGGAGGCGTCGAGGGAATACCCGCTGCTGCAGGAACGGTCGGGCCATAGCGAGCAGCGGCCGGAGGATTGGGTGCGCGGCACGATTCAGGCGATCCAAGACGTCGTCCGGGAATCGGACGCGCACGCGGAGTCGATCGAAGGCATTAGCTTCTCGGGCCAGATGCACGGCCTCGTGCTGCTCGACGCGGCGCGCCGGCCGGTGCGCAACGCGATCCTGTGGAACGACACGCGCACGACGAAGCAATGCCGCGAGATCGAAGCGGCGCTCGGCGCCGATCTGCTCGACATTACGCGCAACCCGGCGTTAGAAGGCTTCACGCTGCCGAAGCTGCTGTGGGTGAAGGAGAACGAGCCCGAGCTGTACGCGCTCGGCGACGTGTTCGTGCTGCCGAAGGATTACGTAAGGTACCGCCTGACCGGCGACATCGCGATGGACTTGTCGGACGCGGCGGGGACGCTGCTGCTGGACGTCAGAGCGAAGCAGTGGAGCGACGAAGTGGCGAATCGCGTCGGCGTCGAGCGTAAGCTGTGCCCGCCGCTCGCGGAATCCGGCGCGCTCGTCGGCACGCTGCTGCCGGAGATCGCCGCGGAGACGGGTCTCTCGCCCAAGACGATGGTGTTCGCGGGCGGCGCGGACAACGCGTGCGGCGCGACCGGCGCCGGGATTCTGAGCGAAGACGCGGCGATGTGCAGCATCGGCACGTCGGGCGTCATCCTCGCGTACGAGAGCGATAAGAACCGCGACTTCGCGGGGAAGGTGCATTTCTTCAACCATGCGGAGAAGGACGCCTACTACGCA
>NZ_DASQMZ010000091.1:0-12840 GCF_035645235.1 Paenibacillus sp.
CGATCCCTGGATCCCCAGTTTTACGCGGACGTGGCTCAGTGGTAGAGCATCGCCTTGCCAAGGCGAGGGTCGTGGGTTCGAATCCCATCGTCCGCTCCATCTGTTTCGGCGCCATAGCCAAGTGGTAAGGCAGAGCTCTGCAAAAGCTCTACCCCCAGTTCGAGTCTGGGTGGCGCCTCCAACATTCCACCTGCCGGGGTGGCGGAATCGGCAGACGCACAGGACTTAAAATCCTGCGGTAGGTGACTACCGTACGAGTTCAAGTCTCGTCCTCGGCACCAAACAAGTTTCGTTATTATGTGCCCTTAGCTCAGCCGGATAGAGCGTTTGACTACGAATCAAAAGGTCAGGAGTTCGAATCTCTTAGGGCACGCCATCTTTTCCTTTTCTGTTTATGTGCCGATGTGGCGGAATGGCAGACGCGCTCGACTCAAAATCGAGTTCTTCGGAGTGGAGGTTCGAGTCCTCTCATCGGTATCATAAACCCATATGCCGGCGTGGCGGAATGGCAGACGCGCTCGACTCAAAATCGAGTTCTTCGGAGTGGAGGTTCGAGTCCTCTCGCCGGTATCATTCTTCTTGCTGACTACATACACGAACCACTACGACTCTGAGGGTGACGCCTTCGGAGTTTTTTTTGTATATTTGGCACGGACGAAGACAACAGGAGGCGGGGCCATGATTGCCATTAAGGATCGGATCGGCAACGCGAAGGCGAAGACGATATACGCGCTCGTGCGCAAGCACGGTACGGTTTCCAAGCAGCTGCTGCAGGAGCAGAGCGAGATGAAAGGAAGCACGCTGACGCGTCTCCTGGAGGACATGACCGCCGAAGGTTGGATCGAGGAGGTCGGCTTCGGCGAATCGACAGGCGGGCGCCGGCCGATTTTGTATCGCCTCCGCGCGAGTCGCGGGTATGTGTTCGGCCTGGATATTTCCCGCATTCATTCCAGGCTGGCGCTTTGCGACTTGAGCTTTCGCAAGATCGATTCGCGGGTATGGAAGATGACGCCGGGCTCGACGCCCGAGGTGCTGATCCAGCATATGACCGACGCCATGGAGACGATGCTGGATATCCACCGCATCCCCCGCGATGCGCTGCTCGGCGTCGGCGTCGGCGGCGTCGGTCCGCTCGACCGGCAGAAGGGCATGATTACGAATCCGCTGTACTTCCCGTCCCCCGGCTGGACCGACGTGCCCGTCTGCCGTATGATTTCCGAGCGGATGGGCGTACCTTGTTCGCTTGATAACGGGGCCAACGCCGCGCTGCTCGGCGAATATTGGACGGACGACCCGGAGGAGCGCGGAGAGCACGTGCTGTATATCCACGGGGGGATCGGTCTGCGGTCCGCGATGCTGTCCAACGGCAAGCTCGTGTACGGCGCCGTCGATATGGAAGGCGCCGTCGGTCAGATGATTATCCAAAGCGACGGTATCCCGCACCGGGAGCCAGACGGCAATTACGGCTGTTTAGAGTCCTATGCGAGCATCTACGCGCTGGAGCAGGTCGCCGCGTCTCGGTTGAAGCAAGGCCGGGACAGCGGATTACGGGCGATCGTCGAGCGGCCCGAGCAGGTCAAGTTCGAGCATCTCGTGGAGGCGATCCACGGGGGCGATCCGTTGACCGTCGATATTTTCCAGCAATCCGCCACTTACTTCGGCATCGGCCTTGCGAATATGCTGAATTTGCTTCACCCGGAGAAGGTGATCCTCGGCGGGCCGATGTTTAATACGCAGGACGTCTATTTCGAGACGGCCACGAAGGTAGCGATTCGCAACACCTATTATTATCCGGCGTATCAAGTCACGTTCAGCCGCGGCAAGCTCGGCGAGGAAGCGCTGGCGATCGGGGCCGCCGTGATGGCCGCCGAGCAATTGACGGACTAGTCGACGATCGCTGTGCCGGAGCCTCCTTATGATTCGCCGCCGCCTTGCCGAAGGTACGACTTATCCTTCAGGAACAGGCGCCAAAACCAGACGAAGACGGGAACGAGCACGCCGATGCCGAGGGCATAGCCGACCAACAGGGCGTTAAACATTTGCGGCGACGTGAAGCCGTCGTGTATGGTGAGCACCGGGTATACCAGATATGGCATATGCGCGCGTCCGTATCCGATGCTGGCGAATGCGTATTGCGCCACGATGGCGAGTACGGCGACCCGGGCGAAGCCGACGCGGCCGCGAGGGTCCGTCCACCATAGGGCGGAATACCCGATCGCGAAGGAAGCGACGGACAGGACGAACCAGCCCCATTCCGCAGCGATATTTCGGGCGATCCACTGCGCCTCGGGCACGAACGTGAAGCTGGTGAGCATCGCCATGGCGAGCGTCGTCGGGCCGAGCGCGATCGCCGCATTCCGGTACGTTCGGTACGAGCGCTCGTCGTCGCCCTCCCGGGAATAATCGGCCAAGAACAAGGCCGAAAGAAACAGCTCGGTCGCCAGGCCGAATCCGAGGTGGGCATACAGCGTCGGACTGGCGAGGAGTTTGCCGAAAAGCAGCCTAGAGACGCCGTCCGTCTGTTCGAGGAAGCCGCCGAGCGTGAGCGGGAGCGCCGAAACGAGCAGCCCGGGGATCAACAGTCCGGTGACGCCGGAGACGACCGGCAGCAGCCCGCTGTATTGATGCGTCGAATAGGCGTAAACGAGGAAGGCGCTTCGAAGCACGAGCAGCGCGAGCGCGAGTCCCGCCGGAAGCACGAGCAAGCTGCCGATCGTCGTCGTCGCGAACGGGAAGAAGCCGACGAAGGCGACGACGAAGAGCACGAGAAACACATTGGTGACCTTCCAAGAAGGCGAGAGAAACCGGTTGGCGATGTCGGCCGCCTTCGTGTCCCGGCGAACGCCGAAGACGAGGGACCAGAAGCCTGCTCCGAAATCGATCGAGCCCGCAATGGAATAGACGAACAGGAACACCCACAAGATGAAAATCCCCAACTCCGCGTCGGACATGCCGTCACCTCGCCCCGTTCTCTAGTAATGCGTTCCCGGCGCCCGGCGAAGCCGCGGCGTCTAGCTCTTTCTGCACCGGATGCCGCCGGAAAAACAGATGCATGACGACGATCGTCGCCCCGAGCAGCAAGACGTAGATCGTCAGGAACAAGACGAGCAGGAAGCCCATGCTGCTCGCGTGCAGGGCGGCTTCCTCCGTTCGCATCACGCCATAGATGACCCATGGCTGACGCCCCGAACAGCTGAACACCCAACCCGTCTCGACGCCGAGCATCGAAAGCGGAAAGGCGGCGACCAGCGCGAGGAGCTGCCACTTCGGCAGCGGCCGCTTGAACACGTACTTCCAGCACAGGACGCCGATCGACAGCGCGATGAGGAGCGTTCCGATAAAGACCATGAGATTAAATAAGGTGTGGATGTAAAGCGGCGGCCAGTTTTCGCGGGGGAAGTCGTGCAGCCCGCGGACGACCGTGTCGAACGAGTTGCCGGCCAAGAAGCTGAGCGCCCACGGGATCTCAAGGCCGTGCACGACCCGTTCCGTGACCGGATCCACATAGCCGCCGATCGCGAGCGGCGCCCGAGCGGTCGTCTCGAACAGTCCCTCCGCCGCGGCAAGCTTCTCCGGCAAATATTCGTGGAGGTACTGCGCCGTACCGTGCCCGTTGAACGCCGTGAGGAGGGACATAACCCCGCCGAACAGCAAGCCGAGCGTCAGCGCCTTGCGATGATAGGCGTATTCGCGCTCGGACTTGCCGCGGCGAAGCAGCTTGTACGCGGCAACGGATACGATGGCGAAGGCGCCGGTCATATAAGCCGAAGCGAGCACGTGCTGCGCGGTAATAAAGATTGCAGGGTTGAAGATGGCCGCCCACATATCCACGTCGACGACGTTGCCGGCTTCGTCGATGCGAAACCCGCGGGGCGTGTTCATCCAGGCGTGCGCATCCGTGATGAGCACCGCCGACGCGCTCGCCCCGAAGGCGACCAGCGTGACGCTCACGATACGCAGCAAGGGGGTCAGCCGATCCGCGGCGTATACATAGATGGCCATAAATAACGACTCGAGGAAGAAAGCGAAAATTTCGACCTGGAAGGGGAGGGCGATGACCTGCTGCACGATTTCCATGTATCCCGGCCAAAGCAACGAAATCATGACGCCGACCGTCGTGCCGGAAGGGATGGCGATGCCGAGCACGATCGCGAAGCCCTTCGTCCAGCGGCGGGCGAGCAAAGCGTAATCGCTGTCCTTCTTCCATTGGTAAAGCACTTCCGCGAACACGATCATCGCCGGAATGCCGACGCCGAGCGTCGCGAAAATAATGTGGAACGCCATAGACGAGCCGAACAGCGCCCGCGCCGTCGTCACCGTATCCAATGAAACCTCTTCCTCTCTTGGAAATCTCCTTCCCTCATGTTGCTTCCGAACGGGGCGGATTATTCCGGGAGGCGAACGCGAAAAACCGCCGGAGCCCGAAGGCCCCGGCGGTTACGCGCGGGTCATGCCCAAATTACACGCCGAAGAGGCCGGCGCGGGAGATGATGACGAGAAGGATGAAGAGCACGAGGATCGCGCCCGTGGACGTCCAACCGTAGCCTACTGCTGCCATTTGCGTTCACCCCCTCGAAAACGAATTTCGGCGATCAGCCGAATTACACAACCCAGACGCGAGCGATGATCACGAGGAGGATGAAGAGCACGAGGATCACGCCCGTCGAAGTGAAGCCAGTAACTGCCGTCATGGAAAACCCCTCCTTCTGATGCCGGGACGCCGGCGAGGCCGGCAACCCGAGAAGTTACTTTACCATATGCCCCCGCGCGAGGCGCCGTATGGACGTCTATCCCGCCTCCGAGTCGTCCGCTTCGCCCATTTCCGGATGCGCGAACGGCGAGGGAGCTTCCCGAACGCAAAGAGAGACCTGTCAGCCGCCGATGGCGAGTGACAGGTCTTCTTACGGCTGCTTTTCGTTTACATCGCGCTTCCCCCGAAGAGGAACCGATATTCCCAGTGGTCGTCGCCCATCGTATCGATGCGAACGCCGCCGGAGTCCTTCGAATATGTATGCATAATTTGTCCGTTCCCGAGATAGATCGCGTCGTGCGTGATCGTCTCCTCGGACTTGTCCACGTCATCGTAGTCGGAGGGGCTGGAACCTTCGTAGCTCATGAAGAACAGAATGTCCCCCGGTTTGAGCGCGCGCCAGTCCGTCGTGACGCGCCCGATGTTTTTCACGTATTCCCCTTGCGATCGGGAATCGCTGGGCAGCTGAATGCCGGCTCCCTCGCGGAAGGCGGTCCGCACGAAGTCGGAGCAGTCGAACGTCGACGTCGACGATCGGTCGGAGCCGAACTCGTACGGCGTCCCGAGGTACCGCTTGCCGGCGTCGATGACGCGCTGCACGGCGGCCGGGACATCGGCCGGCGCGATGACCGGCGGCGTATAGTTCGCGTCGATGTATCGCTCGCTTGCGCTGACATACCCGACGTTGCCGTACTTGTCCTTGACGTTGTACCAGTATTCGCTCGGCTTGCCTAGAATGCTCACGGTTTCGCCTTTAGCGACGTACCGGATGCGCGTCGTCGTCGCCGACGGGCCGGAGCGGAGCGAGACGCTGCTGACGATGACGCCGGTGTCCTCGGGCTCCGAGGGGGTACCGACCGGGGCCGACGGCGCCTGGTAGGAAGCGGATATGTACTTCGCGCTCGTGCTGACGTACCCGACGTTGCCCTTCGCGTCTTTCACTTGATACCAGTAGCTGTTCGGCTTGTCCAGTATGGCGACCTTCTCGCCTTTCGCGACGTAGCGGATCCGATCGGCCGTCGTCGACGGCGCTTCGCGAAGGGAGACGGAGGCGACGATGACGCCGGTGCCGGCTCCGCTCGAAGCGGGGGCGTCCGGGGATCCGGAGACGGAGATGTATTTCGAGCCGGCGCTCGTATAGCCGACCGTGCCTGACTTGTCCTTTACTTTAAACCAGTAGGCGTTCACCTTTTCTATGATCGTAACGGTTTCGCCGGCCTTCAGATAACGGATGCGGTCGTCGCCGGTGCTGGGTCCGGTCCGGAACGAAACGGAGCTTTCGATCTCCCCGGTCCAGGCGGCGGACGCCGCGGACGGAAAAACGACGGGGGCGGAGCCGACCAAGAGAGCGCCGGCGAGCGTCGCGGCGAGCATTTGCTTTCGGGTCATCATATGAAGTTGCCTCCAGAGTATGTATTGGGCGTACAAGCATTTCTTATGGATAAGGCGATCATAGCACACGCACGCGGCGCGGTTTTAGCTGTAAATGTTCCCAGTCCGGCGCCTGCCGCCGCGCTGAGGACGGGCGACGAGCTCGGCGTGGGCCGGAAGGAAGAAGCTCTCTATAGAGGCGTAGGCCGGAAGGCGGGGGAATGTAGGGCGGCGGAATCGGGGTTTCCGGCGATTCGCCGTCTTTTTCGCGTCCGCGAACCCGCACCGGGTCGATGGAATCATTTTCCGAAGTCGGTCTTCTCCCCCGCCTCGGGTCCAGTCCGAAATCCCATCAGCGGTCCGTTATCGCCGCGTCGACGATAACCTAGAATAAAGACATGAAACAAAAACCAAACGCAACGGATGAACGGAGATGACACGAGAGATGAAATGGAATCGGAATACGGGCCTCGCGGCCGCGTTGATCGCCGTCGGCGTCTTGATCCTGCTGAGCCGAGTCGGCGTCGACGTCTTCGGTTGGCTGGTGCCGCTGGCGATGCTGGGCCTCGGCTATTACGGCATCCGGAACGGACGGCAGACGATCGGCTGGATCGTTCTGATCGTCGGGCTGCTGGCGCTGGCGGGCAAGTTGTGGGCGCTGGCGGCGTTCCTCGCCCCGGTTTTGCTGATTTGGTTCGGCTGGACGCTGCTGAAGCGGCGCAAAGCGTACGAAGGGTAAGACGACGAAGGAGGAAGCCAAGAGATGAGTATCGCAAGACGAGTTCGAGATTTGACGGTCGCCACGCTCAACGATCGGTTGGAGCAAGGCGGAGACCCGCTGCGCGTTATCGATTCGTTCCTTCGGGAGATGGCCGATGCGATTCGGGAGACGGAGCAGCTGCATCGGCAGTGCGCCTCGCACGCGGCGAGCGTCCGAGCCCAGTACGTCCAAGCCGAAGCCATGGCGCGCAAGCGGGAGGGGCAAGCGATGCTCGCGGTGAAGGCCGGCGAGGACGGCGTCGCCCGGGCGGCGCTTGCGGAGAAGGCGCTCGAGGAGGAGAAGCGGGACGGGTACCTCGAGCTGTACGAGCAAAGCCGGCGTTCCGTGGAAGAGCTCGAGCTGCGGCTCGAGGAGCTAAAGCGGGAATATCAGGAAGTGTATCATAAGCGTCAATACTACTTGGCGCGGATCGAGACGTTACGGCTGCAGCAGAAAATGCACGATCGAACGCGCAGCTACGCGACGCAAGGCGGGAATTGGTTTCAGCGGCTCGAGAGCAGCATCGTCGATATGGAAATCGAGGCGCGCTCCTTGATGGACGTGCGAGGCGGGCTCGTCGACCGGGCGGCGCAGCGGCTTTCGTTCGAGTCGGATCGAATCGACGAGGCGCTGGCGCAGCTGAAACGGAAGCTGGAAGGGGGCGGCGGGGCATCATGAAGCGGGTCTATCGTTCGGTACGAGACAGAAAGCTGTTCGGCGTGTGCGGCGGGCTCGCCGAAGCGACGGGCATCGACGCTACGATTCTTCGGATCGTACTCGTCGTCGCGGCGGTGTTTTCCGGCGGCGCTCCGATCCCGATTTACATCATCGCGGCGATGGTCATGCCGAAGGATCCGACTTACGGACCTTCCTTCGGCGCCGACGGATCCCCCTACGGGAGCCGCGGCTCGATGCATTGGAACGAGCCGCCGCCGCAGCCGTGGGGCGCGCCGCCGCCTCCTCCGCGTCCGCAGCAGCCGGCCGGATACGGGCAGACGGCGCAGGGGTATTACCCGCCGAGCGGCGGCGCGAAGGCGCCGAGCATCGACGATTTAATGGAGGACATCGAGAAGAAAGCGATGTCGAAGGAAATCGAAGCATTAAAAGCGAAGCTGGCTCAATACGAAAAAGGTCAAAAAGGAGACGATTAACGATGGGAGTATTTCAACGGCTGAAGGAAATGACGGTCGCTTCGATTCATGACGCGCTGGACAAAGTAGAGGACCCGGTAGTAATGTTAAATCAATATCTGCGCGATATGGAAGAGGATATCGCGAAAGCGGAAGTGACCGTCGCCAAGCAAATCGCCAGCGAACGGAAGCTGAAGCAGCGGCTCGAGGAAGCGAAACGCGCCGGCGACGCGCTCATGGCGAAGGCGGAAGAGGAGCTGCGGGCCGGCCGGGAAGAGACGGCGCGCGCGGCGTTGGAGGAACATCTGAAGTATGCGGCGAAGCTCGAGGAGACCGAGGCGTTGTATGCCCAGACGAAGGCGCATGCCGAGGAGCTGACGGCGCAGCTTCATCAGATGAAAGAAGAGTTCTACAAGATGCGGAGCAAGCGCAACGAGCTCGTCCAACGGGCGCAGCTGGCGCGCATCAAGAAGCAAACCGCCGTCGTCTCCTCGGCGAACGTCATCGAGAACGGCGGCGCGGCACGGGGCTTCCATCGCATGGAAGAAAAGATTTTGCAGATGGAAGCGGAAGCGGAGGTGTCGCGTTACCCGTACGCCGCCGCCGCGGCAGGCGCGGGGAGCGCCGCGAAGGACGAGCGCGTCGACGCGCAGCTGGAAGCGCTGAAGCGGAAGCTGTCCGCGGGGACGGGCGAGTAAACCCAAGCTTCGCAAGGGAACGTACGCGCGCAAGACGCACATGCGATCGACGGCCATAGGGGCTTCCGGATGCGGAGGAAGCCCGCTATGGCTTCTTCGCCGAAGCGGGGTCGCGGGCACCGAGGGGAGGAAGGCAGCTTGGATCAAGGCAAACGAAATACGGCCTTCCTGTTCATCGGAGCGGGGGTCTATTTGGCCGTCGGGCATCTCGTTAATTTTTTCACCGCCGGCGCGCTGGCGACCGCGCTGCTCGGGTACGCGATCGTTCGCGCGGCGGAGGGCACGGAGCGCAAAGATTTGTCCGGCTACGTGCTGCTTGCCGGCTCGGCGATCGTCCTGCTCGCCAATCATGCGGGGTTTCTCGTCGTCGGCCTCGTCGCCGGGGCGGTTTGGTTTCTCCGATCCAAGCGCCGGCCGGGCGCGGTTCCGGGAGGTACCGATCCGTTCGATCCTTCTTTCGTCAAACAGCACATCGTCGCAAGCGTCCGTTGGGGGCGAGGAGGCGAGCCGTGGACGGCGAGATCGTCGCAGCTGTCGGTCGCCATCGCCGAAATCCAAATCGACCTGACGAACGCGATTTTCGAGGAGCCGACCGTGGAACTGCATCTTCAGGGCATGATCGGCGACGTCGACATCGTCGTGCCGGAGGACGTCGGCTTGGCGGTGCACGCGCAGGTCGCCGTCGGCGAAATTCGCGTCGCGGGCGAGCGGGGGGCCGGACTCCTCAATCGGCTCGTCTGGCGGTCGCCGAATTACGAGACGGCGGAGCACCTCGTACAGTTGAACGTCTCCTATGCGGTGGCCGACGTCGACGTGAAAGTGCTGTGAACGGAAGGAGCCGAACCTCATGCCGAAATTGACGAGCTTGATGTGGAGAACGATGGCCGAGGGGATGCTGCTCGGCCTCGCGTTATTTCTCGTGGTGACGCTCTCGGCGCAAAGCTTCGCCCTGCTGCGGCCGACCGATTGGCAGAGCGGCTTGCGCTTTACGGGCGTAACGATCTTGCTTGTGGCGGGCGTCGGCGCCGCGTACGGGTACTGGCAAAGCACCCGCCTGAAGAGCCGGCTCCAGGCGCTCGAGGAAGCGATGCTGCTGCTCGAGAAAGGGCACCTGTCTCGTCCGACGCCGCATCTCGGCGAAGACGAGATCGGGCGGCTCGCCGAACGGCTCGACGCGATCAGCGGCAAGTGGGAGGAGCAGGTGACGACGCTGCAGCGGTTATCGACGCACAACGCGGAGCTGGCCGAGAAAGCGCGCCTGTCCGCCGTCGTCGAGGAGCGGCAGCGGCTCGCGCGCGATCTTCACGACGCCGTGTCGCAGCAGTTATTCGCCATCTCGATGACGGCGACCGCGCTCGGGCGAACGCTCGAGAAGGATGCGGAGCGGGCGAAGCGGCAGGTGGCGCTCATCGAGGAGATGTCGTCGGTGGCGCAGTCCGAGATGCGGGCGCTGCTGCTCCATCTGCGGCCCGTGCATCTCGAGGGCAAGCCGTTCGCGGTGGCGCTGCGCGAGCTGCTGCAAGAGCTGTCCACGAAGATGCCCGTGGCCATCCAATGGGAGATGGACGAGGACATCCGGCTCGCGAAGGGCGTCGAGGATCAGCTGTTCCGCATCGCGCAGGAGGCGATCTCCAATACGCTGCGGCACTCCCGGGCGGAGCGGCTCGAGATGAAGCTGCTTCGGCGGGGGGACGGCGTTCGTCTGACGATACGGGATAACGGCATCGGCTTCGAATTGGACAAGCGGAAGCAGTCGTCCTACGGACTGCTGACGATGAGCGAACGCGTGAACGAGATCGGCGGCTTCATGAATATCGTGACTGCGCCGGGCAAGGGCACGAAGATCGAAATCCGGGTGCCGGTGCCGGGCGAAGGGGAAGAGGGAGCGAACGATGACGAATAACATCAAGGTGCTGCTGGTAGACGATCACGAGATGGTGCGTATCGGCCTCGCCGCCGTGCTCGGCACCGAGGACGGCATCGAGGTCGTCGGCGAGGCGTCCAGCGGCAAAGAGGGCTTGCGTCTCGCCGAGCAGTATCGGCCGGACGTCGTGCTCATGGATCTCGTCATGGAGGAGATGGACGGGATCGAAACGACGCGCCGCATGACGGAGAAGTTTCCGGATTGCAAGGTGATCGTGCTGACGAGCTATCTCGACGACGAGAAGCTGTATCCCGTCATCGAAGCGGGCGCGTTCAGTTATTTGCTGAAGACGTCGCGGGCGACGGAGATCGCCTCGGCGATCCGCTCGGCGGCGAACGGACAGCCGGTGCTCGAGTCGCAGGTCGCATCCAAGATGATGAATCGGTTCCGCCAGCCGAAGGCCGAGGCGCTGCCGCATCATGACTTGACCGAGCGGGAGATGGAGGTGCTGCGGCTGATCGCGAAGGGCCGGTCGAATCAGGAGCTGGCGGACGAGCTGTACATCGGCATCAAAACCGTCAAATTCCATGTGACGAACATCCTCGGCAAGTTGGGCGTAGAAGACCGGACGCAAGCGGCCATCTACGCGCATAAGAACGGCCTCGCCGACTAATCCGGCCGCCCGGGCGGGGACAGGGGTCCAATCGGGCGCGCGCTTGCGAGAATACCGTAGGTAACATAACGGCATTCTCGAAAGGGCGGTTCGCATATGATTCGCGGAAGAAGGCCGGGGTCGGACGACAAGATCATCTTGAAGCTGATCCGGCAGCAATTGATCCCGTTAAATCCGCCGCATCTCCGGCCGCGCTGGTCGACCCGGGAGATGACGCTGCGGCTCGATCGCGGGGCGACGTTCGTCTGGGCGCCGGACGGGGCGGCCGACGCGGAAATCGGCGGCTTCGTCACGTGCGTCGCGCGGGGCGACGAGCTGTTCGTCGATATGCTCGCGCTCGACGGGAAGCACCAAGGCGCGGGCGTCGGCGGGGCGCTCCTTCGTAGAGCCGAGAAGTACGGCGCCGCCTTCGGGTGTAAGACGATGCGGCTGTACGTCAACGACGACAACGAGCGAGGCATTCGTTTTTATCGCAAGCACGGGATGGCGCCGGTATGGTACGAGGCGCGGCTTCGCAGTTACGTCATGGAGAAGCGGATCGGATGACCACCGGCCGCTTTATTTTTTATGGACGGGACTCGTAGCATTTTCTTTCCGCGTTTGATAAACTGGAACCATTGCCGTGCGTTCCGTGGCGGCGAAAATTACTGAAGAAAGAAGGATGCCGCTTGAACTACCCACCGGATGGAGCCGTGATCGTCCTATTCGGCGCGACCGGCGATTTGGCCCGGCGCAAGCTGTTTCCGGCGTTCTATAGTTTATATAGGGAAGGGAAACTGAGCGAGAAGTTCGCGGTCGTCGGCGTCGCGCGCAGGCCGCGCACCGATGAACAGTTCCGGAGCGACGTATTCGAGTCGATCCGCGAATTCGCCCGTCACCAGCCCGGAGAAGAAGGCGACTGGGAGCGGTTCGCCGAGCATTTCCGTTATATTTCCCTAGACATCCAAGACGTGGACGGCTTTCGCCGGCTGCGTTCGCTTGCGGGCGAATTGGACGAGACGTTCGGAATTCAAGGCAACCGGCTGTTCTACCTTGCCCTCGCGCCGGAGCTGTTCGGCGACGTCTCGCAGCATTTGAAAGAAGGGGGCTTGCTCGAGTCCGACGGTTGGCATCGCCTCGTAATCGAGAAGCCGTTCGGCTACGACCTGCCGTCGGCGGAAAAGCTGAACGAAGAAATTCGGCGCGTCTTCCCGGAGGAAGACATCTACCGAATCGATCACTATCTCGGCAAGGAGATGGTGCAAAACATCGAGGTCATCCGATTCACCAATGCGTTCTTCGAGCCGCTGTGGAACAACAGATACATATCGAATATTCAAATTACGCTCAGCGAGACGGTCGGCGTCGAAGAGCGCGGCGGGTATTACGATACGGCGGGCGCGCTGCGGGACATGGGGCAAAACCATATGCTGCAGATGGTCACGATGATGGCGATGGAGCCGCCGAGCGTGCTGCACCCGGAGGCGGTGCGTGACGAGAAGGTCAAGGTGCTGAAGAGCATGCGCCTCTATAAAGACGCGGAGGACGTAAAGCGGAACGTCGTGCGCGGGCAATACGTCGCCGGCGAATCGAAGGGCAAGGCGCTGAAGGGGTA
>NZ_DASQMZ010000092.1:0-2472 GCF_035645235.1 Paenibacillus sp.
CGGCAGCGTTCGCAGGCGCAGCCGCCCTCGTCGTAAGGCCAAGAACAGAAATAATCGAGCTCGATATCGCTCAACCTTCGCAGCATCTCGCGCATATTGCCTAGAATGTACTCGCGAGCGCCGGGCGCGTTGGGGCAGATGTTATTGCCGTGATTGCCCCTGCGTCCCAACGGGTCCGGATTCGGCACGGCGCGGAACGCCTCGACCGGCGTCTTGAAATCTTGGTTGGGGCATACGAGAATGCCCACGTCCAAGCCTAGCTGCTTCGCGGCCAGGAACATGCTTCGAATCTGCGCGAAGCTTTTGTTCGTTTCCGGATCGTCCCAGCCGTTCAGATTAATAATCGGAAATACCAGTACGATGCTATTGACGCCCCACAGCGCCAAATCCTCCAAATAGCGAACGACTTCCGCCCGAGGCGCGACATGGTACCAATTGAAGAAATGGCTGGCGAGGTACATGCCCCTGACCTTCCCTTGCGGAACCGATTCGCCCGTCCAGTCGTCCGGTACGATTCCATCGGACACGTAGTCGGCATGATGCAGGAAATGTCCGACCCCGTACAGCAATCCTCTCGCATCGTTCCCGACGATGCGAACGGTCCCGGATTCGGGTCTTTCGATGCGGAATCCCTCCGTCCCGGGACCCTCCGCGATCGATAATTCCAGCGTCAGTATCGCTCCTCCGACCGTGGAATCGAATGTGCAGCGTTCAGCCAGCCTGTCTAGCAGGATCGCCGACACTGCTTCCGTCTCCGGATTTCCCGCTTCCGCTCGTACACGAATCGAACGGAATGCGGGGCGTTCCGGAGAGGGCTGCAGTTGCGTCATAGTCTTGTAGTTCCCCTTTCGTCGCATTACGCAGGAAGAAGCCGACGCGAGCGCCGTCTTCTTCCCGCTCCGAACCGAACCTTAGTAATGCAGATTCAGTTCGTGAATGGACCAATAGAATGTGTTGTCCGTGCCGGTCTGAACGATCTTCAGATGCTGCGTCGTACGAACCGGGAACGTAATTTCCGTCACCGCGCCGTTGCCGTATCCGCGGGCGATGACCGTGCTCCAGTCGTTCCCGTCGGAGGATACTCTTACTTCATACTGCCTCGGATAATCGGCCGGGCTGCCGCTCGTATCCAGGACGATCTTGTAGAACGTCTGCGGCGTCTGGAAGTCGATCCGGTACGATTGCTCGGATTGCGTTCCCTGCGGCCAATTCGTATCCCAACGTGTGGCCGAGTCCCCGTCGGTGGCCGCTCCCGCCGCGGCGTCGTTCATCGATGCCGACTCGTCCCATCCGCTTCGGTCCAAGACGCCGCCTGGGAACCATCCTACGTTCAACTCATGGATCGACCAGTAGGTGTTCGTGCTTTCTCCGGTCTGTTCCAATTTGATATACTGCTTGGTTTGGTCTGCGAAACGGATGATCGTGACCGCCTCGGTCCCCATGCCTTCCGCGATCGGCGTCCCCCACGTTTGACCGTCGTCCGACACGTACACTTTGTAGCCGCGCGGGTAGTCGTAGGGACTGTCGGAAGTGTCCAGCTTGATTTGATTGAAGGTCTTCGGCGATTTCATATCGAGCACGTAGATTTGCGCCGGTTGATCCGGCAATTGTTCCGGCTCTTGGAACGCGTTCGTGCTCCATCGCGTAGTCGCGATGCCATCCAAGGCGTAACCGAAGTCGCTGCCCGACCCTTCGCCCGTCCAATCGGCGCGATCCAGATACCCGCTGCCGCCCGTCGTCTCGGTCGGAGTATAGAACTCGATCTCGCTCACATTGCCGTAAGCATTATTAGGCGCCAAATAGCGAAGGTAACGGTACGCCGTCGTTTGATCGTTGACGGCGATCGTGTTCCAGCCCGCGGCGACGCTTCCGATCGGATTCGTCAAGTCGACGAAGCCGTCCGTCTCGCTCGTATTCGAGCCTTGGAAGACGCCGTTCAGCATGCGTCCTTCCTGGCCGATTCTCGGATGGAACTTGATTTGCGCGACGCGCTTCTCGTTGCCGGCGCCGAGGTCGATGCCCGTATAGCCGCCGTCCGGATGCATGTAATCGAAGTAGGTCGCCGGGTCGGTATCGAACGCCTTCTCGTATCCTGTGTCCGCCGTCCAAGATGGCGTGGAACCGAACGGCGCGCCTTCGATTTCCGTCAACTCGGAGTCCGGCGGCGCAATGACCGGCGGCGCCGTCGGAGGACCCGGCTGCACCGGCGGAGTCGTCGGCGACCGATCCGTCGACGCAAGCCCGTTGCCCACGATATCGTAGTTCTGCGTGCCGAGGTTATAATGCCAGTCGTTCGGATCGATGTTGTAAAACGCATTGTTTCGCAAGGTAAGGCCATAAGCCTTCAGCAATCCTTGGAACAAGTACTTCTTGGATTCCACATAATTGTTCTCGTAGATCGTATTCGTCGAATCGCCGTTCGGGGTAACGATGCCGTTGGCCGGGTCGTCGTCGTTATACCCGATGTGCGCG
>NZ_DASQMZ010000093.1:0-7881 GCF_035645235.1 Paenibacillus sp.
CTCGGACGATGCGCCGAGGTTGTTGATCGAGTGCTCGAGTCGGTTCTGGTATGCGCCGAGCTTCGAACGCTGCGTCGATACGTCGTCGAGTGCCGCTTGGATCGCCGCGATCGATGCCTCCGCGCTCCCTTTCGTCGTGACATCGATATCGTCTACATTTAATGCGGCAGAGCGCATATCTTCGACGTTCACGTTCATGATTTGCGAAGAGTTCGACCCAATTTGGAACGTGAGAGAATCGTCGTCCAAGTCGTTATTGGCTGCACGCGTCGTGATCGTAAATTCTTCGCCGACATATTCACTCATGGTCGCTGCACCTGTGCCGAGAGACGCAATCGTCAGCGTTACGCTCGTGCCATTGATATGAATCGCATTAGTCGCGCCTTGAGATATGACAGCAGTCGCTGTTGCACCGCTCTTGTCAGTGATGAGAACGCTGAACGATCCGCCGCCCGCGCTCGCAATGCCCGTAATTTTCACGTTGAACGAGTTGTCCGTTACCGACGATGCCGAGGCCGCGGTGACGATTGTGGCGGATTGTTCATTAATATCGATCGTCAAATCGCTGACATTCACGCCGCTAAGGTCGCCGTTCAACAACTTCTTCGTGTTGAACTCGGTCGTGTTGCCGATCCGGTCGAGTTCCTTGATCAATTGATCTACTTCTTTTTGAAGCTCTTGACGGTCGGCATTCGTATTCGTATCGTTGGAGGACTGCACTGCGAGTTCCCGCATCCGCTGAAGGATGCTGTGCGTTTCCGTCAATGCGCCTTCCGCCGTCTGAATAAGGGAGATGCCGTCTTGCGCGTTCCGCTGTGCTTGGTCCAAGCCGCGGATCTGGCCACGCATCTTCTCAGAAATCGCGAGACCTGCAGCATCGTCGCCTGCGCGGTTGATGCGCAGACCGGAAGACAATTTCTCGAGAGACTTGCCGACCGCTCCGTTGTTGCCGCTCAACTGGCGATGCGTGTTGAGCGCGGCGATGTTGTGGTTAATTCTCATTCGTTTCTTCCTCCTTGAAAGTGGATTCCACATCCGTGTGGAATTATTGATGTTGCTTTGTAGGTCGGCCGCCCTATTCCAGCAACAACTACTATATATATCGTATTTTCAATATAGAATTAATAGTTTTATTTTCGAGCAAATTTGAACGAAAAAGGCCGATTTCCCCCGTATGATCAGGGGAATCGGCACTTATTTATTGATTTCCTTCTTATTTATCGATTTTCCTTGCGTTTATTAAATCAATCATGTTTAACTTACTTCCTGCTGCCTCCCGATTCGCCTCTTGAATACTGAGAAACACCTCTTTGCGATAAATCCGCACGTCCTTCGGCGCGTTGATGCCGATGCGGATTTGGTCGCCGATGACGTCAATAACCGTAATCTCGACATTGTCGCCGATCATGATCGAATCGCCCTTCTTCCGGCTAAGCACAAGCATCGTTACACCTCCTCTTTCCGGGCGGGCGTCGGCTGCGGTTGAAACAACGGGTGCCTCGGTTGATACGGCGAGTCATGGAGGATGATCTGCTTCCCCCTGCGATTGGAACTGTTGATGACGACCGGCGCGAGCAGGTTTATCGTCGAATGCTGCACGCTCCCGTGCGTGGATACAATGCAATAAAGGAGCAACTCCGAAGGATCGTTCAGTTCAAGCTCCCGTTTATTCGATTCGTCCAGTTCGAATTCGTATGACGGATAGAAGACGAACGGGTTCACGATGAGGAACGACACGGCCGCGTCCTCGACCGACTGCATGAACCAGAACAGACTTCCCGCTTCGGGCTCGACCAACGCAAACCGGCGGAGCTCCGGAAAACCGGGGATCCCCGCTTCGAAATCGATCACGTACCGTTCGTCGACGTCCACTTCGCCGTAGTGCAATGTCTCTATCTTCACTGGCGCACCTCTCCTCTACGTTCAAAAATAGAAAAAAAGAAACTATAGGTCGTCTATAGTTTGCGATGATTCCCAGTTATAAACTCTATAGCCTCATATCGATCAACGGCGGCGTAATCTCGACGCTCGCATGCTTCATTATATAAATATCCAGCTTCCCTCGATGGAACGTTAATTCCGGCGGATTGACGCGCACGTTCACCTCGACGCGGCCGTCGGTCGCCTCTATGACGGGCATTCGGGGCGTATAACGAATGTCCACATTGTCGTAAGAGGCTGCCCCGTGATAATTTAACTCCGGAAACGTCAAAAACAGCTCCTTCGCGTTCTCCGCAATAGCGCTCGTCGCCGCCGGAATGTCGGCGAGTCGATTGCCTTGCTCTACCTTGCGGGCCAAGTTTTGCAGATAAACGCCTTGCAACTGATCATAAATCCGATTTGAAGACGCCAAGGCCCCGTCCCGCCCGTAAGCGCCCCAAGCTTTCGTCTGGTCGACCGACAGATCTCCGAGCGGCTGCTCCATGTGCAGTACGGGTTTCACATATTTCATCTCATAGGTTGGCTTCGGCTGGCGCTGCTCGACGACGGCATGGTCCGCGTCGATGCCGATCTTTGCGTATTGCTGCTGAATTTGGATTTGCGGGAACGTAATCATGGAACGTCACCGCCCCTTAACGCAAGAAATCGACGAGGCTCGGTTGAATCAGCTTCGCGCCTGTGGATAAAGCCGCCTGGTAGACGTTCTCGCCCATCTTCAGCTTCGTTATAACTTCAGTCATATCGGCGTCTTCCGTCTTGGATTGCAGGTTTTCCAGATTGATGCCGATATCGTTCAAACGCCCTTGAACGAGCTCGATCCGGTTCACGCGAGCGCCAACCTCAGACCGCGCCTCCAGGAGCTTGTTCATGCGAGCATCAATCTGATCGATCGCTCCGCTAACGGCGTCATGGTCATTATTGGCTAAATCGGCAGACAACTGCTCAATCAGGCGGAACACGTTATCGGCATCGGTACTGGCCCCGAACGCTTCCTGTCCGGTAATGTTGGTGGGCATCTTCAAACCAGGGCCCAGTTCGTAAATCAAGTCACCCGAGTCGGTATCCACGCCGGAAGCCCCTGTATCCGGATACGGCTTCTCGTTAGTGAGTTGCCCGTTGAACACGTATTTGCCATTAAACTTGCTGTTCCCGATGTCAACCAACTGTTTATACATTTCGTCGACTTCGATCCGGATGGATTCCATCGCAGTGTCGGGATTCGTGGCGCTCGCGCCCTTCACTGCCAATTCCCTCACGCGCTGCAACACACTTCCAGCTTGTCCCAGCATCGTGTCGACATAATCAAGATTAGACAGTGCAGAGTCGACGTTGCGCTGAAATTGATCGTTCGCCGAGAGCTCGCTTCGATATCGCATAGAGAAGGTGATTCCAACGGGATCGTCGGACGGCTTGTTAATCTTGCGTCCCGTCGAAAGTTGGTTTTGAAGGTTGTTCATCTTCTCGATATTATTGCTGATATTGCGAAGGAACTGAGCGTTCATCATACCTTGCGTTACGCGTAAGGACATGGGTTCAACTCCTTAATAGAATCAATTCCTTAACGTCCGACGACCCCCATGCTGTTAATTACCTTATCGAGCATTTCGTCGAAGGTGGTCATCGCCCTCGCTGCGGCGTTATAAGCATGTTGGAATTTAATCATGTTCGTCATCTCCTCGTCGAGCGAGACGCCGCTCACGGACAGCCGCCGAGCATCAACCTGCTCCACGAGCATCTGCTGATTGGTCGTTTGCCGATTGGCTTCGTTAGCTTGGATCCCCAGCTGGCCGATGACCGAGCGGAAGTAATCATCCACCGTATTGCTCGTCGTTGTGCCGCCGCCGAGATCGAAGGTGTATTTCGAATCTCTCAATTGGGACAAGAGGAGCGCCGCCGTATTGTTGCCTCGAACGACGGATTCCGGAGTACCGGAAGTACGTAGGGAGCTCGCAATTAAGTTTGCGTTGTTTTGAATGTCGACATTGAGCTGCATATTCGCTGCCGTAATCGGTCCGCCGTCTTTGCTGGTGAAAAAAACGGGCGCTCCGTCGGTATTTTCGAAGTTGTACCCCAATTGATGAAGTCCGTTTAATCCATCGACTTCGACGGTGAGATCGGACGTCAGCGTCCGAGCCGCGCCGGTATAGGTCACCCCGCCGATCGTCGTATTATCCGGCAGCACCGAACCGGCCGGGATCGTTATCGTCACTTTGCCGTTGGCGATCGTGTTTGCCATGATGTCCAATTCTTTCAAATAGGATGTTACGAATTGGTCGCGGGACAAGAGCATGCCGTGCACCTCGCCGGCAGTAAGATCGCCGGACGCCAACGCCGACTCGAGGATGCCGCTATCGACGTCAGTAAAGGTATGCCCGGCAACCAGCGATATGCCACCCATCAATATGTCATAGCCGGTTTCGGTCTCGATGACGTCGATATTCACAATTTTGGACAAATCATCGACCAACAAGTCACGTTGATCCCTCAGATCGTTCGCATTGTCTCCGAGTCCTTCTACGCGCTGGATTTCCGAATTCAGCTTCGCGACCGCCTGAGTTATCGTGTTAATCTGGTTCGCCTTAACTTGGATGTTTTCCGTCAAGTCGGCGCTCAAATCGGTCAATCGGCGGCTGACGTCGTTGAAGCCGTCCGCTAGCGTCATCGCGCTTTCGCGCACGATTTTCCGACCGTCTATGTTCTCCGGATCTTTGCTGAAGTCGGACCATGCCTTCCAAAATTTATCGATAACGGTGCGAATGCCGGTCTCGGAGGGTTCGTTAATGATCGCTTCAATCTTCTCCAGCGTATCTTGGCGTATGCTCCAGCTGCCGAGCGCTTTATTCTCGTTGCGGAATTGGTCGTCAAGGAATTGCTCCCGGATTCGACTAATGGATTTGTACTCGACCCCTTGCCCCAGTTGGCCCGGAGCCGAACTACGCATATACCCGGGCGCCTCGATCGGACGGGAAGCGACCAAATTGACGATTTGTCTGGAGTACCCTTTCGTATTAGCATTCGCGACGTTATGCCCCGTCGTCGTCAACGCGGCTTGATGTGCGAACAACGAGCGCTTCGAAATTTCCAATCCGCCGAATGTGGATCGCATGCTGCATAACCCCTTCCCTATGCGCGCGAGTCGAAATACCCTGCGCGATGTTGCCCTAGCTTGTCCCGCTGCTGTGCGGGATTATGATACGTAGGCTCGTCGTCCGGACCTACAACTAAGTCGATTGTGTAATTAATGAAGGCAAGCGACTGCTCTATCAGTTGTTGATTCAATTCGTTCGCTTGCTTCAATTTCGCTACGATGGACGCCAACTTGTCACGTGCCGAAAGGAGTTGCGCCTTCAACGCCGGATCGGTAATCATTCTCGACAGCTCCGTCACGTTAATCGCCCTGGTCGGCTGGTATCCTTTATCGCGAAAAAACTCGTTCGTCGCGGCGCTCTGTTCGGACAAACATTCTTGAATTGCGCGAATGAGTTTCGCTTCTTTCCCCGATAACGCCGATACCTCGTTGACGTCGTCCCGGACGAGCGCCATGCGCTTCTTACCCGCCAATTCAAACAGTGCTTCATGAATCTCGCTTTGTCTGGTTAAGGCCGCGAGCAACCGCTGTACCGGCATAATTTCACCTAGTTTCTCGATCTATTTCAAATAAGGAAGCAATTTTTCCGCTAATCGCTCTGTGCTTACATGATACGAGCCGGTCTGCACCGAATGCTTCAACGCTTCGAGTCGCTCCGCCCGCTCGGACCCACCGATGCGCTGCGCTTCGAGCATCTCCATCGCTTCCGCCGATATAACCACGTTGTCCTTCTGCGCGCCTTTGCCGGCCGCCGCCTTTGCATCCTTTGCCTGCAGCCCCGCGCGGTATGCTTGGATGGATGACAATCTGCCCGATTCGTTAATTTTCATCGTGGATCACCGCCTGTTTCTCGCGAACTACGATCGGATTCACTCTTATGTTGTTCCCGTTGACGAATGAAATATCCGGAAAACAAGAAGAACCGATCCATTATTACATGTATCGGTTCCCTTCTGGTTTTATTTTAGCGATTTCGAAAATTTACTTCCTGTCCTTCAGGAAACCTGCGCCTCTGTTCTCTTGCTGCTGCGCCCGGCGAAGTTCGTCTTCTTGCATCCCCTTGACATCCTTCACCAATCGATTGCGGCAGCTTTCGCACATTTTCCCTTCGCGGATTGACGCTCCGCACACTTCGCATTCGTACGACATGTTAACAAGCTCAGCGATCGAGATGCGGCCTTCGCGGATAAATTTCGTAATTTGCGCCGTTGACACGCCGGTCGCTTCGCTCAGCTCGCCTAACGTGCACTTGCGGTTTTCCCGCAAATATTTCAAACACTTCTCGTACTGAATTTCGATCTCCTTATGGCAATTCGGGCAGACGGCGCGAACGCCTCTTTGCATCAAGCGACCGCATTTCGGGCAATTGGTCACATTTAACGTCATAAATAATTCCTCCGATCGAACCATTGCTGAGTGATTAATATACACAGATTGTACTGCATCTCCACAATTTTGTATATTGACGACTTTTCAAAGAGGGAGGTTTGACTACCGCGCCCACGTCAGCCCATAGATGCGTAACGAGTGCAAAGCGTTGTCTTCCTCCGATTCCGCGATCGTCCAAGCGCAGTGCTGCAGCGTGCTGCCGGTCGTGTACACGTCGTCGACGATGACCAGGCGTACCGGACCGCCCGCGGCATAGCGTCGCAGCGACGCCTCCGCGTCGGGGCGCAGCGCGAACGCCCGCTCCAAGCTTTCGAGGCGCTCGCGGCGCGACTTGTAGCTTTGCTTCTCCGTATGGCGCGTGCGCACGAGCAGCGGCGCCACCGGAACGCGGAAGCGGCGTCCGACGAACCGCGCCATGACCTCCGCTTGGTTAAACCCGCGCTCCTCGAGCCGCCGTTCGCTAAGTGGCACGAAGGTCAGCAGGCTGCAGCGTTCCTTGGAGGGCCATAGGGCCGATAATTGCTTATATGCGTAGCAAGCCATTTCGCCGATCAGCGGCGAAAGTTTCTCAGACCCTCTATACTTGTACCGTGCCAGCAAATCCTTCATGAACGGCGAGTACGCCACCGCGCTCCGGTTCGCGACGAGGTAAGAGACCGCCCGCCTCGGGCAGTCGGGACAGACTTCCGCGCGGCCGCACGTCTCGCACCGGACGCGGTCGATCCACGGCACCCGGGCGGCGCAGTCCGGACAGAGCCCCGGCGCGCGAGCGCCGCCCCCGCCGGCCACGCCGTTCCGCGCCCGCGTCGACCCGCACCAGAGGCAGCCTTCCTCCGAAAGCCGCAACCCCGATTCCGCGGCGGCGAGCCACCGCGTCCATCGCTCAAGCATCCCCATCGTCATCCAGGAGATACCCCTTCCTTCTCGCTTCGCTGTTCATCGCGCGAACGTCCCGGATCGCCGCTTTCTGCGCCGCCGTCCAATCCGCGGAGCAAAACCAGACGAAGCCGCCGGGATCTTCTGCCTTCCGGCCGGCCCGTCCCGCCATCTGCACGAGCGACGCGTCGTCGAACAAGGCGCAGTCCGCGTCTAGCACGAACACGTCCGTCTTCGGCACCGTCACCCCCCGCTCGAGAATCGTCGTCGTCACGATGACGCGCAGCGTCCGGTCCCGGAACGCGCTCACCTTCTCGGCCCGCGCTTCGTCGCGAGACGACGTGCCGTCGACCGCGATGTCAGGGAAGGCGTCGCGGAACCGCTGCACGACGCCGGGCACCGCGTCGACGCGCGGCACGAACGCGAACAGCTGCGCGCCGCGCGCGAGGCTCGCCGCCGCCGCGTCCCGCAGCGCCCGCGGCAGCGGCCCCGACGCCGCCCAGCGGCGCAGCGGCGGCACGGTCAGCCGCCGCGGGACGGGCAGCGGGCGACCGTGGAACCGCGCGCAGACGCGGGCGTACGGCAGC
>NZ_DASQMZ010000094.1:0-3926 GCF_035645235.1 Paenibacillus sp.
TTCATCTGCCCCTTATGTTTTGATTTTTTTATATCCATAGGCGGTTGCCTAAGATACACGGAAGCGGAACGTTACTCCTTCATGGCGCCGACGGTCATACCCTTGACGAAATACCGCTGCAAGAACGGGTACACGAGCAGGATCGGCACCGTGACGATGATCGTCATCGCGGCCCGCACCGATTGCGGATTGACGATGTTGACCGTGTTTTCGCTGATATGCGCCTGTTGCGTCGCCGATTGGTTCATGGCGCTGAGCAATATTTTCATGAGCTCGTATTGCAGGAGGCTTAAACTTTGCTCCCGGCTCGCGTACAAATAGTTGTCGAACCACGAGTTCCAATGCAGCACCGCGACGAACAGCGTAATCGTGGCGAGCACGGGCAAGCTGACCGGAATGACGATGCGGAACAGCGTTTGAAAGTGGCCCGCCCCGTCGATTTTGGCCGATTCGATCAAGCCGTCCGGCAGCGACTCGAAGTAGCTTCGCATAATAATGACGTAGAACCCGCTGATGAGCAAAGGCAATATATACACCCAGAAGGTGTTCATCAGCTCCAGGTTTTTGATCAACAGGTACGTCGGGATCAATCCGCCGTTCACGTACAGCGTAATGACGAGCATCCCGTTGAACAGCTTGCGGTACATGAATTCTTTCGCGCTCAATGCGTAAGCGAACAAGGCGGTGCACAAAATACCAAGGACCGTGCCGACGACCGTCCGGAGCACCGACATGAGGAAAGCGCCCAGCAAATTCGGATTCGCGAAAATTTCGGTGTAGTTTTGCATCGACCATACGCGCGGCCATAAGTAGATGCCGCCTCGGATCGTATCGATCTTGTCGTTCAGCGAAACCGCTAAGATGTTAAGGAACGGATAGAGCGTAAATAAACTGAAGAGCAGCAATCCGGAGTAGAGCGCCACGGATAACGAGGCGTCGCCGAGTTTTGTCGTTTTCATGCCGTAGCCTCCTTAAAACAATCCGCCATTGCCGGTTTTCTTCGCGAAATAATTAACGGAAAGCACCATGAGAATGCTGACGATCGATTTGAAAATGCTGATGGCCGCCCCGGCGCCGTAGTCGCCGATTTGGAACGAATAACGAAGCGCGTACAAATCAAGCACTTCGGAGAAGTCGATCACCATGGAGTTGCCGAGCAAATATTGGGACTCGTATCCGCTTTGAATGACCCAGCCGAGCGACATCGTCAGCATAATGACGGCGACGGGCATGAGCGACGGGATCGAGATGTGCCAAATTTTCCGAATGCGGCCGGCCCCGTCCACGTCGGCTGCCTCGTATAAGTCCGGGTTCACCCCGGCGAGTACGGCGAGGTATATAATCGCGTTCCAGCCGACCTCTTTCCAAAAATAGAAGAACGTGTTGATGCCCCAAAACCAATGCGGCTGCGCCATGAAATAAAACGGTTCGTCCCGGAGCCCGAGCCCGATCAGCAGGTCGTTGACGAGACCTCCGTCCGGAGACAGCATGACGTGCGCGATGTTGGCGATAACGACCCAGGAGACGAAGTGAGGAATATACGTAATCGTCTGCACCGATCGTTTGAACCAACGGACGCGAATTTCGTTTAACGCGATCGCCAGGCCGACCGCGCCGACGAAGCCGAAGATGAGATTGAGGAATCCCATCGCCAGCGTGTTTCGCAGCACCCGGAAGAAATGCGGGTCTCGAAACAGCTGCTCGAAGTTGTCGAACCCGACGAACGGGCTGCCCGAGATGCCTCGGGCTACTTTGAAGTCTTGAAATGCCATGAGCCAGCCGTATAACGGCATATAGTTGAACACGATCACGATCCCGATCAAGGGGACGGTCATGAGCAACAGCTCTTTCTGCGCGAAGTTCCGCTGCGCCCAGCGGCGGAAAGCCGTAGGTCGCTGCGCGGGCTGCGGCGTTCGCGACGGCTGCAATTCCATGGGGTTCCCTCCTCTTCTCTCTGTCTCTCTCTCTTTTCTCTTTCTGGCTCTAGCTTGATTATAAAAGCGGATGGAAGCGCTTTTAACCGGAGGAAGCGTACGAGTTTACCTTACAAAAAAAAGAAAAGAGCCCCGAAGGACTCTTTCATTGGAATGTTACGGAATGTGAGGCTTCGTCCGTCTCGGCCGCGGCTTCGCGTCCGTCATGGCAGGACGTGTCTTCGGCACGGGACGCCGTACCGTTCGGCGATATCGGCGTCGCCGACCGCCCCGGCGTCGCCTACGACCGGCACCCAGACGACCGTCCCCGCCGGTGCGGGGCCGCCGAGCGCGTCGACCGCAGGGGCCCCGTCCGCGCCGAAACCGCCGATGCGGAACGCGCGCCGCGCGCGCTCCCAGTCGTTGATCTCCCGATTCGTCAGGAACGTAAATCCGCGCGCGCGCGCTTCCTCCGCCCAAATCCGGTACGCCGAGCGCACGCGCTCGTTATGGTGCAGATGATATTGATGAAACAGAAAATGCGCGACGCCTTCCGTCCGGGCGACTTCGTCCAGCATCGGCGCGACGAACGTATCGTCCGTCCACTTCCCCGTGTTCATGTCCGGCGTCAGGAAGCCGACCTGGAGGACGTCGTAACGGCGGTTGTTTTCATCCGCCCACGCGGCGGGAAAATACGGATGGCTCGTGCCGTAGAGGAACCCTACGTTGCCCTTCTTGCTCGGCCCCCGCGTTTGGTCCGAAGCGATGCCCGCCTTTTCGCACCAGCGGAACAGCTCGCCCCAGCCCTCCACGCGGGTCAGGTGGTTTTTGTTCGTGGCGATGTCCCGTTCGCCTGTCGCCTCCTGCAGCCAGCGGAATTGCCTTAGAAATTCCGCCTCGCTCCAGACGCCGTTATCCGCGGCGACGGCGTTATAATGGAACGCGATCTCATGGCCGCCTTCCCGGATGCGGTCGTACAGATGCCGGGAATAGCCGGGCTCGAGCATACACCAGGTGGAGCGGATGCCTTGCTCCTCGAGCAGCGCGAGCGTCGTCGCCGCCTGCTCGTCGCCGTTGAAGTCGCTGTCGTGCGACAGATGGGCGACGCGGTCGATGCCGTGCGGCCAATACCCGACGAACGGCAAGGCGAGGCCGCGGTCGCGGCAGGCGACGACGAGATAGCCGACGAGCAGCTCCCGCCACCAATCCGCGTACGGAAACGCGAAATACGGCAAGCCCGACGCCGTCGTCTTTCGGTCCTTGTCCCAATCCATCAACATGACATCGTCCGCCTTCAGCACCCCGTCCGTCACGTCCGCGGTGCCGTCCGGCGCCGGAACGCCGTCCTCGAGCACCGGCCGGTCGCCCTGCTGCACGGCGACGACCGTCTCCCCGACGTTCACCGCGAATCGGTCGAGTCGCCCGCCCGCGCTTCCGACAGGAAACCGCTGCAGCAGAGGGCCGTTCGGCAGCGAGCCGAACGCGTCGGCGCCCGGCGCCGGAGCGCCGATCGGCCGCCACGGCGCGGCGGAGGCGTACCGCAGTCGAACCGCGCCCGCTTCTCCATACGTTGCGGCGACGAAGCCGAGCGGACCGTCGTCGGCGCGCAGCACTGCGTAATCGCGCGTCGACGGCGCCGCCGGCCGGTGATCGATGCGCGCGGCGAGCCGGTTCAGGTTGGCGAGCGCGACGACGAGCCCGCCCCGCTCCGCGAAGCGCAGCATTGCGTCCGCGTCCCCGTGCAGATCGTCGGCGACGGCCGCGACGACGACGTCGAAGCCTCCCTCGAGCAGCGCGCCCGCCGTCGATACGACCCGATACGCGATCCCGCGATGCTCCAGCAGCTCCAAGACGTATTCGCCGAACTCGTTCCAGCCGCGGGAGCGTCGCTCGTCCGCCGCGCGGCCGTTGATCCATACCGCGATGTTTTCGATTCTCCTCATCGGACGGTCACCACCCTTCCACGATCGTATCTACGTCGACGGCGCCGTCCACGCGGCAGCGCAGCGTCTT
>NZ_DASQMZ010000095.1:0-23157 GCF_035645235.1 Paenibacillus sp.
CGCCGCCGCGCGGCCGACCCGCCCGAGCAACGCGCGGGCGTCGACCGCTCGGATCGCATCCCGCGCGGCGGCGGCCAGCGCCTCGGCGGCGGCCTCCTTCGGAATCGCGCGGAACGCTTCGCTCAGCAGCCTCGCGATTCGTTCGCCCGCATCCTCCCGTTCGAGCTCCCGGTTCGCCCGCTCGGCCAGCCGTTCGGCGATCCGGGCGTTCTTCATCTTGCCGATAATGCTTTCTTTATGAAGCAAGTTCGTCTGAATCGCATGCACGAGCGCGTTCGTGACTTTCCCTCGGTTCCGCGGCAGGAGCGCCGTGTGCGGAATCGGGATGCCGAGCGGATGGCGGAACAGCGCCGTGACCGCAAACCAATCCGCGAGTCCGCCGACGAGACCGGCTTCGAAGCCGCTCTGCAGCACGGCGCCGTAGGGCGTATGCGCGACCGGGAACGCCGCCACAAAGCCGGCGCCCATCGCGGCCAAGGACAGGGTGGCGGTATGTTTTGCGTTTTTCTTCAACGTGGTCCCCCCGTAGGTATGTACATTAGGTCGTTGTGAAAAGTATACACTAGCGCCGCAGCCGATTCCAAAACGGCGCAAGACGCGACAGCCGCCGCTCCGCGGCTTCCGCGAATTCGCGGGCGGTCGTATCCCCGCGCCGGAACAAGGCGGCGTCCCAGCCGAGCGTCATCAGCGCGTTGTCGACGGTCATGCGGCCGAAATCGTCCAGAAGCGCTTCGACCGTCGCGGGCATACCGCCGCGTACGAGCTTGTCCGCATGCGCCTCCGCGATACGGGCGTACAGGGCGTCTTCGGGCTCGTCCATCGCGAGAATGGCGACGTCCCGCATCGGGGCCGCGACGTTGGTCCACTCCCAATCGATCAACGTCAGTTTCCCGTCCAGCGCGAGCGCGTTCCCGATATGCGGGTCGCCGTGCGTGAATGTCTCCGGCCCGCGCATCGACGAAGGGCCGTAATCGGCGTAGAACGACGTGACGATGCGCGAAAGCTCGGCCGCAAGAACGGAGGGCAGCGCGCCGTCGGCATCGCGAAGCATCCGGTCCGCCCACTCGCGGCTAAACGCGTACGGCGACGCTCGGCCCTCTCTCGCCCATTGCCGCGCGTACGGCAACGTGCGCAGATGCAAGTCGGCCAGCGCCGCGGAGATGCGCTCGTACGCGGACAGCCGTTCGGTCCGCCCGGCCGCCCGTACCGCTTCTGGCGGCAGCAGCGGCTCGCCCGCATAGCGCATGAGGAACGCTCGCGGCGTCGCTTCGAACCGCGCGACGACGGCGGGCAGCCATGGGGACAGCTCCGCGCCGAGGTCGCGAAGCAGCGCGAACTCCCCGAGCCGATCCTCGGGAGGCTGTTTATATACGAAGCGCTCTTCCCGTCCGCTCGTTCCGCGGACGAAAACGTCGTACACGACGGCGGCGAAAGACCCTTGCCTGTTTTCGAGATGAGTGGTAGTGTAGCCAATGGAACGCAGTCGTTCCTCGCAAAGCTTGGCCGGATCGCCGGTCGTTCGCATGCGCCGCGCTCCCTTCGAAGTTCGTAGTTTCGATTATAATGTCTGACGCCGTTATGGTAAAATAAGCATGTTCGTTCCCTGTTCGAAAGGATGGCCCCATGAACAAAATATCGTTCACGAAATCCCCGTTCCATAAAATTACGATCGGTTATCTCGTTCTCTCGCTGTTGTTCGCGTTCCTGTATTGGCTGCCCCCGCTGCATTACGGCGAGCTGTCGTTCGTGGACGCGTGGTTCATCTCCTCGAGCGGGCTCAGCACGACGGGGCTCAGCACGGTCGTGCTCTCGGACGTCTTGACGCCGGCGGCGCAATGGCTCATGATTTTGGAGATGCAGATCGGCGGCATCGGCTTCATGGGCATCATCGGCTTCTACTTGTTTCTGATGCATCGGGACGCGTCGCTGCCGCAGCTGACGCTGATGGGCTTCGATCAAAACCAGCGCTCGCTGCGCAACATCAAGAGCTTGGTCATATTTATCGCATTATTCTCGGCCGTGTCCGAATTCGTAGGCTTCTTATTTCTGATTCCCGACGTGCTTCGCTTCGAGGGCGACGTCGAGACGGCGCTGCGGTACACGGCGTTCCACGCCGTCTCCGCGTTCACGAACTCCGGCCTCGACTTGTTCGGCGGCTCCGTCGCGCCTTTCAACTATGCGCCGATGTTCATGCTCGTCACGGCCCTTCTCGTCTTTCTCGGCGTGCTCGGCTTTCCGACCGTCTGGGAGCTCTTATATCTACGGGGGAAAAAGAAGAGCCTGTATACGAAGGTGAACCTGCTGTTCCACGCCGTGCTGCTCGTGTCGGGGACGATCCTCATTACCGCGCTCGAATGGTCGAACCGCGGCACCGTCGGCGAGATGCCTTACGGCTTTCGACTGCTGAACACGTTCTTTATTTCCGTATCCTCGCGCAGCGGAGGGCTCGGCAACGTCGACTTTACGTTCGCCGCGCCGGCGACCGTGCTGCTGCTGATGGTGCTCATGTTCATCGGCGGCTCGGCGAGCAGTACGGCGGGCGGCATTCGCATAACGACGTTCGCGATCCTCCTCGCCAAGGCTCGCAGCGCCATTACGAGAAACAGCGACGTCATTTTGTTTCGGAAATCTTTATACGAAGAGGACGTCCAGAAGGCGTATATCGTGTTCTTTTTCGTCCTATCCTTCTTCTTTCTGTCCTGTTTCGTCCTGTTCATTAGCGAGGACGCGCTGGACGTGCTTGCGGTTACGTTCGAGGGCATGTCGGCGATCACGAACAACGGCTTCTCGTTCGGCATTACGGGAGAGCTTTCGACGTTCGGCAAGCTGTGGATTACGCTGATGATGATGGTCGGACGCATCGGCATCATCTCGATCATATACAGCGTCGTCAAGCCGAGGAAGTCGGCGGTAAAGTATATTAAGGAATCGATTATCGTAGGGTAACCATCGGGAGGAACGGAACGTATGCGCAGAAAATATTTGGTCATCGGGCTCGGCCGCTTCGGCAGCGCCGTGTTGAAGGAGCTTCATAACGCGGGGCATCACGTCGTCGGCGTCGACCGCACCGAGGCGCTGCTCGAAGCGGTGCAGGCGTACGCAGAATACGTCGTGCAAGGGGACGCGACGGACGACGCGGTGCTCGACGAGCTGAACGTCGAGGGCTTCCACTCGATCGTCGTCGCGATGGCCACCGAATTCGAATCGTCGCTCGTCATCGTCGCGAAGCTGAAGAAGCGCGGCTGCAAGCATGTCGTGGTGAAATCGAACGATCATTTCCGCGGAGAAATTTTGTCGGAGATCGTCGGCGCGGACAGCGTCGTATACCCGGAGGAAGAATCGGGCATCCGCACCGCGAAGCAGCTGTCGATGCCGGGCCTCATGGAGTACGTGCAGCTATCCCCTTACTGCAGCGGCATCGAATTAAAGGCCCCGGCATCGTTCATGCACCGGAGCCTGATGGATCTCGATCTGCGCAAAAAATTCGGCGTCACCGTGCTGCTCATTAATCGCGAGAACGACCACAAGCCGATCGTCTCGCCGGCGCCCACGGAGACGTTCCAAGAAGGCGACACGCTGTTCGTCGTCGGCGACCCGAAGGACGTCGACCGCTTCCAGGAGCATTATACAAGCTAGAACGCGTTCAGCTGACCGTACCGCCCGATCGCCCGGAGCATCTCCGGCGCGATCGGCAAAATAAACTCCGTCGGACCGAGCGTATAGAGGCCGCTTCGGGAATGCATGACGGCGCTCGTCGCGTAAATGCGGTAATGATCTTTCCCGATGGCGAGTCCGCTCAATTCGTACGTCGGCACGCCCTTCCAGCCGCGGCGCCGTCCCGGCGTCGCCTCTTCCTCGAACGGGGTCATCGTGACGATGTTCTCGAGGCGAATGATGTAATTGACATGAGGCTTCTGGTACACCAGCTCCTTCGTGGAGACGGTGAGGCCGAAGTCTCTTTTCTTATGCGACAGCTTCAGCTCGCCTTCAAGCGACTGGATGCGAAGGAAATCGTTATACACGCTCGGGAACCCCTCCTCGTCGGCAGCGCAAACAGCGAAAAAAAGAGCCGCTCATGTTTTGTAGAGTGTACCACAAAACAGAAAACGGCTCCACCGAATGCAGTTATTCCCACAGCGCGATGTTCGCTATGAACGTCGCTCTTGTCACCTTCCCGACGGGCGAAGCCGCCGGCGCGATTTCGTTGTACCTTTCGATCTTCCGGTTCACGTCCTCGAGGGATTCTTCCAGACCGCCGGTCACCCCAAGCTCTGTCAGCTTCTTCAATTGCACGAGCCGATTATGTACGTCCTGCCTCAGCATCGCGCGTTCTTCGATCGCGGCTTCGTCCAACACCGCATGCACGATCGGTTCCGCTACACTCACCCAGGCGCCCTCCCCGTTTGTTAAGGCTCTTCACAATTCATTATAAAACGGAGGAGCCCCGCGCGGGTGTGTCGAAATCGTGAATTTTGTCGAATAACGGAGAAGGCGCGCCTCGGGCGAGCAGGACGAGCCGATGGAGCGCCCGGGTGCAGACCGTGTACAACAGCTTTCGTTCCTCTTCCCGGCCGTACGCCTCGCGCCCTGCGTCCCAGACGATCACGGCGTCGAATTCCAGCCCCTTCGCTAGGTACGAAGGCAGGACGACGATGCCCGCCGGGAACGAGGTCGTCTCCTTGCGAATGCGCGCCGCGGCGATGCCGAGCGCGCCGAGCCGCCGATGCGCCTCTTCCGACTCCGCCGCCGTCTTCCCGATGACGGCGATCGAAGCGTACCCATCCGCTTGCAAGGCGCGGATGCGTTCCGCGGCCAACTCGGCGTAGTCGTCCGGTCCGAAGCCCTCCGGCGCGACGACGAGCTCCGGCGGCGGGCCGTCCCGCTCGAACGGCTCGACGTCCTCCGCCCCCGGCAGCATCGCGGCGGCGAACGCCACGATCTGGCGAGTCGAGCGGTAGCTCTTCTTCAGGCGGATGACGACGGTCTCTTCCCTCGGGAACAGCGGCAGGGACGACAAGTGGCCCTCCTCGCTCTCCACGCCGTGGATCGCTTGGTTCGCGTCGCCGACCGCGGTAAAACCGGCGTTCGGGAACAACCGGCGAAGATACGCCCATTGCAGCGGCGTATAGTCTTGCGCCTCGTCCACGACGACGTGCCGAATCCGGTTCATGCGCGAGGCGCCGTGCAGCGCTTCGAGCAGATACAGCATCGGAACGGCGTCCTCGTACGGGATGCGGCGCTCGCTCGCGGCCGAAGGGGAAGCCGTGTCGTCGTCCGCGTCGTCCGCGGCGGCTGGGCGAAGCCGCGCCTCGGTATCCCGCAGCAGCTCGTCCCAGCCGACGGCGGCGCCCTCCGGACGCTCCCCGCTCGCCGCGAACGCGCGAAGCATGCGCAGGTACGTCTCCGTCACGTCGACGAACGCGAACGTAGACGCCTGCTCGCGCACGGGCGCATACGCCTTCCGCGCCTTCGCCAGCCCGAGCCGCTTGAGCTCCTGCTCCGTTCCGAGATACGTCGGCTCCTTGATCCACTTGCGGTACAACGCGACGGCGCGCTTACCCTCCAGCTCCTTCAACCGCTCCAGCAGCCGCTCCTTCATCGCGGCGAGGCGCAGCGGCGGGCGCAGCTTGGCGAACTCGACATAAAACATCCGCTCCAGCTCCGCCGCCTCGACCACGACCTTCTGCCCGCGGAGCAGCGGGCGGAACGCCGCGCCGCGCTCCCCGAGCGTCTTCGCGTACGCGTCGATCGCCTCCGCGAACGAGAGCGACGATTTCGCGCGGATGCCCTCGCGGCGAAGCGACGGTTCGTCCTCCCGCCCGCCGGCGGACAACAGCACCTCCAGCTGGTCGTACGGATGCTCGACGTCGCCCGCATGGCGAAGCCGGCGCCAGACGTAATCGTAAAACGTCGTCTGCGGAATCGCATCCTCCCCGAGCTCCGGCAGCACGTTCGATACGTAATCGTTAAAGACGTCGTTCGGCGAAAACAGGACGAGCTGCTCCGCTTCCCACGTCTGGCGATATTTATATAACAAATACGCGACGCGCTGCAGCGCCGCGGACGTCTTGCCGCTGCCCGCCGCGCCCTGCACGAAGACGTAGCGATGATCCGTCTCTCGGATAACCCGATTTTGCTCCCGCTGGATCGTCGTGACGATCGACTTCATCTTCTCGTCGGCATGGCCCCCGAGCATCCGCTGCAGCATCTCGTCGCCGATCGTGACGCCCGTATCGAACGCGGCCAGCAGCTTCCCCCCGCGAATGACGAATTGGCGCTTGAGCGTCATCTCGCCGCGCACCTCGCCGTCGGGCGCCCGGTACGATGCCGGTCCCGGTCCGAAGTCGTAATACATGCCCGCGACCGGCGCGCGCCAATCGTACACGACGACCTCATGCGTCACCTCGTCGGCGATCGACATCGTCCCGATATAAATCGCTTCGTCCGCGGCGGCGCCCGCTTCTCGGAAATCGAATCGGGCGAAATACGGCGTGGACAGCGCCCGCTCCAGCTGCTCGCCGCGCCCTTGCGCGAGCCGATAGCTCGTCGCGTGTTGGGACAGCTCCTGCGCCTGCTGCGTCAGCTGCACCGCCGCTTCGAACCAATCGTCCGTGTCGAAGACGAGGCCTTCCCACAGCTCCCGCTTCCCGCCGACGAGCTGCTCCTTCCGGCCGCCCGCCGCGAGGCCCGCCCGCTCGATCTCGCGCTCGATGCGCGCGAGCGTCGCCGATAGCCGGCGCTCCTCCCGCCGCAGCTCTTCCTCCTGCAAACTCATGCGTTCGCCCCCTGTCGTTTGGCCTCCGGCCTGTTGTCACTGCACCCGAAGTTATAGGATTCCAAAAAATAGGCTAAACCATAATAATACGATCTGATTTCAATCCTTTGAGAAGAGGTGTACATGCGCGAATGGCCAATAAACTGTTTCTGATTATGCTTGGCGCCGGACTGCCGTTGTCGGTCGCCGGCAGTTTGCTCCATTGGGATCCGACGATTCTGTTCATCATCTATTGCGCCACCATCGTCGCGCTGGCCTCGTATATGGGACGCGCGACGGAGAGCCTCGCCATCGTTTCCGGGCCGCGGATCGGCGGCCTGCTGAACGCGACGTTCGGCAACGCGGTCGAGCTCATCATCTCGATCTTCGCCCTCAAGGCAGGCCTCGTCGGCGTCGTGCTCGCCTCGCTTACCGGCTCCGTGCTCGGCAACCTGCTGCTCGTCGGCGGGCTCTCGTTCTTCGTCGGGGGACTCAAGTTTAAGCGCCAAGAATTCAGCGTCTACGACGCGCGGCATAACTCCGGACTGCTGATGTTCGCCGTCATCGTCGCTTTCGTGATCCCGGAGGTGTTCGCGATGAACATGCCGGAACGAGAGACGATGTCGCTCAGCATCGGGGTGTCCGCCGTCTTGATCGCGTTGTACTTGGCCGCCCTGTTCTTCAAGCTCGTGACGCATCGCGGCGTCTACGCGACGCCGGGCGAGGAGGAAGCCGGCGGCCACGAGAAGCCGGAATGGAGCAAGGGCGTCGCGCTTACGGTGCTGGCGCTCGCCACGGTCGCCGTCGCTTACGTATCGGAAAACCTCGTACATACGTTCGAGAGCGTCGCCGCGCGCTTCGGCTGGAGCGAGCTGTTCATCGGCGTCATTATCGTCGCGATCGTCGGCAACGCCGCCGAGCATGCGTCCGCGATCATCTTCGCGTTCAAGAACAAGATGAACATCGCGGTGGAAATCGCCGTCGGCTCGACGCTGCAGATCGCGATGTTCGTCGCGCCGGTGCTCGTGTTCGTCTCGCTCTTCTTCGACACGCCCATGCCGCTCGTCTTCTCGCTGCCGGAGCTGATCGCGATGGCCACCGCCGTGCTGCTGACGATCAGCATTACGAACGACGGCGACACGAACTGGTTCGAGGGGTTGACCCTCTTAGGCGCATATCTGATTATGGGCATCGGATTTTTCTTGTTATAAGTGCGCGGCATGCGCACCGCTTCCCAGAGCTCGGCGTCGTTCGGCTTACGAACGGCGGCCGAGCTCTTCTTCTCTCCAGCGGGCCAGCTCGGCGTAAATCGCCGCCATCTCGTCGAGCCGCAGCCGCACCAGGCCGCTCGAGGACGGTCCGACGAATTCCCGTACGCCGGGGACGGCCGCCGCGGCATCGGGCTGAAACCCCCACCCTGCCGTCTTCCGTCCGGCGAACTGCTCGTACACGCCTTTGCCGACGAAGCAGGCCGCGCGCGGGCGGTACCTCATCAGCTTTTCCCGTAAAATCGCGCGGCCTTCCGCGTACTCTTCCTTCGTAATTTCCTCCGCCGTGCGCGTCGGGCGCGCTACGATGTTCGTAAAACCGAATCCTTGCGCGAGCAGCGCGTCGCCTTCGTCCGAAGCGTACAGTCGCGGCGTGAGGCCGGCGGCGTGGAGCATTTTCCAAAACCGGTTGCTCGGATTCGCGTAATGGTGGCCCGTCCGGCTCGAGCGGATGCTCGGATTGTAGCCGACGAAGACGATGTCGAGCCCCGGTCCGAGATGATCGGGGATCGGCTGCAGCGGCGGTTCTTCGTTCATATCGTCACCTTCTTGGGCGTTCGCGGATAGAATATAGCATTGACCGCGCTGCGGTTTGCCGGATAATAGTATACCGCAAAACCCATATAATAGGCGAATACGGGCGCATCGCGGCGAGTTTCGAAGCGGTTCCGGTTCCATTCCCGACGGAGGTGACGCATTCCGATGACCGAACGGTTGAAGCGCACGCCCCTCTATCCGCTGTACGCGGCGCGGGGGGCGAAGACGATCGACTTCGGCGGCTGGGAGCTGCCGGTACAATTCGAAGGGATTTTGAAGGAGCACGAAGCGGTGCGGCAGCGCGCCGGACTGTTCGACGTCTCCCATATGGGCGAATTTCTCGTCTCGGGCCCGGACGCGGCAGCGTTCCTGCAGCGGCTCACCACGAACGACGTCGCGAAGCTTGCGGTCGGCGCGGCGCAGTATACGCTCATGTGCTACCCCGACGGCGGCACGGTCGACGATCTGCTCGTCTACCGGCTGGCGTCCGATCGCTTCCTGCTGGTCGTGAACGCGGCGAACCTCGAGAAGGATTGGGCCTGGCTGCAGCGGCATGTCGAAGGCGAGACGTCATTGGAAAATGTCTCCGACGAGACGGCGCTGCTCGCCGTACAAGGACCGGCGGCGGCGGCCGCCCTGCTCGCCGCGGTCGACGGCGGGGCCGGCGCGGTCGCGGCGCTCCGGCCGTTCCGCTTCGCGGCGGACGCTTCCGTCGGCGGCGTCCCGGCGCTCGTCTCGCGCACCGGCTATACCGGCGAAGACGGCTTCGAGCTGTACGTCCCCGCGGACGGCGCGGCGAAGGCATGGGAGGCGCTGCTTTCCGCGGGGGCGCCGCACGGGCTTGTCCCCGTCGGCCTCGGGGCGCGCGATACGCTGCGGTTCGAAGCGCGGCTGCCGTTGTACGGGCAAGAGCTGTCGGCGTCCATCACGCCGCTCGAGGCCGGCCTGCACGCCTTCGTCAAGCTCGGGAAGGGCGAGTTCATCGGCCGGGAAGCGCTCGCCGCGCAGCACGCTTCCGGCCTTCCCCGCCGCCTCGTCGGACTGGAGATGGTCGACCGCGGCATCCCCCGCACGGGGCATGGCGTATTCGCGGCGGACGGCTCGCGCGTCGGCGAGGTGACGACGGGCACGCAATCCCCCACGCTGAAGCGAAACCTTGGCCTCGCGCTCGTCGACGCGGCGCTGACGGCGACGGGCACGGAATTATACGTTGACGTGCGGGGCAAACGGCTGAAGGCGAAGATCGTCGAGACGCCTTTCTATAAGCGGCAGCCGAAACTACCACGAACCGGAGAGGAGTCGGAGCGAGCATGAGAAACCACCGCTATTTGCCGGCGACGGCGGAAGACGTGCGCTCGATGCTCGACGCAATCGGGGTCGACTCGACGGAGGCGCTGTTCGCGGACATTCCGGCGTCCGTTCGGTTTCGGGGACGGCTCGACGTCCCGGAGGCTCTCGGAGAAGCCGCGCTGCTGCGCCATATGCGCCGCCTTGCCGAGCGCAATGCGGATTTGGACCGGTATATCAGCTTTCTCGGCGCCGGCCTTTACGATCACCACGTTCCGGTCGTCGTCCACCACCTCGTCTCCCGCTCGGAGTTCTATACGGCGTATACCCCGTACCAGCCTGAAATTTCGCAAGGCGAGCTGCAGGCGATCTTCGAGTTTCAGTCGTATATTTGCGAGCTGACGGGCATGGCGGTGGCGAACGCGAGCATGTACGACGGCGCCACGGCGTTCGCCGAAGCCGGCGCGCTGGCGGCGAACGCGACGAAACGGCAGCGGCTCGCCGTCTCGGCCGCCGTTCATCCGGAAGCCCGTCAGGTGCTGGCGACGACCGCGCGCGGCCTCGGCCTCGAGCTCGAGACGGTCGGCTGCGCCGGCGGCGTCACGGACGCGGCGGCGCTGGCGGACGCGCTGCGCGGCGGCGAGACGGCGGCCGTCATGATCCAGTACCCGAACTTCTTCGGGTCGATCGAAGACGTCGCTTCGGCCGCCGCGGCCGCGCACGACGCCGGCGCGCTGCTCGTCGTCAGCGCCAATCCGCTCGCGCTCGGCGCGCTGCAGGCGCCCGGCGCCCTCGGCGCCGACATCGTCGTCGGCGACGCGCAGCCGCTCGGCATCGCGCCGTCGCTCGGCGGACCGACATGCGGCTACTTCGCCGTCAGCGCCGCCCACATGCGCCGCATGCCCGGACGCATCGTCGGGCAGACGGTCGACCGGGACGGCAAGCGAGGCTTCGTCTTGACGCTGCAGGCGCGCGAGCAGCATATTCGCCGGGAGAAAGCGACGTCGAACATTTGCTCCAATCAGGCGCTCCTCGCGTTATGCGCGTCGGTGTACTTGTCCGTCATGGGCAGGCAGGGGATGCGCGACGTCGCGGCGTTGAACGTACGCAAGGCGCATTACGCGGCTCGGCGGCTGTCTGCGATTACGGGCTGCTCCCTCCCGTTCTCCGCGCCGTTCTTTAACGAGTTCGTGCTGCAGCTGCCGGACGGCGCGCCGACGATCGCCGAGATCAACGACCGGCTGCTCGCCCGGGGTTTTCTCGGCGGGTACGACCTCGGCCGCGACGACGCCGCGCTCGCCGGCCGCATGCTGATCGCCGTCACGGAGCAGCGCAGCAAAGAAGAGATCGACGCGTTCGCGTCGGCATTGGAGGAGGCGATTCGATGAACGAGTCCGCACCGCGTAAAGAAGAAGCGTACCGACTGCCCGAGCAGGAGATGCCGTTGATTTTCGAGCGCAGCGCCCCGGGCCGCATCGCCTATTCGCTGCCCGCATGCGACGTGCCGGAGACGCCGCTCGACGAGCTGCTTCCCGCAGCGCTGCTCCGCCCCGCGCCGCCGGCGCTCCCCGAGCTGTACGAGGTCGACGTCGTGCGCCATTATACGGCGCTGTCGCGCCGAAACTTCGGCGTCGACAACGGCTTCTACCCGCTCGGCTCCTGCACGATGAAATACAATCCGAAGCTGAACGAAGACGTCGCCCGTTTGCCGGGCTTCGCGCGGATTCATCCGTATCAGCCGGAATCGTCGATCCAAGGCGCGCTCGAGCTGCTCTACTCGCTGCAGAACTTCCTTGCCGCGATTACGGGCATGGACCGGGTGACGCTGCAGCCGGCCGCCGGGGCGCACGGCGAATTTACGGGGCTGATGCTGATCCGGGCCTACCACGAAAGCCGCGGCGAGACGCGCACGAAGGTGCTCGTGCCGGACTCGTCCCACGGGACGAACCCCGCCAGCGCAACGGCCGCAGGCTACGAGACGATCACCGTTCCTTCGAACGCGCGCGGGCTCGTCGATCTCGACGCGCTCCGCGCGGCGGTCGGCCCCGACACGGCCGCGCTCATGCTGACGAATCCGAATACGCTCGGGCTGTTCGAGGAGCAGATCGAGGAGATCGCGCGGATCGTTCACGACGCCGGGGGGCTGCTGTATTACGACGGCGCCAATTCGAACGCCATCCTCGGCATCGCCCGTCCCGGCGACATGGGCTTCGACGTCGTGCATCTGAACCTGCACAAGACGATGAGCACGCCGCACGGCGGCGGCGGTCCGGGGGCGGGACCGGTCGGCGTGAAAGCGAAGCTCATCCCGTTCCTGCCGACGCCGACGATCGAACGGCGGGCGGACGGCAGCTACTGCTTCGACAACGACCGTCCCGCCACGATCGGACGGGTGAAAGGGTATTACGGCAACTTCGGCATCTTGGCGCGCGCGTACGCCTATATCCGAACGCTCGGTCCCGACGGCCTTCGGCGCGTCTCGGAGCTCGCCGTGCTGAATGCGAATTACTTGCTCCGCCGGCTCGCGCCCGCCTTCGAAGTGCCGTACGACCGTATCTGCAAGCACGAATTCGTCTTGTCGGGCAAGCCGCTGAAGCCGTACGGCGTCCGAACGCTCGACGTGGCGAAGCGGCTGCTCGACTACGGTTATCATCCGCCGACGATTTACTTTCCGCTCAACGTCGAGGAGTGCCTCATGATCGAGCCGACGGAAACGGAAAGCAAGGAGACGCTCGACGCCTTCGCCGATGCGCTGCTGCGCATCGTCGAGGAAGCGAAGACGAATCCCGAGCTCGTCAAGAACGCGCCGTACACGACGGCCGTGCGCCGCCTCGACGAAGCGACGGCCGCAAGGAAGCCGGTGCTGAACTGCGCCTGCGGCGGCATGTAACGAAACGAGGGCCGCCGGCCGCGACGGAAGACGTCGCAAGGCCGGCGGCCCGATCATGATCGATTCGATTGTCCGTTATTCCGCTTCGGCGGCGTCCGAACGGGCCGTTTCCTCTTCGTACGCCGCATCCAGCAGCACTTGGCCTTCCGTCTCCATGCGCTGCAGCGCTTCCTCCGCCGTCAGCTCTTCCGCGAGCAGCCGGTTCCACACCTCTTCCAGCATCGGATAAAATCGTTCCGCGAACGATTGCGGCAGCTCCGCGAGCTCCGAGCCCGTCATCGCGTCGCTCGGCGCCAGCGCGTAGAACGCCTCTAAGTTCTTGCCCTCGTCGTTCCGGATGTATTCCGTCCGCACCGGCAGGCCGCCCATGACCGGAGCGCGCGCCGTAACCCTGGCGAAGTCGTCGGAATGGACGAATCGAATGAATTTCCAAGCCGCTTCCACGTTCGCGGAGCCCGAGTAAATCGCGAAGATGTCGTTCAGCCGGAAGGACGTAGTCACCCCGGGCGCCTCCGGTCGAACCGGGACCGTCACCAAGTCCCAATCGAGCTCGGCGGCTTCCGGCAGCCGGTCGCCCGCTTGTTTCAGCTCGTTCAAATAATACGCGTGATTAAAGCGCATCGCGAGCCTTCCCGACAAGAACAAATCCCGCCGCAAATAGTCCTCGTACGTCTGGCCCATCGACATCTCCATCGGTTTCGGAGAATATCCGCGTCCGAACGAACGATGCGCAGCAACGTCTCGAGCGCTTCCCGCCATGATTCCGTATGGAGCGTTACCTTCCGGGCGACCGGGTCGACATACACGAGGCCTTGCTCCTGGCCGAACCGCAGCAACGCCCAAGCGCCGGCGTTCCCGAACGCCTCGAGCCCGTAGACGCGCTCCTCCTCTGGGCCGTCCTGCGGAAACATCTCCGCAAGCGCGAGCAGCTCGTCCCACGTCATGCCGTCGTTCGGCAGCGGAACGCCGTACTCCTCGAACAGGCCTTTGTTATAGAATACCGCCTCGCTGCTGAACGTCGGCGCCAGCCCGTACAGCTTGCCGCCGCCCATCGACCGCATCTTATCGATCGCGGCCGGGAGCATGCCTTCGAGGAACGTCTCGTCCTGCGCGAGCAGCGCGTCCAGCTCGTACATCAGCCCGGCGTCCCGCAGCGCTTCGAAGTTATACTCTCCCGCGAACAATACGTCCGGCTTCTCCTTTTCGATCAGTGCCTTGAGGCCTTCGACCGGATCGTTGCCGCTTTGGTAGATCGACTGTTGGCTTACGACCTCGATGTCGATCTCCGGATGCTGCATCAAAAACAGGTTCCCGAGTTGCATGAAAAACGAGTTCTCGTCGTAAAACAGCACCTTGATCGTCGTACGCTCCGCCGCGTCGGCGTCCTCCGGCTCGGGCTTGTCCGCCGAGCAAGCCGCCAACGCCAGCGTCAACGCCATCGCCGCGATCGCCGCCATCGTCGATCCGATCCGCCGCGCCTTCGTTTCGTCCCTCAAACCTTTTCCCCCTCGAAATCGTCCTATATATCCCAAAATATATAGACGCTTGGGGTTTGGAAAAGTTTCACTCTATAGTTTTTTTTATACAAGCAACTGAAATAAATCCGGGTGGTCCTTGAGCGTCAGGAACGAAATGCCCTTCTCCCGCATGCGCGAGACGAGCGGCTCGTAGTCGGATGGCGACTTCAGCTCGATGCCGACGAGCGCCGGACCGTTCTCCTTACTGCTCTTCTTCGTATACTCGAAGCGCGTAATATCGTCGTCCGGCCCGAGCACGCCGTCGAGAAACTCGCGTAAGGCGCCTGCGCGCTGCGGGAAGTTAACGACGAAGTAATGCTTCAAGCCTTCGTACAAGAGCGACCGCTCCTTCACCTCCTGCATCCGGTCGATATCGTTGTTCCCGCCGCTTACGACGCAAACGACCGTCTTGCCCCGGAGCATGTCCCGATACGCGTCCAGCGCGGCGACCGGGAGCGCCCCCGCCGGCTCGACGACGATCGCGTTCTCGTTATACAGCTCCAGCATCGTCGTACATACCTTGCCCTCGGGCACGACAAGCATATCGTCGAGCAGCTCCCGGCAAATCGCGAACGTCAGCTCGCCTGCCCGCTTCACCGCCGCGCCGTCGACGAACCGATCGATCTCGGCGAGCGCGACGACCTCGCCTCGATCGAATGCCGTCCGCATCGTCGGCGCGCCGGTCGCTTCGACGCCGATCAGCTTCGTGGACGGGCTCAGCTTCTTGACGTACGACGCGACGCCGGCGGCCAAGCCGCCGCCGCCGACGCCCATGAAAATATAATCGATCGGCTCCGGGGCGGCGCCGATAATTTCGGCGCCGACGGTGCCCTGCCCCGCGACGACGGCCGGATGGTCGAACGGATGCACGAACGTCATCGACCGCTCCTCGCAAAACCGAACCGCCTCGGCCAGCGCGTCGTCGAACGTGTCGCCGACGAGCCGGATGACGATCTTCCCGCCGCCGAACCGTTCGACCTGCGAAATTTTTTGCTTCGGCGTCGTAGCCGGCATGAAGATCGCGCCGGGGATGCCGAGCGCCGCGCACGAATAGGCGACGCCCTGCGCGTGATTGCCGGCGCTGGCGCAGACGACGCCCCTCGCGGCGGCTTCGGGCGGCAAGCTGCGGATGAAGTTGTACGCGCCGCGGATTTTAAACGAACGAACGACTTGCAGATCCTCGCGTTTCAAGTACACGTTGCAGCCGTAGCGCTGCGAGAGCACGTCGTTGCGCTGCAGCGGCGTCTCCACGATTTGCTCCTTCACCCGGGAATGGGCGATCAAGATGTCTTCGATACGGATCGACGTCTCGTTCATCATTCGCGAACATCCTTTGCGTTCGTATTGAGTCCCTCCGCCCCGGAGTCCGGCGCCTCCGAGGCGCGGGCGCCGAGGTCGAACCGGCGCGCCGCGATCGTCCGGAACACCTCGAAGTCTTGATGCACCTGCGCGGCGTAATTCATCGCCCACAGCGACAGCGTATCGGCGAATTTGTCCGGATCCGGCCCCATCGCCGCCATAATTTCATGCTCCGCGTGATAATCGAGGATGCCCTCGTTGTCGCGCAGCTCATTGTCGGCACGGGCGTGAATTTTCGCGGTAATGCGCGCCATCTGCTTCAGCGTCGTCAACAGACAGTCGTGCGTCTCGATCTTCTCGAGCTTCAGCCGCTTCTTGTACGGCGAGCGTTCCCGAACATAGAAGTGCCGGTCGTTCAGCGTAAACCAGCCGAGGAACGGATCGGCTTCGTGGTGCATCGCCCGCTGCGTCGCGGCGACGCGCCGGCCGTGATGCGCGTAGCGCGCCCAGAACGGCTCGGCATACGGCAAGAAGTAGGCCGGGACGGGCGCGCGCACCTCCTTCGCCTCGAGCACGATGTCGTCGGCGCCCTCCGGGTCGCGATGCCCTTCGATCAGGACATAAAACCGATCCAGCCCGATCGAAGCGGTGCCCGAGCCGTGCTTGACCGCCACATCCTTAATGGCATAAAACGAATCCTCTCGCACGCCTGTTTCCGTTAATGTCGTTAAGTATTCCGGCCACGCCGCGAGCAGCTCGCGCCGCTCCTCCGCGTCCGCCGGCACGATTTCCGCGGTGAGGCTGAATTTGCGCAGCGCGGATGCGCCGTCGGTCACCGCCTCAAGAAACTCGGAAGCGTTTTTCCGCTCGAGCTTCCTTAGCAGCTTGCGCACCGGCCCCGACGTATGTTCCGCCGTGAACAGCATGCGCTGCACATCGTCCTTCCGCTGCGAAAACCGCCGAATTTGCCGATAGTACGTCTTAAGATACGTATGGATCGCTTCATCCGTCTGTTCTTCGTCGTACCCGAGCGCTTCGCACACGAGCGTAATGCTGACGCTCATGCGAAGCAGGTCGTACAAGTAGGACCCGAGATACCCTTCGTCAAAATCGTTAATGTCATAAACGATACCGCCCCCGGCGCTGCGGAACGCGCCGAAATTTTCGAAATGCAGATCGCCTTGAATCCAGGTCGGCTTGTCCTTCGGCGTATGGTACGGGAACGGAACGTCCGCGACGTCGAAGTAAAACAGATACGCCGTTCCGCGGAAAAACCGGAAGGCGCTCTCCGCCATCTTCGCATACTTCGCCGTCCGCGCCTCGGTCGTCAGCTCCATCAGTCCGCCGTCGAAGTCGTCCAGAATCGTCTCTACGATTTGGGCGCGAATCGTGCTTCGCATCTGCCGAATGCGCTCGGGATGATATCGGTTCACGACAATTCCACCTCTTTCCATGCATTACCGAACATCATACCTCGAACGTCAGAAATCGGCAACGATCGCCTCCGCGACGCGGCGCAGCGCCTCGCCGACGGAGCCGCGGACGACCGCGTCCGCGCGGCGGTCGAAGCTCGTCTCCTCGCGATTCATCAACACGAGCTTCCCGCCTCGCAGCTCGCCCACGAGCCCCGCCGCCGGATAGACGGTCAGCGACGTGCCGCCGACGAGCAGGACGTCCGCCGCGCGGATCGCCTCGACCGCCCCCGCCCATACGTCCTGGTCGAGCGGCTCCTCGTACAGGACGACGTCCGGCTTTACGACGCCCCCGCACGCCCGGCACCGAGGCGCGACGCCGGGCAGCGCCAGCATCTCGTCCAGCGTATACGCCGCTCCGCACGCCATGCATCGGTTCCGATGCACGGAGCCATGCAGCTCGTAGACGACCCGGCTGCCCGCCGCCTGGTGCAGGCCGTCGATGTTTTGCGTGACGACCGCGGCGAGCTTCCCGGCGCGCTCGAGCGCCGCCAGCGCTTCGTGCGCCGCATTCGGCCGCGCGTCCCGATAAATCATGTGCTTCTTATAAAACTCGAAGAACGACTCCGGATGCTCCATAAAATACGTATGCGACAGCATGACCTCCGGCGGAGCGCCGCTCCCTTGCGCCGAGCGATACAAGCCCGCCGCCGAGCGGAAGTCGGGAATGCCGCTTTCCGTCGACGTGCCCGCTCCGCCGAAAAACACGACGCGCTCGCTGCCGCGAATCCATTCCGTCACCTGTTCGATTTTGTTCATACGACGTTGTCAGCTCCCTTTTCACCCGAAAATAGAAAAAACGAAGCGGGCCCTCGGCCCGCTCCGCCCTCTTAATAGTGTACCATTAGTCCTCGATCGTAGACAGGTCGCCGACCGGCAGACCGAGCTCCCTCGCCTTCAGTACCCGGCGCATAATTTTGCCCGAGCGCGTCTTCGGCAGCTTGTCGATGACCTCGATTTCGCGCGGCGCGGCATGCGCGGCGAGGCCGGTCTTGACGTGCTGCTTCAGCTCTTCCAGCAGCTCCGGCGTCTCGACGTAATCCTCGCGCAGCGAGACGAACGCCTTAATGATTTGCCCCCGAACCGGATCGGGCTTGCCGATGACGCCCGCTTCGGCGACGGCCGGATGCTCCACCAGCTTGCTCTCGACCTCGAACGGCCCGACGCGCTCGCCGGACGTATTGATCACGTCGTCGACGCGCCCCTGGAACCAGAAATACCCGTCCTCGTCCATATAGGCCGAATCGCCGGACACGTACCAGCCCTGCAGCTTGAAATATTCCTCGTATTTCGCCGGATTGTTCCAGATGCGCCGCATCATCGACGGCCAGCCGGCGCGAATGGCGAGGTTGCCGAGCGTGTACGGCGGCACCTCGTTGCCTTCGTCGTCGACGATGGCGGCCTGCACGCCCGGAATGGGCTTCCCCATCGAGCCCGGACGAATGTCCATCGCCGGCACGTTCACGATCATATGCGCGCCCGTCTCCGTCATCCACCACGTGTCGTGAATGCGCTGCTTATACACCTTCATGCCCCACCGGATGACCTCCGGGTTGAGCGGCTCGCCGACGGACAAGACGTGGCGAAGGCTGGTCAAGTCGTACCGCTCCGCGTCGTCGTCTCCGGCGGACATGAGCATGCGGAACGCCGTCGGGGCGCTGTACCACACGGTTACCTTGTAATCCTGAATTGTCGAATACCAGCGATCGGCCGAATACCGCCCGCCGCGGATCAGGTTCGTCGCCCCGTTCAGCCAAGGAGCGAAGATGCCGTACGACGTCCCCGTCACCCAGCCCGGATCGGCGGTGCACCAATAAATATCGTCTTCCTTCAGGTCGAGCACCCAATGCCCCGTAATGTAATGCTGGAGCATCGCGCCGTGCACGTGCAGCACGCCCTTCGGCTTGCCCGTCGAGCCCGACGTGTAGTGCAAAATCATCGGATGCTCGAGATCGACCCATTCGACGTCCAGCGCGTCCGACGCGGCGGCGAACGCCTCCTTGTAGCTCACTTCGCGATCCTCGAGCGCTCCTTCCGCGTCGATGAGTACGATGTGCTTCAGATGCGGCAGCCGCTCCTTCGGAATGCGCCCCTTCAGCGCCGTCGTCGTCACGACGACGGATGCCTCCGCGTCCGCCATCCGGTCCTCGACCGCGCCTTCCATGAACGCTTCGAATAACGGACCGACGATCGCGCCGATCTTGAGCGCCCCGATAATGCCCGCATAAATTTCCGGCGTCCGCGGCATGAAGAAGAAAATTCGATCGCCCTTCTGCACGCCCAGCGAGCGGAAGAGGTTGCCGAATTTGTTCGAGAAGACGCGCATGTCTTCGAAGGTAAACGTCTGCGCGCCCGCATCGTCGGCGTAAATGAGCGCCGTCTTGTCCTTGCGGCTCGTCTCCGTATGCTTGTCGATCAATTCGTAGCCCATGTTGACCTTGCCGGTGGTATGCCAGCTGAATTCGGCATGAATGTCCTCCCACCGGAAAGAGGCGTAGGTTTGCTCGTAGGAAGTTAAATTCGGCGAAGTCGCCGTGCTGGGAATCGTCTCGTGCGTATGCATGTCTTGCATGATACCGCTCCTCTCTCCTCTGCGACGGTTGGCAAAGTAAGCGTTTTATAACGATTATATAAGCGTTTACACCGTTGCGCCAGTCCATTTTTCGTCTGAAAATGTCATTCCGCCCGTTCCCGGCCCGTCTATCCCGCCTGATCGCGGAAGGACGGGCGCAGAGCGGTCACATTTTAGATTTTTTTAAGATTTCTTTCATCTTCGTTTCAGCTTTGTTTTTTACCATCGGTATCGAAAAATTTCCACATGTCACGGGGAGGGTTTTCCAATGAAGACGAAGAGAAAACGAAAATGGCTGTTGGCGGGCTTGCTGCTCGTCACCGCCCTGCTGCCGGCCGGCTCCGCATCGGCAGCAGGGGAGCTGACCGTCTTCGCGGCGCAGCCGTTCGTCGCGGTGACGCCCGGCGAGTCGGTCGTGCACAGCGTCGAGCTGATCAACAACACGGACGCCGTGCAAACCGCGGAGCTATCCGTATCCGGCTTGCCGAACGGCTGGACGTACGAGCTGACGAGCGGCGGGAAGAAAGCCCGTCAGGTCGCCGTGAAGCCGGACGCCTCGACCAGCGTATCGCTCGACGTCGACGTGCCGCTGCAGGTCGAGCGCGGCGTTTACCGGTTTACGCTGTCCGCCGGCAACGGCAACACGCTGCCTCTCGCGATCGAGGTGACGGAGCAAGGCATCTACGAGACGGAGCTGACGACGGAGAAGCCGAATATCGAGGGCCACGCGGACGCTTCTTTTACTTATAGCGCGTCGCTCCGCAACCGCACGGCGGAAAACCAGCTGTACGCCCTTCGCGCCGAGGCGCCGGGCGACGGTTGGACGGTGCAGTTCACCGTGGGCGGCGAACGCGTCTCCTCGGTCGACGTCGAAGCGGGCGCGACGGAGACGGTTTCGATTAAAGTGGAGCCGCCGGAAACGGTCGAGGCAGGCACGTACACGATTCCGGTCGTCGCCGAGACGAGCAACACGTCCGCGACGCTCGAGCTGCAGACGGCCATCATCGGCAGATATGCGATGGAGTTGACGACGCCGTCCGGACTCCTCAGCACGGACGTAACCGCGGGCGGCGACAAGAAGCTGGAGCTTCTCGTGCGCAATACGGGCAGCGTCGAGCTCGCGGACGTCTCGCTCTCCTCGAGCACGCCGATCGATTGGACGGTCGAATTCGAGCCGGCGACGATCGATTCGATTCCGCCCGGGGAGTCCCGGACCGTCGTCGCGACGATGACGGCGTCCGACGCGGCGCTGGCCGGCGACTATGCGCTTAGCGTGCGCGCGTCCGCGCCGGAGGCGTCTTCGGAGGCGCAATTCCGCGTGAGCGTAAAGACGTCCGTCGTTTGGGGCTGGATCGGCATTCTCATCATCGTCTTCGTGCTCGGAGGCATCGGGTATTTGTTCCGCACGTACGGGAGGCGATAAGCGATGACGGCCAAGGAACCGATCATCCGCCTCCACCACGTGACGAAGCAGTACGGGGAGCAGAAAGCCGTCGACGACCTGAACCTGTCGATTTATCCGGGGGAAATTTTCGGGCTGCTCGGCCCGAACGGCGCCGGAAAATCGACGACGATCCTGATGCTCCTCGGTCTTTCCGAGCCGACGTCCGGGAAGGTGACCGTCTGCGGACTCGATTCGGTTCGCCAATCGATCGACGTCAAGCGCAAGGTCGGCTATTTGCCCGATGACGTAGGCTTCTACGAAGATCGAACGGGATTCGAAAATTTGATGTATACCGCGCGGCTGAACCGGCTGCCGGAATCGGTCGCCCGCGAGCGCGCCGAGCGTTGGTTGGCCCGGGTCGGCCTGCAGGAGGCGGCCGGTAAACCGGTCGGCGCGTACTCGCGGGGCATGCGGCAGCGGCTCGGCCTCGCCGACGTCCTTATGAAGGAGCCGGACGTTATGATTCTCGACGAGCCGACGCTCGGTCTCGACCCGGAGGGGATGCGGCAGCTGCTCGACCTCATCTCGACATTGTCGCGGGAGCGGCAGATGACCGTGCTGCTCTCCTCCCACCATCTGCACCAGGTGCAGTCGATTTGCGACCGCGTCGGGCTGTTCGTGAAGGGCCGCCTCGTCGGCGTCGGCGGGGTCGGCGAGCTGTCCCGCACCTTGTTCGGGGAAGAATCGATCCGCATCGAGACGGTCGTCGAGCCGCTCGACGACGCGTTGCTCGAGAGCGTGCGCGCGCTCGACGGCGTCATCCGGGCCGAGCCGGAGGAAGGGGCGCTGCGCATCGATGCGGACCGCGACGTGGCGGCAGACGTCGCCTCGCTCGTCGTCGGCCGCGGCGCGAAGCTGCACGAGCTCAAGCGCAAGACGTTCGGTTTGGACGAAATCTACCATCGGTATTTCGAAGGGAGGGGTTCCGCGTGAAGACGTCGCTCGCTTCATGGCCTTCCGCGATTCGCGCGAAGCTTTCCGCCCGCGCCGAGCGCGACGTGACGTACCACCCGTTCGCGGCGATGGTGCGCAAGGAGCTGTCCGACCATATCCACAGCTGGCGCACGAACATTCTGATCTTGCTCGTCGGGCTGACGTGCATCGCTTCGATCTACGCCGTACTGAACGGACTGGACCGGAACGCGGAGCTCGACGACTCGGTAAAGAATTACCTGTTTTTAAGGCTCTTCACCGCGACCGACGGCACGATTCCGTCGTTCATCACGTTCGTCGGTTTTCTCGGGCCGCTGCTCGGCATCGGCATGGGCTTCGACGCGATTCAGAGCGAACGCGGACGCGGTACGCTCAGCCGGACGCTCGCGCAGCCGGTGCCCCGCGACTATATCATTAACGCGAAGTTCGTCGCGGCGCTCGCCATCGTCGGCACGCTGTTCGTTGCGATGGGGCTCATTGTCATGGGTCTCGGTATCCGGATGACCGGCATTTTGCCGACGCCGGAACAGTTCGCGCGCATGTTCCTGTTCTTGCTCGCGTCCGTCGTGTACGTCGCGTTCTGGCTCAACCTGGCGATTTTGTTCTCCGTCCGGATGCGCAGCGCGGCCACCTCGGCGCTTTCGGGGCTCGGGCTCTGGATTTTCTTCATCCTGTTTTTCCCGATCCTCGTCCGCCTCGCGCTCGGCGCCCTCGCGCCGCCGTCCGAATACGAGGCGGCCATCTGGCAGCAATGGCTGAACCGGCTGAGCCCGAACTCGCTGTTCCAGGAAGCGACCAGCACGCTGCTCGTGCCGGAAATCCGGACGATCAGCGGTTTTCTGACGATGGAGCAAGCGGTCGGCGCCATTCCGAGCCCGCTGTCCCTCGGCCAGAGCCTCTTGCTCGTTTGGCCGCAGATGACGGCGCTCGTCGCCGGCACGCTGATCTGCTTCGGCATTTCGTACGTCGGCTTCATGCGCCAAGAAATTCGCGCGCGGTAAATCGCCGTCCGCGACAAACCGAAGAGGGCCGTCCCGCGGGGGAACCCCCGAGGACGGCCCTCTTTTTCTTATCGATGCGCGTTCGCACCGGCGCTTGCCGGCTTACCGCTTATCCATGCCTCCAGTCTTCCCGCCGCGGCGTCGGTGTCGGCTTCGCCGAGCGCGAACAGCCGCTCCAAGGAA
>NZ_DASQMZ010000096.1:0-6958 GCF_035645235.1 Paenibacillus sp.
GGCGTCGCCGCGGGCGAAGCGGAGCTCGTCGTCGCGTACGGCGGGCTGCAGAAGACAGTACGCGTGTCGGTGAGCGAAGGCGAGTTGGCGTCGATCCGCATCGCGCTGCCGATGTCGACGATCGAAATCGGCGAGTCGGTGACGGCGGAGGTGTACGGGACGTATGAGAATCCTTACGTAGGTCCTCGAGAGCTTGCGCTCGGAGAGGGCGTCGCGCTGACGGCGACGCCGGAGGGCATCGTCGCGATCGACGGCTTGACCGTGACGGGCCTCGCGCTCGGAGACGCGGTCGTTACGGCCCGGTACGGCGATTGGGCGGCGACGGCGGAGGTTACGGTCGAGCGAGCTCGCCCGGAGCGTCCGGATCGCCCGGATCAGCCGGATCATCCGAATCGTCAGGATCGTCCGGACCGGCCAGACCGCCCAGACCGCCCGGACCGGCCGTAAGGATGGAATGAACCAATACGACAAAGAAGGCTGCGCCGGCAAAGTCGGCGCAGCCTTCTGCTTTAAGGAACAAGAATGTTCTTTATTTCCGGTGAAGCGGCCGGAAACCGGCGAATAAGGAACATCCAATTTCCTTATTCGTTGAAGAAACGGCCCGAAACCGCGGTTTTGCACGGAATAGAGAAACTTGATGTTCCTTATTCGAGCATTTTCCAAAGGGAGATCAAAAATAAGGAACATCGATGTTCTCTATTAGAGTTCGTCCCGACGAAGCTGTTTACGCCCCGCCGCTTTCGACATGCCGGTCGAGCCAGCCGACGATGTCGCGCAGCACGTCGTCCCGCTCCGGCTCGTTCAGGACTTCGTGGTGCAGGCCGGGCAGCAGCCGCACGTCCTTGTCCGGCGACGCGAGGCGGGCGCCGAAGTCGAGCGACGGCGCCGGCGCGATGATTTCGTCCGCGCCGCCGTGCAGCAGGAGCAGCGGCAGCGAGATTCGGCCGGCCTCGGCGAGCGCCGCCGCCTGCGCGCGGAGCAGCTCGTTGTAGAAGCGGACGCTCGCGACGTACACCATGAGCGGGTCGGCGGCCGTCGCGCGCGCGATGTCCTCGCTGCGCGTGACGCGCTGCTCCTTCAGGCCGCTCGGCATGCGCAGCCGGGGCAGCACGCCGTCGAGCCGCCGCCCGAGCGCCTCCTTCCATGCAGGGATCGGGAACCGGAGCCGGAAGGCCGGCGACGTCAGGACGGCCCCGGACAGCAGGCCGGCGACGGGCGACGTCTGCAGCAGCCTTGCGGCGATCAGTCCGCCCACGCTGTGGCCGAGCAGAAACAGCGTTGTCTCCGGGCGGCGATCGCGGGCCGCCTCGATCCAGGACGCGGCGACGTCGACGAACGCGTCGAACCGATCGATATGGCCGCGCAGTCCGCCGGAGCGGCCGTGTCCCGGCAAGTCGCCGGAGACGACGTCGTACCCGGCGGCGTTGAGCGCCGCGGCGACGTGCGCGTATCGGCCGCAATGCTCGCCTTGGCCGTGGACGAGTACGATCGTCGCCTTCGCCGGCGTCCTTGCGTCCAGCAGCCAATCCTTCCGATAAATTTCATTCGTCATGCCAAGATCGCCTCCGTCTGCGCTTCGGTTTGCTTCCATACTATAAGGTTTCGGCGCAAAAGAGAAGCCGCTTCGCCGACCGCGGAGACCGGACAGCGCCGGCTGAGCGAAGGGAACTCAAGGAGAAGGAGCGGGGGAGACGCTCGCCGGCCGCCGCAACGACAAAAAAAGACCGGGAAGCTCCAAGCTCCCGGTCCCTTCGATCGGCCTAGCTGTTCCACCAACGCTTCAGATCGTCCCACCAGTTGCGCTCCTGATCTTGATGCGGCGCGCCTTCCTGCGCGGGCAGCGGCTCGGCCCCGTGGCCGGCGCACGCCTCGGTCGGCTCCGTTCCCGCGATGAACGATTCCAGCCGCGGATTCGGGCAGTCGGCCGTCGCGAGCAGCCCCGTCGCCGGGTCGATATAGACGGTCGTTACACCCTCGGGCACCTCGAACAGCTTCGGCGGCACCGCCGACAGCGTCTTCTCCGTGAATTCGGCGAAGATCGGCGAGGCGGTGTGCGCCTCGATCGTCGAGACGGACCGGCCCTTGTCGTAGCCGATCCAGACGGCCGTCGCGAGCTCCGGCGTGAAGCCGACCATCCACGCGTCGGTGTTCGTCGTGCCCGTCTTGCCGGCGACCGGGCGCTTCAGCAGGTCGGACACGCGCCGCCCCGTGCCGCCGTCGTCGAACACGCTCTGCATCAGATGCGTGAGGATGTACGTGTACTGCGGCGCGACGACCTGCTCCTCGCGCGGTTTCGCTTCGTACAGCACGCGGCCGTACATATCTTCGATCCGGAGGATGGCCGTCGGCTCCCGGCGTACGCCGCCGCCCGCGATGGTCGCGAAGGCGGACGCCATCTCGTACGGGCTGACCGGGTACGTCCCGAGCGCCAGCGACGGCAGCGGCTCCATCTCGCTCGTAATGCCGAGGCTGCGAGCGGTGTCGATCACCTTGTCCGGACCGACTTGCATGATGGTGTTCACCGCGTAAATATTGTCCGACTTCGAAATCGCGTAGCGCAAATCCACGAGCTTGTTCGGATACTTATTGTTGTAATTTTTCGGCGAATACGTCTTGCGCCCCTCGTCGTACGTGAAGACGGTCGGCTCGCTCATGAAGCGGGTGACGGCCGTGAAGCCCTCCTGCTGCAGCGCCGTCAAATACAGGATCGGCTTGAACGACGAGCCCGGCTGGCGCGTGGTCGCGAACGCGCGATTGTATTGGTTCTCCTCGTAATTCCGCCCGCCGACCATCGCTTGGATATGCCCCGTCCGCGGATCGATGGAGACGAGCGCGGCCTGCAGCTCCTCGTGCGGCTCGAGGTACTTCGCGACCGCCGCTTCGGCGTTCGCCTGCGCGTGCAGGTCGAGCGTCGTGAAGATGCGGAGGCCCCCGGAATCGTACAGCCGCTCGTCGATGCCGAGCTCCCCGACGGCGACGCTGCGGACATAGTCCCGGAAGTAGGGGGCTTTGGAGGATTCCTTTTCCGTCAAGGGCTGGAGGTTCAACGGTACGGCGTACGCCGCCGTCGCCTGCGCGTCCGTAATGACGCCTTGCTCGGCCATCGTCGTCAACACGAGCTTCTGCCGGGCGCGGGAACGCTCGTAATCCATATGCGGCGAGTAGTACTTCCAGCTCTTCATCACGCCGGCGAGCATGGACGCCTCGGACAGCGACAGCTCGGAGGCGGACTTGCCGAAGTACAGCTCCGACGCGGCCTCGATGCCGTACGCGCCGTGGCCGAAGTAGATCTGGTTCAAATACATCGCCAGAATCTCGTCCTTGGTGTACGCCATCTCGAGCTGCAGCGCGTACATCGCCTCTTTGATTTTCCGCGTCCACGTCTTCTCGTGGGTGAGGAACAAGTTGCGGGCGAGCTGCTGCGTCAGCGTGCTGGCGCCTTGGCCGTTCGGGTCGAGCGTGCGGAGGTTCGTCCAGATCGCGCGGCCGAGCCCCCGCGGGTCGATGCCGAAGTGCCGGTAAAACCGCTTATCCTCGATCGCCAGCGTCGCCTTCAGCATGTCGGGCGCGATGTCGTCCAGGGTGACGATGTGCCGGTTTTGCCCGCCATGGAACGAATCGATGAGCGAGCCGTGCACGTCGAGCAGCTCGGTCGATTGCGTGAACGACACCGGCGGCATCGGCTGCACGCGGAGGTACAGCAGCAGCCCCGCGAACGAGACGGCGGCGAGAATCAACATCGTTACGGCGAAAATGATCAGTCGCTTCGCGATCCGCAATACGCGCAGCAACGGAGCGGCCTCGCGGTGCGCCGCGAGACGCGGGGGAGGGTTCAACGGTTCGTCCATGGGAATCGCTCCTTCGACGTACTCGCAATCAGGAAAATGATGCCTCTCTCCCCATTATGGGACGAAGCGGGACGGGCTATACTTTGGTTGCATTTTTAGGCCAGTTCTCTATAATACATCTTGTGGTTTCGCGCGGGAAAATGAAGGCAGAATCCGGATTTGGACGAAGAGAGGGATCGAACCGATGGATTTATGGTATACGGAGAAGCAGACCGACAATTTCGGCATTACGATGAAGGTTATGAAAACATACGAGAACGAGCAAACGGACTTCCAGCATCTGACGATGATCGAGACGGAAGAATGGGGCACGATGCTGACGCTCGACGGCATGGTCATGACGAGCGTGCGCGACGAATTCGTCTATCATGAGATGGTGGCGCATCCGGCGCTCGTCACGCACCCGAATCCGGAGCATGTGCTCGTGGTCGGCGGCGGCGACGGCGGCGTCATCCGCGAAGTGATGAAGCACCCGAAGGTGAAGAAGGCCGTGCTCGTCGACATCGACGGGAAGGTCATCGAATATTCGAAGAAGTACCTGCCTACGATCGCGGGCGAGCTGGACAACCCGCGCGTCGAAGTGATCGTCGGCGACGGCTACATGCATATCGCGCAGCATAAGAACGCGTACGACGTCATCATGGTCGACTCGACCGAGCCGGTCGGTCCGGCGGTGGAGCTGTTCTCGAAGGGCTTCTACCAAGGGATTTACGAAGCGCTGAAGGAAGACGGCATCTTCGTCGCGCAGACGGACAACCCTTGGTTCAAGGCGGACCTGATCCAGACGGTCAACCGCGACGTGAAGGAAATTTTCCCGATCGTCCGCGTGTACGGCGCGAACATCCCGACGTACCCGAGCGGCCTGTGGACGTTCACGATGGGCAGCAAGAAGTACGATCCTTTAGAGGTGGCGGCTTCGGCGATTCCGGCGTTCGAGACGAAGTATTACACGCCTCGCCTGCACTCGGCGGCGTTCGTGCTGCCGAAGTTCGTGGAGGACTTGGTGAAATGAAAATCGATCAAGCGTATTCGGGCAACGTCTTTATTCTGAGCTCGGAAGACTACGAGTCGGCGCAGGCGGTCATCTACGGCATGCCGATGGATTACACGGTGTCGTTCCGCCCCGGCTCCCGCTTCGGTCCGGCGGCGATCCGCCGCTCGTCCGTCGGCCTCGAGGAGTATAGCCCGTACTTGGACAAGCACCTCGAGGAAGTCGCGTACTTCGACGCCGGCGATCTGCTGCTGCCGTTCGGCAACGCGGGCAAGAGCCTCGAGCTGATCGGCGAGTACGTGCAGAAGCTGCTGAACGACGGCAAGGTGCCGGTCGGCCTCGGCGGCGAGCACTTGGTGTCGTGGCCGGTCATTCGCGAGGTGTTCGCGAAGTATCCGGAATTGAAGCTCATCCACATCGACGCGCACGCGGACCTGCGGGAGCAGTACGAGGGCGAGCCGCTGTCGCATTCGACGCCGATTCGCAAGGCCGCGAACCTGATCGGCGGGAAGAACGTGTACCAGTTCGGCATCCGCTCGGGCATGCGCGAGGAGTTCGCGTGGGGCCGCGAGAACGTCAACTTCTTCCCGTTCGACGTGCTGGAGCCGCTGAAGAAGGTGCTGCCGGAGCTCGAGGGCAAGCCGGTGTACGTGACGATCGACATCGACGTGCTCGATCCGTCGGCGGCGCCGGGCACGGGCACGGCGGAAGCGGGCGGCATTACGTCGAAGGAGCTGCTCGCCGCGGTGCACGCGATCGCGGGCTCCGGCGCGAACGTCGTGGGCTTCGACCTCGTCGAAGTGGCGCCGGTGTACGACCCGACGGAGCAGACGCCGATCGTCGCCGCGAAGCTCATTCGCGAGATGCTGCTCGGCTTCTTGAAATAAGGTGACGGCCCCCTCGGCGCGAGGCGGGCCTTTTTTTTCGCATCCGCACGGAAAGTGCGGCGGGGCGGAGACGCGAATGCGCGCCTAGAAGCGGAGAACTCCGCTTACGGCGTCGCTCGAGGCGCGGATTCGCGCCTAGAAGCGGAGCTCCGCTTACAGCGTCGCCCGTGGCGCGGATTCGCGCCCAACCGCCTTGCCTGCCCGCCTCGAGTCGGGGCGGCCGCACGTCCGCGAACGATGGCGACGGTCGGGGGAGTCGCGAAATAATAGAGTGGAAACGATCGGAGGGAAATGACGTTGGAGGCGTTGGCGTGGTTGGAGCGGGTGTTCGATCAATACGGGTATTTGGTGTTGTTGATCGGCCTGCCGGTCGATTTCATCGCGTTGCCGCTGCCGCCGGGGCAGACGACGCTCGCGTATACGGGATATTTGATCTCCAGAGGGACGCTCGTTCCGGCGGCGGCCGTCCTGTCGGCGTTCCTCGGCGCGTCGATCGGCGTGACCGCGACGTACACGATCGGGTACCAAGCGGGAGCCAGGCTGCTGGACCGGTTCGGCAAGCGGCTCATGATTCGCCCCGAGGTGCTAGAGAAGTCGCGGAGATATTACGAGCGCTACGGCAACCGATTCCTGTTCGCAAGCTTCTTCCTGCCGGGCGTACGCCAGTTCGCCGGTTACGCCGTCGGCATGCTGAAGGTGCCGTACCGCACCTTCGCGATCTATGCGTATGCCGGAGCCGCCTGTTGGACCGGGGCGTTCATCGCGATCGGGTACGCGTTCGGCGAGCGGTGGGAAGCGGTATACGTGTTGATCGAGCGGTATTTGGTCTACTTCGGCGTCGCGGTCGGGCTGGCCGTCGCCGCGTTCGTCGCGGCGCGGCTGTATCGCAGGCGGCGCAAGGCGGGATAACGCGGCGAAATATGTTCAGATAAGAGGCGAAATCAGCGGAAGGCGGAGCAATCGCCGAGATAGGCTCAGATGTGAGGCTAAATCGGCGGAAGGCCGAGAAATCGCCGAGATAGGCTCAGATGTGAGGCGAAATCGGCGGAAGGCCGAGAAACCGCCGAGATAGGCTCAGATGTGAGGCTAAAATCAGCGGAAGGCGGAGAAATCGCCGAGATAGGCTCAGATGTGAGGCTAAATCGGCGGAAGGCGGAGAAATCGCCGAGATAGGCTCAGATGTGAGGCTAAATCGGCGGAAGGCGGAGAAATCGCCGAGATAGGCTCAGATG